>CAZUAH010000615.1:0-7953 GCA_964617665.1 uncultured Pirellulaceae bacterium
CGAGTCTATCGAAACGTTCGCAATCTGGGGCCTTACACTTCGTTTAACAACGTCTTTCCTTTCTTCGAAACTCGATTGGTCGCAATACAAGACGCGGACGACATCAGCCGGCCTGATCGCATGCATTTGTCTGGCAACGTTTTGCGGTTGACGAACGCCGGCATTTTCGGCGCTGCCTCCCGACATTTCCAAGATTCTTCCGCGGCCCCCAGTGAAAGCGACGTACCAACCTCGGCTGGCCGAACGCCGCAAGCAGATCAAGATAGCTACTCGCGATTTCCGCGGCCTGGTGTGGGTTGGTTCTTAGCCAACCCAACGGCCATGATGGATGTCGGCGCATTCCGGGCATTGGGGGGATTCGCGGACTATGGTGACCACGTCCGTAACAAATGCGGGCTCGATACCGAGTTCTATTTGAGGGCTTACTATGCGAGCACGCGATTTGCGATCTCAAGAGAATTCTTGATCGACTATAGACGGCACGCGGATCAGGCGACCCAGAACTTGCACACGGGTTGGGGTACGGACCTTCGATCCTGGTCGATCGCTGAACGGTCAAGGCGTCAGCAGTTGTACAAAAAAGGCCGATTTGATCCGGTCGCCTTTGGCGCCTTGGGAAGATACAGCCGCCTGACACGGCGCCTCTACAAGAACGGAAAGTGATGTCTGAAGTTCACTTTGTCAGCTACGCCGACGACAATCCGTACAGCTATGCAAATCCGCGAAAACGAGCAAGCAAGGGAGGCGGGTTCACTCGGGTGCAAGAGTCGCGAGTGGCCACTGCAAGGAAGTTCGGCATCCAAAGCATTGAGGCCTGGACCCGGGAACGGCTGGTCCAGACGCAAATCTACAAGGACAACAGCGACTACTTGGATCTTCCGATTTCAGGGAACGGCGGATTCCGGTCAAACGGTTTCGCTTTCAAACCGCTAATCGTGTTGGACCTGCTAAAACGAGTAAAGGAAGGCGACATCGTATACTATCATGATGTCAAGGGACCTGCCCTGCGGCAGCCGGTCACTCCGATCGTGGAATTGTGCCGCGAGAACGGTTCGTTCTTGGTTCGTCAAAGCGTACGCAACTGCTTTTGGACCAAGCGAGATGCGTTTTACTACACGAACTGCGACGCGTATGAATACCACAGGTCTCCTCAATTGGTCGCAACGTGGTTCTTCTTCAAACGCACCGATTTTGCCATCACATTCGTCGAGGAATGGTTGAAGTACAATCTTGACGAGAGAATCGCCTCCAGCGAACCGGTTAACCTCTGCCAGTTGCCGAATGCTCAAGGATTCGTCGATCACCGCGAGGACCAGAGCATCTTGACGATTCTGGCGGTCAAGCACCGCCTGCGGATCTTCAAGGGGCCGGGACAAAAGGATATCAACAGAAGTATTGACTACATCAAAACTCATCCAGGAGCGAATCTGATGAGCGATGATTGGATTAAGAAGGCCCCGGTAGAGGAACGCTCGTGAAAGCCGAGACCCAACCGACGCAAACTGATGTTACCCATGGCATTTTTTGATGCGGCATTTCTGAGTCAGTTCAAAGCGGACGTATTCGTCGAGACTGGTACGTACAAAGGAAACGGAATCCGTCGAGCGTTGCAGGCAGGCATGGGGGAAGTCCATTCCATCGAGATCAACTCCAGCTGGCTGCAAAGCCTACCGGAGGATTTGAAGGGCAGGCCGCACGTGCATCTCCATTTGGGAGACAGCGCCGAGATTCTGCACCAAGTCCTGCTTCCACTCGACTTGTCGTGTTCTAGCTTGACGGTCTTCCTCGACGCGCATGTGATGACCGGCCAATTGACGAGTGCGAAGAATCCCTGCCCAGTTCTAAAAGAACTCGACATCCTGGGCAGACATACTGACCGCGCGACAATCCTTGTGGACGACATGCGAATATTTGCTACCGCGCGCGAATCCTGGAATGGTATCGGTGTGGAAGACATTCGAGCAAAGGTCCTCGAAATCAATCCGGAGTACCTAATTCGCTTCGAGAAGGACTTGCTCATCGCGACCCGATGATCTTCGCGGTACCGTTATAGTCTTCGAAGAGGAACACTTCCTATCCAAGCTGCTTGCTCGCTGAAACTCGAAGCCTTCGTCCCGATGATGTGCTTCGTCCGGGATAGAAGCCAGAGATCAATGACTGCATACTCCATCGAGGTGTGCCGGTGCCCGGCGGCATTCGACGCTCCGAAGAGCGAATGTTTCCGCGGATCGAAAGTTTCAAATGTCTTCGGGTAACAGCAAAGCCGACCACCGAATTCGGACTGGAAAACCGTCAAGCTTTCTTGATTGTCCGTAGCGAACAGGAATTGTGTGTTGGGAAAAGCCGCAATTTCCTGACGCATTGCCTCCATAATGGGACCGTCGTTGAATGTCAGCCCCAGCCGCCTGCCGCGGTCGGCAACAGCATCTGTCCTGCGGACATGGACGCCGACCATATGGTCGCTCCAAGCGGCGGCTTGATACTCATTGACCTTTCGCAGGATGCGAGGCACAGGCCGAAGCTCTCGGGCATGCTCCATCCAACTCAACGTAAACTCCTCGCCCTTACCATACGACTCCGGACTGTTGCCGGTAGCTCCGCCCGCAACCAGCTTCGTATCCGCACGGTGCTTGAGCCGTTCAATTTCTTCCAGAGAAATGCTTCGGCACACGGGCTCAAAGAGTTCGTCAAAACTGGCTGGACATGTAATGCCAGGTTCCCACAGCATTCTCAATTCGGCACTGTTCAACTCTGCAAGCGCCTGCATCGCTGAAAGACATCGCAGACGATTACATAAGCCGTACCTACTTACGTGGTAGATGATGTTATTGAGCCTGTCTACCACAACTCTCGCCTCGCAATCTTGGCCAACGTGACACGTTGTGGTGAGCGTGCCGTCAAACGACAATCACCACCCGGCCGACTGACTACGCAAGTCGGCCGATACACTCGGCCACGTCGTTCCTGGGATTGTTCACCAGCGTGCTTACCGGGTACGCTGCCATCAGCTCCGTTGGATAACGTCGCAAGACTTGCTGCAACGCTTTTCCATCCTCGAACGCCGGATTCAGCCAACGGTCGTAGTCTTCTTGCTGGACGATCACCGGCATACGATTGTGAATCGGCTTCATCAGTTCGTTCGGCTCGGTCGTGATGATCGTACACGACTGAATCTCCTCGCCCTTGCCACTCCAGCGTTCCCATAGCCCGGCGAATCCAAATGGCTGATCGTCCTTCAAGTGAATGTAGAATGGCTGTTTCTTCCCATCGACTTTCTGCCACTCATAGAATCCGTCTGCCACAACCAAGCATCGTCTCTTCTTGAAGGCTTGCCGGAAGGATGGCTTGCTGGAAACCGTCTCCGCCCTTGCGTTGATCATCCGGTTCCCGATCGAAGGATCATCAGCCCAGTGAGGAATCAATCCCCAACGCAAGAAAACGATCTCTCGCGTTTCCGCCGCTGAGCCGATTCGGATCGCAGCGACCGGTTGGGTCGGGGCCACGTTGTATCGGGGCTCGGAATTCGGAGTCTCGTCCGCGCCGAAGAGTTCGGCGACTTTGTTCATCGGAGTCCGGAGTGTGAAGCGTCCGCACATGCCTAGCTCCTCAGCTTCAAACGCTGGTTCTGTCTATACAAGGAGACGAGAGCGAAATGAAGCGTGGCAAAACCCACGATTCAAACGCGCAACATTGACTCTTATTCTATCGGCGCGAACTGGCGCTCGGTAGAATACGGAAGGCAAGCTATCAACCGTCGCGGAATGGCGGCAGGTGGAAGAAGATTTCGTCCGTGGCGCAGGATGTCATGGCAGGTTGGGTATCCCGATTGAAGGGTAATTCTGTAGTTTCTCCCCAGTAGTCCCGCGACGGCGGGAGGAGGTCTGATAGCGATGTCCAGAACCATCCGCAAGACAAATCGGCGATCCATGCTGAAGGTAGCCGCCGGCACATTCGTCGCCACGGCCACGGGCGACTTCAAACCGGTGTTTGCCGCGCAGGCGGAATCCGCTGAATTGGTGCTTACCGGTGGGAAGATTCTCACGATGGACGACACCAATCCGCGGGCCACTGCGCTGGCTGTGCGAGGCGGCCGGATCCAGGCTATTGGTTCGGATGCACAGATCCAACCGTATGTCTCCGACAGCACGAAGGTCATCGACGTGAGCGGCAGGCACGTGACACCAGGCTTGATCGACGGCCATAGCCACGTGATCGGTTTCGGTCAGATGCAACTCAAGTACGTGTTGCTTCGTCCGCCAAAGGTCACTTCGTTCGACACGTTGAACAACGAATTGGCCAAAGCAGCCCGGACCACACCACCTGGCGAGTGGGTCGTTGGGCGAGGATTCGTCGAATTCCAGGAAGGGCGTTTCCCCCGGCGATGGGAATTGGACGAGGCTGTCCCGGATCATCCTGTGTTGATCATCCACTGGGGCGGCCAGTTTGGTGTAGCCAACTCGTTGGCGCTTCGCAAAGCGAACCTTCTGCGAAAGGACGTCAAGAATCCGTATGGTGGTATGTACTTGCGGGACCGCCTGACCGGATTGCCGGACGGCGTACTGATCCATTATCCGGCCATTTACTCGGTACATCAGCCTACGCTGGATGAGGACGAACGCATGGAATGCGCTGCTTGGGGGCTGGAACAGTTCGCTCGTCATGGTGTCACCTGCGTTCACGATAACTTCTGTCATCCTCAGTACGCAGCGGCATATGTGCGTCTGGAACAGACCGGAAAATTGCCCTGTCGCGTTCGGATCTATCCGTATGTGAAGAACCTGGAAATGTGCAAGCTGCTGGTCCAGAAGATCCGCCGCTATCGCGGGCCGCTCGTGCGGTTGCAGGGAGTGAAGTTGGCCGTTGACGGTTACGCACTGATGTACGATGTTCCGGCGCAACACCGACACATGGCCATCCCGATGCACCCTCAGCCACTGTTCAATCAGATCATCGCTACGATTCACAATGCCGACTTGCAGGCCGATGTGCATGCCGTGGGCGACAAAGGCGTGGATTGGACACTGGATGCTTTCGCCAAGGCCGCTGGCTCGACGGCCGAATGTCGCCGACGTCGTCATCGCATCGAGCATTTCCTATTCCGCAAGGCGGACACGATCCGCCGGACCGCCGAGTTAGGTGTTCCTGTGTGTGTACAGCCGAATTTCATCGAAGTCCGCGCCGAGGACATGCTTCGGAAGCTCGGTGCAAGCCGCAGACAGTTGGTCGAGACGATGGTACCGGTGAAGACGTTTGAGCGCGAAGGAGTCCAACTGGCCTATGGGGCCGACGTTCCCGCATTCCCTTCGCATTCTCCCATGGACAGCATTCGTTCCGCCATGGATCGAAGGACCGCGCGGAATCGGCAGCTTGATACCTCCGAGTCGGTTTCGTTTCTAGATGCCCTTCGCCATCACACCGTGGACGGCGCGTACGCTGCTTTCGACGAAGACGAACTCGGTTCGTTAGCTCCCGGCAAACAGGCTGATTTCGTGATCTGGAAGGGCAATCTGGAGAGTGTCCGCGACGGACAGGATGCAGTGTCACAGGAACCAGAGGCAACGTACCTAGGCGGGCAGCCTGTATATCAAGCATGAAGATCGCTACGCCGGCTTTGCCGCGGGTTTCGGCGTCTCCGCTGGCTGTGGCTTCTCGGCAGGCGGCGGTGGTTTCTCGCCGCCGCCTTTTAGGGCTTCAGCAGTCTCATTGCGGCCGCTTTCCTGGGCAACGGCCAGCGGCGTTTGGCCGTCCTTGTCCTTTGCGTTTACATCGGCTCCCTTCTCGATGAGCAGAATCGCAACGTCTTTTCCGTTGGGAGCGCCAGCCGCTTGGTGCAGCGGAGTAGTCCCTTTCTCGTCTTTCGCGTCGACATCTGCGCCCTTGGCGATCAGCGACTCCGCAATAGCTTTCTTGCCTTGGAACGCTGCACTGAATAGTGGCGTTTGCCCGTCCTCGGATGTTGCGTTGACATCGGCTCCACGTTCGATCAGAAGCAGCGATACGCCCAGATCCTGCACGGAGGCTGCGGCAACGTGTAATGGAGTCCTTCCGAGGTCGTCTTTTCCGTCCAGTGTTGCGCCGCCGTCGAGCAGCAGCGTTGCGATCTCCTTGCCGGCCTCGTCCGAACCGCTTTCGCGATCGGCAACAGCGTGCAGCGTGGTTTTGCCGTCCGTGTCTTGGGCGTTGACGTTTGCTCCTTTCTCCAGCATCAACTTGACCAATGCGGTCTTGCCTTTGCTGGCCGCCCAGTGAAACGCGGTTTTGCCCGTGGAATCACCTTCGTTGACATCGGCGCCCTTCTCGATGAGCCGTTCAGGCAAGCCGTCCCAGCCCCAGCAGATTGCCTGCTGGAGGACACCGCTGCCACGTGGACCTTCAACATCCGCTTTCCGCTCCATAAGCAAGAGAAGCATGTCTCTGCTGCTTCGCTCGCCACCAACGTAGCAAACGGGCGTCTTGCCGGCATTGTCTTCGGCATTGACGTCTGCGCCGTTATCGAGCAATAGAGCCGCCAAGTCCAAGTACCCCTCGGACGCCGCCCAATGCAGCGCTGTGAGACCAGGCTGGGGGCTATAGTTGCCCTTTGTCGTCACGTCCGCTCCCCCCTTGATCAGAAGGGAGGCCACTTTCGGCGCGCCGTAGGTCGCTGCGTAGTGCAGAGGTGTTCTTCCTTCGGCGTCCAGAGCATTCACTGTTGCGTCGTGATCCAAAAGGAACTGTACGACTTCGGCGTGCTTACCTTCGGCCGCGCGGTGCAGAGCGGTCTCGCCGGCACCTCCCTTGCCATTCACATCCGCTCCTTTTTCGACTAGCAGTTTCACAACCTCCAGGTTTCCCCACTGCGCCGCAAAGTGTAGAGCACTCTGGCCGATAGAGTCTTTGGTATTGACGTCGAGACCGGCCACCAAGAGGTCGCGAGCGGTCGTGACATCGCCGTTTCGCGCCGCTTTCAGAAGGACTTCACCTTGATCCTCTGCCTGTGAATCCGTCAGCGTCACATTGATAGGGCTTTCCGCTTGCGGCAGTGTCAAGTCCTTTGGAATTCGACCCTGTTCCGATATGCAGCCAAGCACAAGCATGACGCTTGCCACGAAAACAAGCGGAAATCCACTGATCCTATTACGCCTTCGAGCGGTGGACGCATCGACGAGCATGGCCGAACCTCCAGTAGCCGTATGCCTGTGTCTTAGCTTCGCAACAGTCTTGCGCCGGTCTCCAATGTCAATCCGCAACTGGCACCCGCACATCGTCGGGCACGATTGCCCAGTCGGCCAAGCGACCGAAATCGCGGTGTCCTGGTTGCCAGCCGTGAGTTTCCAATTCAAACAGCTCTTGGGTGATGCGAAGCTGTTCATCCATGAGTATCAAAGTCGCCCGAGACTCGTCAGGCGACATTTGGGCGCAAAGCAGGTAAGGGTCGCTGGGCGACCACGCCAAAGGTGTGACTGTATGTTCGGGGTTCGTCTGCAGTTGACAATTCCACTTGCCCTCGGGATCGAGTTGGGCCATTCCCACGCCATAGTAAAAAGTGTCGGCCAAACCTCCAAGAGTGAAATTGTGATGCCACGTCAGACGGTTGCCGTCGTCCGACCACAAAACTCGCGCGTCCTTGTAGTTGTCTGGATCGTCTTGCCAAACTGTCTCAACTAGCTTCCCTTCGAGGTCCGTAATATACACATTGGACATCGGCCAAGCCCAGCCCGTTTGGGCGATCACTGCCAATTGACGCTGGTCGGGTGAGACATCGGTTACTACCCCATTTTCCCCAGTCGGTGTGTCAAAGAAGCGAAACATCAACTTCGATTGATCCGTATCCAAGTCGACCTGCCATACCTCCATATCAGGACGTCGGTCGAACGAGGGATCGCGTGTGTAGCAAATACTCGAATCCGACACCCACACAGGTTCCGGCGGCGCACTCTGCGAGCGCGTGGCCATGAAGTAGCGGCTCGGATT
>CAZUAH010000616.1:0-7921 GCA_964617665.1 uncultured Pirellulaceae bacterium
ACAAACGCCTGGAAGCCGGCACGTTCCAGATGCTGACCACCACCAACGATCCCGAAGGCATCGAGATCGAATATTGGCAACTTGTTAAGTTGCTCAACGGTGTCGATCTGAATACGGGACGCCGGCGAAAACGGTATCGCCGCAGTGGTTGAAGCGAGAAACCTTTTTTGTGTTTTTCGCCAACTTGGACTTGCGCGATCGGAATGAGTTGTTACAACCATGGGCGACATGGATGACAACTCCCTACCGAACGATCTGGCCGAATGCCACGCCCTGTTGATGGCCGCTTTCAAGCAGTCTGTAGAGCTGGAGCAACAGGTTGTCGACGCCCAGCGAGAGGCTAGTCAAGCGGAGCAACGTGCCACGGAATCCGAACAGAAAGCAGCGGAACTCGGACGGGTGTTGGATGAGACGGCTGCCTCGTACCAAGCGTTGCAGCAAGAGCATGAAGCCATGCTGGATGAGTTGGCTTGGCACAAACGTTGGGCGTATGGTCGACGGCGAGAGCGTTTTGCCGAGGCCGAAGGTCAAGGTCATTTGTTCGAGCTGAACTTGTCTGCGAGTGACGCCTCGGACGCGCCCGCCCCGCAGCCTGAACCGGAAACGGAAGTCAAAGGACATCGTCGCCGTCGAAAACGCCAGATCGATTGGGACAAACTTCCGCAAATCCGTCATGACCACAACCTGGACGAAGAGGAAAAGGTCTGCACGTGTTGCGGCTTGCCGATGGAACAGATTGGTAAGGACGTCACGCGAGAACTGGACTACGAGCCGGCCAAGCTGATCGCCCACATCCACGTGCGGCCGAAGTACGCTTGCCGACGCTGCAAGAATGATGTTTCGGCGGCTCCTCTTCCAGCACGTCCGATCCCCGGTGGCATCGCCGGACCTGGCCTGATCGCCGAAGTCTACGTTAGCAAGTTCGGTGATCATCTGCCGCTGTATCGCTTGGAAGACATCCTCACACGTTACGGCGTCTACATTTCGCGAAGCACTCTCAGTGATTGGATGAAGGCTGTCGCGGATCTCTTTCGTCCGTTGTACGAGCTGCAGCGTGAACGCGTCCTTCAGTCTTCGGTGATGTGGACAGACGACACGTATATGACAGTCCTGGGCGGCCGACAGGGCAGTTTCAAAGGTTACTTCTGGACGTACCTTGGAGACCAGCAGCACCCCTACTCAGTCTATGATTTCACGAACCGTCGCACCCGTGCCGGACCGACACGTTTTCTTGAAACCTATTCGGGCTACTTACACGCCGACGCGTTTACCGGCTACGACGCGATGTTTCTCGACGCTGGATCGAATGTGATCGAAGTTGCCTGCTGGTCACATGCGCGGCGAAAGTTCTTCAATGCGGTCAATAGCTATCCACGCCAGGCGCACCAGGTGCTGGAGTGGATCCGACAACTCTATGACGTTGAAGACCGGGCGCACGACTGTTCAGACCAAGTGCGTGGAGAGCTGCGTGTTGCGGAAGCGAATCCGGTGCTGGACAAGATCGAAGCTTACTTGGTCGAACTAGCTGCAACCACACTGCCCAAGAGCAGCCTGGCCAAGGCTGTGACTTACGCGCGCAACCAATGGCAAGCCCTACGTCGCTATACGGAAGATGGTCGCTTGACGATCGACAATAACGTCAGCGAGCGGACGTTGCGGCACCAAGCGATCGGACGCAAGAACTATCTGTTCCTGGGAAGCGAAGCGGCTGGTCCGCGAGCCGCGATCTTGTACACGATCATGGCAGGCGCGAGGCGTCATCGCATCGAGCCGTGGGCCTATACTCGTGACCTTCTGCGTCGCTTGCATGCAGACGACCGATGCCTGGAGGACATGCTGCCGGATCGTTGGGCCGCCGCGCATCCCGACACGATTCTCAACCACCGACTGGAAGAATCTCGCACCAAGGCCATCCGCACCCGCGCTCGCCGGGCCCACCGTCGCGCTCGCCGCAAATAACGCTGCACCAAACGAGCGTTCACAACCTCCGCCATCAAGCGTTGGTCGCCCGTGCAACTGTACACTCGCCTCTGGACGACCTCGCCAATCTTCGCAACCGATCTCGGCGGAAGCGACCCGATCCTTACGACCGCTTGACCGTGCCACCTGTGCACGTCACCGTTGACCGTGCAAATCTGCTCAGTGCCCTGAGCTACGTAAACGTAGCCCGCCCCCCTCGCCGACGCCGCCACGCTCATGGACAGGACTCCCGCTTACCGGGGCGGCAACTCTCGGCAAATCCTGTCGTCGCGATTCTGACACACTGGGCTGGTGCGTTCAGTTCATCATTACGGTCGACATAGATGGTCGTCGCTGGGTCGATATTTTTGATCCGCATCCGACTTTGACGTACAATCAGTATCGCCTGAGCCCCGGCGGTGCAATTATCTATCTTGGCGTTAACGAACCAGATGAAAGCTACGGGACGCGTCACAACGTGCGAGGCTTAAGGGCACGGCAGATTGCGCTTGACTGGGTAAGCGGGCACTCAACAAGTGCGGGTGCCACGTAACCTGCCAATAAACGGCCGAGCGCGATCGCAAAGGGGTCATGATGGTTAGTCAAAGCTCCAGTTGTTGTGCCTCTGAAAATCATTGGAGTCATCCTACACGTAGTAGTCTACGTTCTTTGCGGTCTAATAGGTGCCCCTCCTCCGAAGCGTTGAGGGTAAAGCCGTTCCCCGCACCCTTTCCGGTCAGTTCAGCTTTCTACTTCATCGATATTCTAGGTGCATTTGGCGAGATTATGATGTGCCAATCGTGAAGTCAACTCTGGCTCAAAGGAGACAATGCTATGAGGACTTGCGAAGTGTGCAAAGGTATCGGCGTTTGCGACATGTGCGAAGGGCAGGGCAAACACTCATGGGGCCGCGCGACACTCGAAACATGCAGTCACTGTAAAGGCACCGGCAAATGTGTCTATTGTGGCGGAACCGGTGATGCTGAGAGTGCTATCGCAAGACAAGTCCAGTACGGTAAAGACATCCGCGACGTCTGATCACGGAAGACCCTCAGCGAGGAAGATCGTGAGTGGGTACCCATGACGACGAATTGCAGAAGTAGGACGGCTTCGTGGGCCTACCCTTTCTCGATCTTTCTGCGGGTCCTTGACGATGTGCGCCGGGTTGGCGAGCCTGTCGGAACGACGCATACTGCCGAACGGCTCCTGATAGGATGGTGTTCCACGTCTCGAACCGTGGTGTGGACAAGTCATCGGTTTGACACGCCGAAGCAGTCTATCTGCCTGCCCGAACACTCGTCGGTGGCGCACCCCGCTGTACTTAGCGATATGCAGTTACCTGCGTCGGTGACTGCCATGGGGATTTCAAGTCCTAAGGCCGGGTGGCCCTGGGTGTTGCCACCCAGGGCTCCCACAGACCCGTACGTGCGCACATTAGCGCATCCGGTTCCTCTGATGGTGGATTCGCCATCAAGCTACGCTGAATGCCCGGACTGCTATCCTGGGTCGTTACGGTGATACGTGGATCCAAGTTCGAAGCCTCGGACGTAGTTCCCGGCCCAGGGTCCAACATCAGGCACCCCCTTTCGGTTTTTTCCTTTCCTCCACCGGGTCCTGCGGGACCAGTTCCCCGGCTTCATCAGTACTATGAAGGTGCTACGACTTCCTGCCGCCCATCTCGCCGCGCTTCGTTTCCTTCGCTTGGCGATACCTCGGTTGCACTCGTTGTTTTCGCTCCTCGGCGGACGAGTGCGCCGTCGAGGCCTGGAGTTGGTCGCCCGGTATCTCCGGCCGGGAGATTGCCGAGGAGACGACAGGACCTCCCAAGTTCCTGGAGAACCTCAATTGTCCGTTTGCACATGTTCCCATCCGACTCCGGCAGGATTGCGTACACCAGACCAGTACAGTGCAGCAACGTGGCCCTTGGTATTTCAAAAGCAAAGGCTCCCACGAAAGGTCTTTCGAAGCTCAATAGCATGGCTTTCGGACTCGCTGTCTACGCTTCGCAGGGAGTATGCACCAAAGGTGCAGCGCAATCACGTGGCCCCACGCAAGACTCGCTTCCGGCCGCTGGTCAGGCGCTACCGGACGGGCTTTACACCCGCAAGGTTCCTACGAAAGGTTTCAAAGTTGCTTCCTTACATCTCATCCCCCTTTCCCAAGCTTGGCTTGGCACAATGAAATCGACCTATCCACTTTTAGACTGCGTGAAAAGTACAGGGCCGACACGCCTCGTGCACGAGTCATTCTGATTCGCGAAGTCGCTCAAGCTCTGAGCCTCGCAGGACAGCGCCATCACACCGACTAGCGAAGCGCCTTCGGTTCCGTAAGCCTTTAGTCTAGTGTCTGGCAGTTAAGCAGTTGACTCTAGAAAAATAGGGAAATCCGCACGTCGCAGGGCTTGAAGATTTGAGGTGGTTGCGCGTACAACCGCGTAGTTTTGCATTTACGCTTCAGATCTTCGCTCGCAAGGAGGCCCAACGAGCATGCGAATTTCCCATCAAGATCAACTGCAATTGGATGCGACTCCCATCGCCCAAATCACTCTCGACATCGAGTGCCGCGATCGCATGATCCCCATCCTCCGCGGTTTGCAGCACATCTATTCGCGACCACAAATCCGTGATCAATCTCTGCAGTTGGTTGGCGACGATGTCCTGCAAGATGCCGATCCCGATCAAGGCCGCGAAGGACTTACCCTGTGGCAAGTGTTCGTCCTGGCAGCCGTGCGGCTGGGAGCTAACATCACTTACGATCACTTGCATTACCTCGCCGGCAATGATCGCAACTTGCGAGCCATGATGCAAGTAGGCGACTGGAGTGAGGAGAGCTTCACTTGGCATCGCATTCGCGACAACGTTTGCTTGGTGCAAGCCGAGACGATTGAGAGAATCAATCAACTGGTCGTCGAGGAAGGACATCGCCTGCATCCCGAAGCCGCCGAGTATGTCCGAGGCGATACGTTCGTCGCTCAGACCAACATTCACTATCCGACCGAATCCGGTCTGATCTTCGACGGCCTTGCCAAGATTTGCGGCTTGGCTCCGCAACTGGCAGGCTTGATCGGCACGAGCGGTTGGCGGCAAAGCAAGTCGTTGTTGAAGAAAGCCAAACGAGCTGTCCGGGCGATCGGCCGCGTCAAGAAAGGACGCAACTATTCGCAGCGTTTGAAATCGGCTTACGAAGAATTATTTCGTTACGTCGACCTGTTGTTGCCGCGTCTGGAAACGCTGCTGGAGTCGGCTTTGGGCAACTTGCCGTACGATGCCGACGGCTTGTTGCCCTGCAACGAAGCGTCTGGGTTGTACCAGCAATTGGTCTATTGGCACAGCGTTACCGCGCATGTTCGCGGCACAGCCTATCGCCGTGTGGTATTGGGCGAAAAAGTTCCCAACGTCGACAAGCTGTTCAGTTTGTTTGAGCCGGATACGGAATTGATCAAACGCGGCAAGGCGGGTTCTCCCATCGAGTTTGGTCACAAGGTGATGGTGATCGAAGACGCGGTGGGTTTCATCTGCCATTGGAAAGTGTTGCCGATCGGAATGGATGAACGTGAGGTTCTGATTCCCGAAATGCGCGCCTTGCAACAACGTCTGAAGAACCGTATCCAGCGAGCTTCGTTCGACCGCGGCTTTCACTCGCCGGAGAACCAACTGGGACTGGCGAAGATTGTTTCGCATCCTTGCCTCCCGAAACCCGGCGTTTGTCAAGCGGCGGAACAAGCGGCTTCAGCGACCGTTGAGTTCCACCAATCGCGTCGTCAGCACAGTGGGATTGAATCGGCAATTGGTGCGTTGCAGAGCGGCAACGGTTTGCAGCGTTGCCGGGATCACTCGCAAGCCGGCTATGCTCGCTACATCGGCTTGGGTGTGCTGGGCCGCAATGTCTTGTTGTTGGGCAAGCTGTTGATCGCGGCCGAAAACCCCGCCTGTGCGGCCGCGACAAGTTTGCGTGGCCAAACAGCGGCCTGAAGCTCTGGCCGCAGCTGAAACGAAGCCAACCGATCCCGATGGTTTTCGCTGCTGCGCCGAGTCGGTAGAATTTCGGCGAAAGTCGCCGCAGCGAGGCACCCTGTAAATGTTCGCCGCCCCAAAGCGACAATGACTGGCTGCTCGACCCAGCGAATCCCGCAGCGAATCCACAGAAAGGCGAGTTTCCTGACGGAATCTAGTCTAAGCAAACGACGAAGGTGGGAGCCGTTCCTAAGTGACTATTTCGACGGGACTTGCGAGAACAAGCGAGTTTACCCTTGCTTGCTCAACTGTCCAGATCTTAGCGCGCATTCCGTGCCGGTCCAGATATTCCGTGCCACATTCCGTGCCACTGCCTGTCGCCTCCAATTGCATGACGACCAACGAATCTGACGAATAATACTGATCGCGCGCAGGGTCACACTGCTGGGACACTTCTACACGCAGTGAATGCAGCCCTAACGACGGTATGGCAGATTCGCGGTAGAGCGCGGGACTGACCTGTGCCGACGCCCAGCGCCAACTGTTCATTTACCTCGAACTATTCTACAATCGCAAACACGAACACGCGCTCTCGGCTACCTCAACCCAGCGGACTCAAACAACGTTGCTAGCTACAATCCCAAGAACGGGCACCTGATATCTAGACTCCGAGTGTCCAGCGGCCGCAGGGCATGCCAATGCGCGGTGTCACGGATCTGTATCTGTTCTTCAAATCTGTGTTCGCCAGCCTGCAACAGATTTCCGCATGAGCCAAACAACCACTTTGCCTTCCCACTTTGAAGCGGGACTCCGTGAGCGTTTGTGCCGAGAGGGGTGGTTCCTCCGCGAGCGTTTGGATGCCGCCCCCCGTGGTGCCACCCCCGAAAGCCTCGACGTACAGGATGCGCTCCTCGCAGCGTGGCAGGAGGTTGTGGCGCCGGAGCAGCCAGCAAATCTCGACAAGCGTCTGGAATGGAGCGGCGCAGACCGTGCCGCCGCAGCGTGGGCGCTCGCCCCCCCCGTCGATGCCACGCCTGAGAACCCTCCATGGCTCCCGCTCCTCGAGGATATCGCCGAGGCCTGTCGTGCTGCTGCGGCCTTCCCCGGAGCACATCGCAGGTGCCCATCCGAAGATGACCCACGAATCCCATTCGTCGACCTGTGGCGTGTCGTGTCCGCCTTTGCCGTTCAGCGCCTGCACGCCTCCCTCTTACCAGAGGTCTTGGAGGACGTCGACCCCGCCGCCGTCGCAACACTGGAAAACTCGTTGACATCACGCCTCGCGAGTCTCACAGCAGGTGCTCTCTGGGAGCAGTTCCGTCATCGTCGCAAAGCCGGAGACACGTTCCTGGCGTATATCGGGAATCCTGCCGAACAGGAGGGACCGAAGAAGACAGCTTATCGCATCTTTATTCAGGGCCAGTTGGAGAGCGGTTGCGCCCGGCTGCTTGAAGAGTACCCAGTCCTCGGGCGACTCATAAGCACTCTGGTGGACTTATGGCTCGAGGCCTCGGCCGAACTGCTAAAACGTGTGCACCAGGACCGAGTGCAGCTTGCGGCGACTTTCGGCTTCCCCGAGAGGGCTCGCCTCGAAGCGCTGAAGCTGGGCTTGAGCGATCCGCACCGGGGCGGACGAGCCGTCGTCCTCCTTACCTTTGAAGGCGGGTTTAAGCTCCTCTACAAGCCTAAGGACATGCGCCTCGACGCTGCCTTCCAGCGCCTCGTCGAGCACTGCAACCCACCCACCAGAGAGGCGCCGCTGCGATCGCTCAAGCACTTAGTCAGAGCTGGTTACGGCTACGTCGAATGCGTCGAACATCGCCTCTCCGCCGACGCAGCAGAGCTGGAACGCTTCTATAGCAACGCGGGACGGCTCCTGGCCATGCTGTACGCGTTGGGCTGCACGGACTGCCATCACGAGAACCTCATGGGTGCAGGCGATCAGTTGATCCTGATTCCGGCGGCGCACTCTGCGAGCGCGTGGCCATGAAGTAGCGGCTCGGATTTCT
>CAZUAH010000617.1:0-7916 GCA_964617665.1 uncultured Pirellulaceae bacterium
AAAAACAGGCAAGTTCTGGCTCTAGCGACGTAGGACTTACCGGTTGCGGCACTAGCTTCAGTATTTGGCGCAAGACACTTGGAAATGCAATCTGCGATGGGCTATCGATCAACTCCAAGCGACGTTTGGTTGCGATACCGTGTTTCTAGGAGGAGGTCATTCAGCAATCGCCGAGCACCTGAGCCTGCCGGGAAATGTTCGGCTCGTTTCCAATGCTGTTGGTCTCCGCGGAGCCATCGCCCTTTGGGATTCCGATAGGCTTCCGAGCAATTGGGCATCTGCGTTGGGGCCATCCAATGTACGTGTTGCACACGGCTTTTGATTAGGAAAAGACTATCGACAGAGCGGACGATTTGGTTTCACGCGAATGGTTCGCTGAGCATATGCGCGGAAAACACAGGTCCTCGAAACACGGAACTTGAGATCCTGATGAGCCCAACACGAAAAATTGTTGTCACTAGCATGGGCGGCTCAAAGTTCGCCTGCGCTGTCGTGGAACTTTCCTTGGAGCCTAAGATCCTTGCGTCCACAGAGCGCATTGAATGGCGTCGGTTGTCAACCTGGTCATCGAAACCTACTCTTGAAACGCTAATGGAGTGCGTAGCCGACGAAATCGGAAAGCTTCTGATGCGGGAGGTTATTCCCTGTGACAGCGTCTCAATGTTTGGACTTGGCTGGCCCGGTCCTGGGTCGTACTCGGCAGGGATGCTGCGAGCATCCTTTGTTCCAGGTTGTGAGACAAGTCAGCCAGTGCATAGGATCTTTGCGGATGCTCTAAGTCACCGTCTGCTCCACGAGGTGACTGAGGCGAGAATCCGTTCAGCCCTCGACGTGGTTGTCCGCGCCTTCGGGGAATCTGTTACGCCGGCCGGTGCGTTTTCTGGCTCGCCATGCACGCCTGGCATCGAACTCAATGTTGCCACGGGGATCGCAGCAGCGATTGTTGAGCGCAGTGGGCCGATGATGTCGCACCCTGTACTGGGCGAGACCTACGGCCAGTGGGGTCGTTATTTGTTTCTGGACCCAAGACACCGGCTGTGGCAGTGGATTCCTACGGAGAATGGTTCGATACCCGAGCATGACCCGTCGCTAGTGCGTTTCACTGACCGTTGCGGCGGTCCAGCTCTCGCCCGTCGGTTCATCGCAGAGTGGCGAAACCGTTTTACCCCCGGGGAACCCACCCCTTCTGTATTGAAAGAAATGCTCGAACGTTTTCCAAAAAGTGCGGAAGATCGCGACGTCGAACTGGAGAAACGCGTGCTAAGTCTGATAACGCAACGAATGCACAACGGCGATCCTATTGCGACCGCGTTTGGGTTAGCGGCGGCTCGCGAGATCGGATCCGCGCTTCAATGTGCCATACATGCATTGAGTTTAGACGTCAAGAAGATCGTGATCGCCGGCGGCGTCGGCGAGAACTTCGCGCTTCCGCGGCACGGCCATCCGGATGAATTCCTCCGAGTTGTGCGTGGCGAGTTGGCCGGGGCCGTCGAGGTTTGTCGTTCAGAGATTAGTTTAGATGCTGAGTTTCTTGGGTTCGCAGGCCCCCGTTTATCGCAATGACCATCAATGGAGGTTTCGAGACTATGCCGAGCTGCACTCTGACAATTCGCACACCGCTCGTTATCCAGGACGGCGAGCCGCAATTCAATATCGAATTCGATGCCACTAAGCGCGTATACTCCATCCCTGACGTGCTTGGAGTATACGGCGAAACGCTGGTCGGGTTGCGCCGCGGTGGCCGTGATGTGCCGAAATTTCCAGCCGGGGACAGAGAGCTTGACAAATGCTGGGCCTGCGATGATGAGGAGGGATGCTCCGTCAATAACCCACGCCCGTTCGGTCCACTTGTCCACAAGGTCCTATTTGTCCCCACGACCAAGTTTGGCATGAAGCATGACGTGAAAGAGATCCGTGCCGCCGACCTGCATCTGCTCTACAACGAGGCGTATCGTATCACCAAGGAAGCGAAGGAACGACACGGCAACGCACTTGACGGCGTGGCTTACGGGATGAACTGCGGCGAGTATGTGCTGTGTGGCGAAACGCAACCGCACATCCACTCGCAACTGGCTGGGTTGCCACCAGGATCGGAAAACGCCGCTGATCGGCTGGGCGCGCTCTGTGAAAACTGGCACAAGCAGGAAGACGGTGCGAGTTATCTGGATGCCTACCTCAAGGCATTGCGGCGCAAGGTGCGTGTGGGGGAGAAAGACGGCGTCCCAGTGAGCGACCCCCATGGTGCTGCTACTGAATCGAGCCTAATAATTGACGAGAACAAGGATGCCGTCCTCGTCGTCCCGGTCAGCCAGAGATTCAGAGGCTCGATGCAGATCATCGTGAAGCACGAAGGCATGGGAAACCTCCTCCAAACAACGGACGATATCCGGCATTCGATTGCCAAGCTGGAGCATCGTGCGATTATGGCGTGCTGCCTGCTCGGCTACACGGCTTTCAACTGCATCTCCTACGCGACACGGTTCTCTGCGGATACCCCTTATGACCAAAGGTTTATTGTGAACATCTATCCCCGTTCTGGCATCATTGCGCTTAGCGAGTTGCTCGGGCGTTACGTCTGCGACGAAATGCCGTGGAAAAGCGCGATGTGCATTCGAGATGCAATTGGATTACCGGACGTTGCCTGATTGCTGGCATTTGTCTCTCCAATAGCCAAACCACAAGGCACAGGATCCATGGATCTCGAACACCGCGTAGCACTGGCGGCATACTACAGGCAGAGGCTGGGACTTGCGAACGCAGAAATCGCCAGCATCCTGCGAGTCGACGTTTCGTCCGTGTCTCGCTATTTGTCGCAAGCGGAAAGGAATCATTGGCTCGTTCCGCGTCTCGAGTTACGGCTTCCCCCGCACCTGAAAATGATCCATGAACAGATTCGCGATCCCGCCCTCGAGCACGCGGTGAGAAGAGCGTTTGAACACGCTGTTCCACACCGAAGCATGGGCGAGGTCATTGTCGCGGAATCGCACGAAGCGTCAGTCATTGACGCCATCGGAGTATTGGCTGGCGAATTGCTGGTAGATGTGTTGTCAGGCAAACGAACATCGAAAGTGCTTGGCATCGCGTGGGGGCGAACGACGTATGCGATGACGAAGACTATTTTGGAGATGTCACCAATTGAGGTACCGTCGCTTAAGGTCATTCCCATGCAAGGCGGCCTTGGCTTTGCACCGGATCAGGGGGTCTATTTTGCCGACACAATGGCACAGAAGCTGGCCGCCTTCTTCCAAACCGAGTCGCCGCCTCAGCGATTGCATTTGCCGGCTTACGTGGACGCGGCGACGGCCCGCGACTGCACCGAGGACGGTCTTGACGCAATATCAAGTTTCATTCAGGGCTCGCCGTCGTATCAGGACATTCGTTCTCTTTACGAGGAATTAGACATCGCCGTAGTCGGCATCGGTGGGCTCGAACCGGACGCGTGGGCTCTGCGATCGGGTTTCCTTCCTGACGCCGATGCGGTGAGGGAACTGCAGGACGCGGGAGTCTGTGGCGATATCGTGTGTCGTTTCTATCGTGACGTTGAAGAGGATGCGGTCGAAGATCCCCACTTGGAACAACTGGACGAGGCCGATCCATCCCGTCGCCAGCTGTTGCAAGTGAATCGCCGGGCCATTGGCATCTCATTGAGGCAGCTGAAAGAGCGAGCGTGGTCCGGTGCACGAGTGATCGGCCTGGCCGGCGGAAACGACGGGGCAAAGGCTCGGGCGATTCTGGGTGCAATGATCAATGGCTACATCACCGATCTCGTGACCGATGCAATTACGGCGAAGCAGCTTGTGCAGCTGTTCGAGAATTATGCGAGCCGGCCACGGCGGTGATCAAGTTAACGCGCGTTCCTGGTCCATCGTTGCTATGCCTAGTACAGGTACAATCCGATCGGTGAGTCTCAATCAAAATGACCAGCGACCTCGACTCTCCAATCAAGCAGAACTTCCTGGTTGAAATATGATGCCACGCACGGAAACAACCAACGATATTGTCATCGAAAATGTTGCCCCCGAGATCGATGCGGGACAGTTCCCCATCAAGCGAACGGTCGGCGAGAGCGTCATCGTCGAGGCCGACATCTTCGCCCGCGCGACAGAATCGATTCGTGCTGCGGTAAAGTATCGTCACCAAAGTGACGACGTTTGGACCGAAGTCGACATGGTCGCGCTTGGGAATGATCGCTGGCAGGGGGCCTTTACGGTCGACCAACTCGGAGTCTACTCGTACACGCTCGAGGCGCGGCTAAGCGTACGTCCGCCTACCAGCAGTGAGCCCGTGACGTACGGAACTTCGTTACAAGTAGTCGTTGATCCCGTGCTGGCTCGGTTCGGCGCTTGGTATGAGGTATTTCCCAGGTCTTGTGCTTTCGGACCCGGTCGCCATGGCACACTCCGCGACCTTGCAGCCAGGCTGCCGCGCCTGGCCGAAATGGGTTTCGACGTGATCTATATTCCACCCATTCACCCCATCGGCCAAACTGCCAGAAAAGGCAAGAACAACTCGTTGACCGCACATTCCGGCGAACCGGGCAGCCCTTGGGCGATCGGCGGGGAAGAGGGCGGACACAAATCTATCCATCCGGAACTCGGCACATTGGAGGATTTTCAGTTCTTGCTCGGTCGCGCGCATGACCTGAAAATGAAAGTCGCACTAGACATCGCACTCCAATGCTCGCCGGACCATCCGTATGTGCACGCGCACCCCGAGTGGTTCCTTCGACGTGAGGACGGCACCATTGCGTACGCGCAGGACCCGCCAAATAGATACGAGGACGTCCTCCCGCTCCACTTCGAATCGTCGCAGTGGCAGTCGCTTTGGCTGGAATTGAAGAGCATTTTTGAGTTCTGGATCGACCAGGGGGTGCGCGTGTTTCGCGTGGACAATCCGCACACGAAACCGTTTTCGTTTTGGCACTGGCTGATCTTGGAATTGAAAGGCAAGTGGCCCGAACTCATCTTCCTCTCGGAAGGCTTAACGCGGCCCCGACTCATGACCTATCTCGCGAAGATCGGGTTCACGCAGTCCTACGACTATTTCCCGTGGCGAAACACCAAGGCCGAGCTGACCGAGTATTACACATCACTCGCCCAAGGCGACTTGAAGGAGTTCTTCCGCCCTAACCTATGGCCCAATACTGCACAGAACTTACCACGCATCCTGCAACGCGGCGGGCGCCCGGCTTTCATCATGCGGCTCGTTCTCGCGGCTACACTGGGCACGAGCTACGGCATCTACGGTCCGGCCTTCGAACTGTGTCAAGACCAGGCTGTCGGGCCCGATTCTGTCGACTATCTAGACTCGGAACAGTACGAGCTGAAATGGTGGGCGTGGGATGCGCCCGGGAATCTCAGTGACCTGATCGCGAGTATTAATCGCATCCGCAAAACGAACCCTGCACTGCAATCGAACGACCGGCTCTGGTTTCATCCGGTCGATAACGAAGAGATAATTGCATACAGCAAGGCATCTGAAGATTACAGTAACGTCATCCTTACTCTCGCCAACCTTGACCCACACCATACACAAGCCGGCACAGTCGATTTGACTCTCGATCACCTTGGCGTGAATTCGGACGACAGATACACAGCGCACGACCTGCTGTCCGGCGACCGCTATTCTTGGAAGGGATCCCGTAATTTCGTCGAGCTCGATCCTCTTCAGATGCCAGCTCACATCTTACGATTGGAATAACGACTTTGTTCATTTGGAGGCGGAACCATGAGCGATTGGAAAAGCCGTGTTGGCGGCGACCCGTGGAAAAACGTCATCATGCTGGAGTGTGAAACGGTTGCCAATTCGAGCTTGATGCAGAACGGCGAGGAGAACAATGGGGCAGTCGAGCAACACGGACTGGATCCACCTGTTTCATTTGGTTACCAAATCCTGGACGACGGTGAATTCCCGTCCTATATCGTGTGGCAGACAGGACGTCTTTTCGTTGTCGGTCCGAGCAAGACGGCATTGGAGAAAGCGGTAGCGATCGCCGAAGACCTCAAACTGGCGCACTTGCACGTGGTGCTGTTGAACTGGCATTCTTCCGCCGATTGGGAAGGGCTTTTTGCGCTATTGAACGACACGAGCATCAAGAGCGCCACCTTATGGACCTCGTATTGGATCTGGGACGAATGCTCGGAAAAACTTAGCAACGAGCAACGAGAGAAAACGAGGGTGCTGGATCACAGCGACTATGAAGAAGACAAAGGCAAAGAAGAACACCTCCCCAAAGAGGGTTCTATGAGAGTCATTGCCTTTGAGAAGGAGATGACGGAGGAATTCACCCATGGCGTGAAGATGTCGACGAGCTACACGCTCTTTGACACACCGTGCCTGCGAGTCGAATTCTGCTGCAATAACGAGCGCATCACGATTGATTTCGCCTTTATGCTAGATCCGCAACCTGAGCAGGAGACAAGCGGGAGTATCGATGCGTGGCTTGGGAGTATCCGCCTTGGATGTGACAAGAACTCACACAAACACCCTGAGTTGAGCGATCAACTTTGGGGACGTTACAGCAGACTCTTCGCTTTGTTTGCGGAGCTTTCGGCCCGCAAGCAGCCAGATAAAGAGAGCAGTTTCGGGCTGGGCTTGCTGTTCACCAGAGATTATGGCTTTGACGCACCCGTATATCGCACGAACGAATGGAAAAAGTTCAGAATCGGCGACAAAAATCCACCCTTCCCTAATGCGCAGACGGGCACTTCAGAGAAGTTGGCGGACGAGAACATCCTCGCGCAGACTGTGGTGCTCTTGCTCTGTGGCGGGTTGATGAAGAAGCATAAAGGCGAACTTGTTGATCCGGGTTACGAATTGGACATCGTCATTGAAGGGGCCCCGGAAACCAAGAAACGGCTGTCGATCCTCGAATGGCGGCTGCATCAACTGAACTGTTGGGCCAATCCCTTTTGGGCCAAACTTGAGCAGTCTCCTCAGAGGCTATCAGTCGTGCTAATGACCACACCGGATACCCAAGCGGTCGTCGAGGATTGTGTTGCACGTTTTGAAGGGCAATTCCCAGAGCGTGAAACCCATCTACTGGATATTCGGCAAGTTGCGGCCCAACTTGTTCCCCAACTTGAGGACTCCGGTGGTGGGTTCGCTACAGACGTCGACGGAGGATGGCGGCTCTACCCGCGCGGCCACATGGATAGTCTGCGTTTCCTAGCAAAGGAAAAGACAGGCCTTTTGAAGGGCAAGAGAGTTGCGATTGTCGTTGCGCACAACAATCTGGGCGCCCTATTCGATGACAAAACGAGTGCCCACTTGAAGGAAATCGCTCCCTCCAACAATCACTTTGCCGTCGAGCTTTTTCATTATGACAAAAGCGCACGCAATCCCGATCCGCGCTGGGAGGAACTCAGTTACTGCGAAGCCCCCGAATCTCCCTGTCTCAGCAAGAGATGGTACGCTGGCGCCGGCGAAGCCGAAGACGCTTTTTACTCCTCATTGACTTGGTACGTCAATCTTGAACGAATCGAGAATCTTGAAGGGTCCCAGTTTCTCGATGAACTGGGCTACCTTGGCGTTGATTCTTCGAGTGGAGATGCAGCCACTCCACGGCAGGATCTCGATCAAATTACGCATGCGAAGGACGTCCGCGTATTGGGAATTGGACACCGCGCCGACGGCGAGGAAGCCGTTGCTCGAGGTTTGTGCGGTCACGAACGCTACCTTGGCGTGCGCACGCAGGACCAGATCAGACAGGCTGAGTTCAGAGACGCGTTCAAAGGTGTGGGTAAATTGGCCCAAGCGACATTGCCATCCACCTTCGTTCCAGTCAAGTGCGATAAGAAGACTCCATTTGTCTTAACAGTGCCAAGGGATAAGGAATATGTATGGGGCGGTTACGAATTGGCGCTCCGGCGGCCCAGATTCTCTTCACGATTGGGGATCATTTTGAGGGACTCCAC
>CAZUAH010000618.1:0-7911 GCA_964617665.1 uncultured Pirellulaceae bacterium
TTCGTGATCTTCAGCCGCTCCTCGTCGGTGAACGCGGGACTCTCTTCGATAAGATCCCAGAACAGGATCGCCATGTGGGCGTTGTAGTGGTAGAACCCGGCCAGCGGATCCTGCTTGTTCTCGATCCGCTCGCCGTCGATCTCTTCGATGTCCTTCAGCGCCTGCTCGTCAGGAAAGGACAATCGCACGACCTCCCTCGCGCTGAATTCGTCGCCGGTCATGTAGTACATGGCCATGCGTTTGCTGATACTGGTCCAGCCGAAGTAGCCGACGGAACCGTATCCTCTCGAAGCCTCCCACGTTTCGAATTCCTTGATGTCCGTCGGCGGTTTCAGTCCTTTGCCAAGCTTCGTTTCCATGGTCCATCCGATCGACAGTTCGCCCGCGGCAAAGGCCCCTTTCGACAGAATGCCAACCAACGCGCTGGCTCCCTCTTGGACTCCAATATCATCGCTGGCCCCGACGGTCACGATGCTCTTCCCGTTGCCGAATGGGTTGTGAAGCGACCGGATGGTATATCCTTCCAACCCCGGGTACTTGAGATCCGCCAGGCAGTAGTACAGGTCGTAGAGAGCACGGATCGTTCTGTTCGTCGAGCGATTACCCAACACGATCAGATTGCCCGTCATCGGGACGGCCGCTTCCGGCGAGTCGTCAGATACGATCGGCACCTTGACGCCGCTCAGCCTCTCGATCTCTTTTTGAACGGCGGCAGCCGCGTTCTGATAGACATCCGATGCGGGCGCCACGATGGCAACGTTCGACTTGCTGGCTTCGACCAGAGCGATGTCGAGATGCAGGTCCTTTAGTTCGCTGTATTGTGGAGGGACGGGCGGAGGCGGGGGGGGAGGCGGCGGGGGAAGGCCACCGACAAGCTTGACGTCGGTGACGAGCACTCTCGGCGTCGGACCACGATGAGTGTACAAGTAGATCATGGCTTTCGTCGTATCTGACGGTGCTGTGCCCTTCACCGAGACCTCGGAGAACCTGTCGGCAAATCTCGCCGTCAGGCCAATCTGGACATACTGATTCGACGGTAGGAACCGGAACTGCAGGTAAGAGCCCGATGTCGAGGCATCCTCCACACGCTGCACATTCGCCGTGACCTGATAGGTCTCGCTGCCTTTCAGGTCAAACGACTGAAACACGCCAATCTCTGCCGATGGGTCACCGTCTTCGATCAGCAGTGCCTTCCCGTCGTCAGGGCCATCTGCGATCTTCAGTTCCTGGTCTGTACCACTGCCGCCGTATTTCGACCAGCCCAGCGGAACGCCGTGATCGTTCACGCCCTTTCTGAAGGACGGATTCTCAAGCGTTACTTCGAACAGTTCTTCCGCCTTCGTCGACGTGACTGCGAGAAGGATGGTTGTTGCTGCCAGCACACCATGCAGGTTCATCAAAGCCTTGCTCATATCCACCTCTCCATACGAGAATCAGAAAGTGCGCTGCGGGACGGGTGTGGTTGTTCCTGAGCCCGTCAGCAGCATTGTATGACAATCTTGTCCGCCAGTCATGTTGTTTGAAGCCGGTTTGAAATGTTCGCGCACTTCGTTTAACCCGAAGCCGGAGGCGATGGCGGGCGCTATGAATGGACGATCTATTCCACTGCCCGCCGTCGCCTCCGGCTTCGGGTTAAACGACGACACACTAGCCAGCAGCCCTGCGTCCGATGCGATCCGAGAACCTTGCGGCAACGAACTGCGAGGATAGAATGACCGAGTACTCGACGAAAGGGTGACACATGACAAAAACTCGCATCACCGTTTGTCTTCTGTTTGCACTTGCGGCGCTACTTCAAACGACTGCCATCGCCGCAAACTCGCCCAGCTATGCGCGCGAGCCGGTCGTCGTTGAATACGACGTCGACCCCACTTGGCCTCAGCAGCCTGAGCACGTCAGTCCCGATGGATGGGTCTCCGGCATGGCCATGGACTGTGAGAACCAGATTTGGCTTCTGAGAAAGGGCCCGGATCCGGTGCAGGTCTATCGCACCGACGGCAGCTTCGTGCGCACCTGGGGCAAGGACTCGTTCGTCGATCCTCACTTTCTCCGGATCGACCACGAAGGAAGTGTCTGGATCTCCGACTTCAGCCAGCACATCATTCAGAAATACACGCCGGAAGGAGAACTGCTGTTGACGCTTGGCGTCCCTGGCGACGCCGGTGACGACGAACGTCATTTCAATCGGCCCACAGACATGGTGATCACCAAGGCGGGCGACATATTCGTCGGGGATATCTACGGCGAAAAGGCCCAGAGGTTCATCCCAACAAGCAAACGCGACGAGTCCGCTGGCAAGTAGTGCGGAGTCGATTGCTGCATCATCATGCACACCTTCACCTCTATCCTTCTGCTGATCTCGTTCTCGGCGGCCGACGCCGAAGACTCCGCCGAAATTCTCTCGCCACGCAACGTGGAAACGCCGTTCTGCTATGTCGCGGGGAGTCCTCGAACTTGGCCGGTCTTCTCGGGCAAGTTGGGTCCACAAGAGCAATTGGTGCTGACGGCTCGACAAGGCGAGCGCGTGTTGGCCGAGGGTCAAGAACTCCGTTTCTCAGGTCTGCATGTCACGCTTTCTCGGATCGGGATATTGAGAGTCCAGGCTCCGGCGGATGCGACCATTGCCTTCGAATTGGAAATAGCATTCCATCGCAAGGGAGAGGTTATCGACCAGCAGGTCCTTTCCGTTCGTCGCGCCCCGCCGAATCATCCCATTTCTTACATCTCCGATCTGGTAGATGATTTGATTCGGATCTTCTGGGACAACGAGGATCGGCGTTTCCTGCCAGTGAAGAAGGACGGTTTTGACCAGTACTTCCGTCGCCTGCAGGCCCAGGGGATCACACGGCTCGTCGTTTGGCAGAGTCCCTTTCCGCTGATCACGGAACCGACAAACTTCAACAACGAAGACTGGCGTCGGTTCGAGTTGCAGGCGCGGGCGATCCTGGACAGCGAAGACCTTACCGCCGGAATGCGCACGAACTCGCGATTGAAGAACTTCCAGTGGCTGCGTCTGTTGATGATGCATCGCCTCAGGCACGATTTTGGCCGCATATTCACACAGAGCGCCGCGGACCATGGCATTAAACTGACCGCCAGCTTTCGACCTTTCGAGGCAGCACTGACCAAATACTACGAGGTTCCGGCCTTCGACTCCGACGGCGCTTGCCTGTGGGGATTCCTGCCGTTGGCTTCGCCTGTGGTGAATTATCATCCGGCCCAAGTTGGCTTTGCACACTACCGCGAGATCCTCCGACGCATGGGAAAGGAGGACTTGGCGGACTTGGATACGATTGAGATCAGAGGCGTGCGGAACGCGTCAGAGATTGCGAGACGTTTCGCAGAGGGCAAAGTGGACCTGGTGCTGCTCGCTTCGCATTTCCCGCCATTGGATGACACGTCGTTCGTCCTCGTGCGCGGTCCCGACGGAACGTTCAAGCTGCAACGATACGAATCCATCCGAGGCAAAGCCGAATCGCGTCGCCAGCGTGTCGATGGAGTTCGTTTCCGTGTTGGTGAATCCGATCGACTGGTTATTGAAGGAACAGGGCTTCAAGAGGCTCGTCGCTACCTGATCCTTACAAGTGCCAGCGAGTTTGGTGAAAATGTCGAGATGCCGGTGGAGCTGGACGTTACTTTGCGAGCCCGTGCCGGCAACAGACTTGGTCGGGCCAACGTCTATTGTTCGCTTGCGGCCGCGACCAACGAAGCCCGCCTAACACGCGTTGCCGGGATTCCAGCCGATGGTACCTACCGCACGGAGTTTCAGGCTATCGAGAATGGGATTGACTTCTTTCGTCGCAACGGGGAACGAACGTGGCAGCTTGGCGACGGCGATCTCGTCATCGACATGGGAGCCGACTGGTCGGTTGAAATGGTGGATTTCAATCGCGCTACCGCGCGCGAGTACGTGGTGCGCCAACTCCGAACCGTTTTGGCCCACGATGCCTATGACGAAATTTTCGTGAACACGCGATCGCACACCCAGCTTGCAGGCTCGACCGCGGATGGCGTAGACGGTGTTCGGCCTATGACACACTACCGATTGCACGGGAAGAACTACTACCACTATGGAATCGACCGCGCGTACGCGCCGATTTCGCTAGCCGAGGATCCTGTCCTGCGATCTCTCGCGGACGACGCGAAATCTGTCGAAGGAATTACCACGTGGCAGCGAGGCGAATGGCAAGGCTCGTGCCAATCGCCCGATTCGGAATACGCATGGCGTTACCGGCGAAACCGTGCCGTGGCGCAAGGCGTACGCGCACTATTGGAGGACCTGGAACGCGAATTTCCCGGCACGCGCATTCGCGCCGTTGTTCCACAGAGCGAGAGCGTCATTGAAGCGGTCCAGGCGGACTTGGCGACGATGCGCAAGCCAGACGGCAGCGTTTACGGCAGCGAGTACTACCGGCACATCTGGGGTTCGCTGAACTACATCCCGGCAATTGGCGAAGGCATGGCCATGGTCGATCTATCCGGTCTATCGGTCGAGCCGACCTTTCTGGGAATTCGGTATCTTCCCGATCAAGGGCCACTCGACGTCTTCGTCAATCAATACATCGACGATCTTGCCAACAACCGCGGTTCGCGATTCCGCGGACCACGCAGCTTCATCTACGAGGCACAATACACCCTCCGCGCGGCCGATCGAAGCGCCGCCAGGAAGCGACGCGAAGAGATCATCCGTTATCTGCTCAGCCGCAAAGACGACATCGGCGAAGTCCTGCTCTACGAAGCAGCCGACTGGACGTACTACCTGCCGCTTTCGGACCCGGACGTACACGGACACCTGTTGTCGCACGAGCAAGATGGGGACAAGCAGTAAGGCAACTTCGCGCGTAACGCTGTCTTGAAGACGCAGCCTTTGTTAGCATAACCCTTGAGGAGAACACCTATGCAGGCACACAACAAGTTGACTCGACGCGGGTTCATCAAGACGGCGGCGTTGGGAACAGTCGCGGCGGGATTTGGCGGGGCTCTCGGCCGTGCCGCGGGAGGCGATGCCGCCGCGAGCCGACGGATCCCGCTGAAGGTCGGTATTCGTGCGGCAAGCATGAAGATGGTCGGGGACTTCGATGTCATCAAGACCGCGGCCAGCATCCCGGGGATGTCGGGCGTGGAATTACAGACAACCAGCGGCAAGTCGAATCTTCGCGATCTGGATGTTGTGCGAAGATACAAGGCGGAAGCCAAACGTTGGGGACTCCAGATCCCGTCTCTAGCCGGCGTCTGGGATCGAGGCGTCCAGATCCACAAACCGACTGCCGTCGATAGCCTGACAAAAACGATCCAGGCGGCGGAAATGCTGGAATCCAGTGTGATCCTGCTTGCGTTTTTCCGGCAGAATGCCCCCGATATGACCAACGAGGAATCTTACGGCCCCGTGGTCGCCAACTTGCAGAAGGCTGCGAAATGCGCCGCGGATGCGGGGGTCACAATGGGATTGGAGAACTCGTTGAGCCCGGCGGACAACAGGAAACTCGTCGATCTCGTGGATCATCCGGCGGTTGGCGTCTATTACGATCTTCACAACATGGCCTACTACGGCCATGGAGATCAGGCGATCCCCGGCGTTAAATTGCTTGGCAAGAAGCGGATCTGTATGGTGCACGTCAAGAACGAGAAGATGCTACTGGAAGAACCGGGCAAAATTGACTGGGTGGCAGCTTTCCGCGAGTTCAATGACATCCAGTACGACGGCTGGTACATCTACGAGACGGGGCATGACAGCACGGCGGACTGCATCGAGGATACGAAAAAGAACAACGCATTCCTGCAGAAACATGTGCAAATGCCGGCGCGGTAGACGCCTAGAGCTCCAAGCGTCGACAACAGGAGATACTCGACATGCGACACTTGATGCGAGTTCCGTGTAGGCAGCTACTTCTGATCGCGGCCGTTGTGTTCTTGCCAGGGACACTGAAGGCGGCCCAGCCTGCGACTCAAGAACAGACAAGGGAAACAAGCCCTGATTGGAGCGTCCTCCCGCCTGAGGCTGGGAATAGCCAGCTTCTACGCAATGTGTTGCTGCGGATGGCTGGCGAGCAGTTCGATCAGCGACGCCGCGAACTGGCCGAGGCGTTGAAGTCTCCGGAAGCCTTGCGGGAATACAGCAAAAGGAAACGCGACGCCTACCTGAAGCTACTGGGCCCGCTTCCCAAACGGACTCCGCTACGGCCGCAGGTTACCGGTCGCATCGAGTGCCGTGGGTATCACGTCGAGAAGATCCTCTTTGAAACCATGCCCAAGCATCGCGCCACGGCGTTGCTGTATGTGCCCGATGGTGAAGGACCGTTTCCCGGTGTCCTATTCGTCTGCGGGCATTCGACGAATGGAAAGGCAGCCGAGGGATATCAACTTGTTCCGGCGCTGATGGCCCGATGTGGGCTGTTGGTGCTGGCCGTTGATCCGATCGGTCAGGGCGAGCGTTTTCAACAGTTCCAAATGCGCGGCGGGACAACGACGCACACGCTGTACGACGTCGGTGCCCGGCTGGTCGGTCGGAGTGTCGCGTTCTACGAAGCCTGGGACAACATGCGCGCTGTCGACTACTTGCTTTCTCGCCCGGAGATCGACTCCAGCAAACCGATCGGGCTCACTGGGACGAGCGGCGGCGGTACGCAGACAACCTTCTTGATGGCCCTGGACGATCGCATCGGTCCCGCTTCGCCGTCATGCTACATCATGACGCGCGAGCGCAAATTCGTGGAGCCCGGCCTATCCGACGGATGCCAGCATCTGCCCGACGAAGGTCTCCATGGAATCGAGCACGCGGACTACGCCATCATGCGGCTGCCCCGCCCGACACAGGTCCTCGCGGCCGAGAAGGACTTCTTCGACATCAAGGCCACGCGGGTGGCTGGGGACGAGATTTCGCGGGCATACAAGACGGCCGGCCATCCGGATCGGTTCGAGTTGTTTGTCAGCGACACTCCACATGGCTTCACGGCACCACATCGAGTTGCTGCGACCCGCTGGATGTGCCGCTGGCTGTTGGAGAAAACGGATGCCGTGTCCGACACCGACGACTTGCAGGTCTTCCCCGATGAACAGTTGAACGTCACCCGTAGCGGCCAGGTCGGCCGCGACTTCGACGACGAGGTGAACGTCGGAGAGTTGAACCTGCGAAGGGCCCAGGCCCTTCAATCGCAACGCAATGCGTTCTGGCGCGACCACACCCCCGAGCAGGCCGTCGAGCGCATTCGCAAACTGTTGCGAGTTCGTGACCCGGTACCGAAGGTCGGGTCCTGCCGTGTCGCCGAAGTCACTCACGACGGCTTCCGAGTCGAAAAACTGATCCTCCAACGCACAGAAGACGTTCCCCTGCCGGCGTTGCTGGTCACACCGCTCAAGGCGACAAATGAAAAGCTGTCCGCCACGCTGATCGTCGATTCTTCGGGAAAAGCCGCCTCGATGGAACGGGCGTTCGACCTCGCAAAAGCAGGCCGAATTGTGTTGACCGTCGACTTGCGCGGTTATGGCGAGACTCGCGATACTGGCAGTCGCAGCAAGTACTTCAATCACGAACAGTACACCGGCTACTTGGCCATGCACATCGGCCGCCCGTTGTTGGGACAACGAGTGGAGGACGTATTGGCGGCTGTCGACGCACTCGCCGCGGTCGATCGTGTTGATTCAGAGAATGTTGAACTGCTCGGAGTCCGATCGGCAGGCCCAGTCGCACTGCACGCCGCAGTGCTGGATCCACGCGTTACGTCGGTGCGGACCGAGGCGTGGGGGCAAAAGTTGATAGGCCCCCGGATGGCGCGCCCCGTGGGGCGGGGCCCGGAGGGGGGGGGTGGGGCTGTGGTGGCGGCGGTCGTCACCGCGGGGGCCGCGGTTCGAGCGGCTCGCGGGCCTGCTCCTGCTGGCGCGCCCGGCGGCCGATCAGAGGCCGAGCTCGCAGAC
>CAZUAH010000619.1:0-7883 GCA_964617665.1 uncultured Pirellulaceae bacterium
GGCTGAATCAACGGCAGATTTCGACAGGCTGGAAGCCTATCCCACGACATTTATGCAACGCTGGGGTTCACTCTGGTCTACTCGTACTCCCACTTCATTATCCAGGGATCGTGCATCTCTTTCTGGAACGCCTTGAGCTTCTTCTGGTAACGTTCGAGCGTGCCGGCATGCTCTGGATCGTCAGCCAGGTTGACGGCTTCATCAGGGTCTTTTTGCACGTCGTAGAGTTCGAATCGCGGACGGTTGATGTACCGCCCGACCGTTTTCTTCCCATAAGGGGCGTCCAAGCCTTTCTGATACTGTGCTTGCCAGCTAGAGGCGGCCCACAGGTCCGAGGCGAAGGGGTACGGCAGCCCGTAGGCAATATTCCATATCAGCTTGTACTGTTTGTCTTGAATGACGCGCATCGGATAGTACATCTGGATCTCGTGGAACGTATGGGATGCGAAAATCGTCTCCCAATGTTCGGCGTCCGGGTCGCCAAGTATCGAAATCCAGGATTTCCCGTGATAGCTGCGAAACTTGTGGCCGCCACTTCGGTTCTCCTTCAGTGCCTCGCCACGTTCTTTCCAGTACTTGTCGGGATCGACCCACTTCTTCGGCCCGTTGATCTCTCGATCCAACCCGCCGGCGAAATCGAGAAGCGAAGGCGTAATGTCGATGTGGCTAATCAATGCCTTCGAAACGACGCCACGTTCCCTTTGGTACGGATTGCGGACAACAAATGGTACTCGTAGTCCAGGATCGAACACCGTGGTCTTGGCACCGGAAAATGCTACACCATGGTCCGACGTAAAGACGATTAGCGTCTTCTCGTACAGATCCGCTTCTCTGAGTATCGCGATCAAACGCCCCAGTCCCTGGTCGATGCGCGAGCACGACTGGTAGTACTGTGCCAACTCCTCGCGCGTTTCGGGCGTGTCGGGTAAGAAAGACTGCACCGGCACTTCCTTGGGATCGTAGAACACCTCGTCGACTCCGGCGTGGGAACCGCGATTCGGCTTATTGCCAAACAGATCGGGTTTCAAGTCGAGTCTTGAGGTCTTGTCCGTGCCGCCACCGCGATGCGGATCCGAGGTGGCGAAGTACAGGAAGAACGGGCGCGAATCAGTTTTGTCGTTGAGGAAGCCTTGGCACTGTTCGGCCATTTGAACCGCGTTACGGCCATTGCCGCGAAGATACGTCTCGAAACGATAGACCTCCTCCGGCGCAACGTGATACTTGCCGATATGGCCTGTGCGATAGCCAGCGCCCTGCAGTACGCGAGGTAGCGTAAGGCTGACCAGATTATGGAAGGAGGCAAACTTGTGAAAATGGTGCTGGTGACCGTATTGCCCATTCTTGTGATTATGCAGCCCAGACATGATCACCGATCGACTGGCACTGCAACTGGCCGTCGTGGCGAATGCGTTCAGAAACGTCGTGCCGTCTCTGGCCAGCGCATCGATGTTCGGTGTCACAGCGACAGGATCGCCGTAGCAACCAAGCGTCTGACCTTCGTCGTCTGTGACGACAAAGATGATGTTGCGTTCGGCAGCTTGTACAACGGCCCCACAGAGCATCAGCACCGTGGTTAGGCAGATCGTAATTCGTTTCATCGCAGTATTCCATTGACAGGTAGCATCCGACGACGCCCCGAACCGAGACTACCAACGTCGAACGGCGGTTCATTTTAGCAACGTCACCCACGGTCTACACTACGCCGAAAGCATGCCAGAGCGGGCTCAGCGAAAAAGGCACGTTTGGCGACCGTCAAACAGAGAGCAGAGCCAGCCTGCAAAGAAAGCCAAACCTAAGTGCTGCAAAGACGGATACGGCTTGCAGTAGATGGCCCCGTATACGCTGGAATCGATTTTGGAGGCGAGTATGGATTTGTGTCCATCTGAAGAGAATCGAGGCACCGAGAGGTTTTGGGCCGACAAGCAGGGTCTCCGACCCAGAATACCAGAAGCAGAATGGAGGGCCGACAAGAACGAAAACTTCGCCGAAACAGTTGTTTGCCGTATTTCGTGATCGTATACTGCCGAAATCCTGTGTTGCCAACCGGCATACTTGGAACGCTTGGATACCTACCTGCGGAAGCCCACCGAATCACTACCCACCACGAGCGATGTGAAGTCCGATGTTTCGTGTTTTCTTCTGACTGTTGATGAGTGGAATTTTGAGAAGGATCTAGCCATGACGAACAAGCAAGTTCTCCACTTCGTCGGCTTCGACGGCGAACGGGCCGTCAGCGCTGCCACGACGCAACGACAGATTGACCAGTTGAAAGCGATGCCATGCGACCTGGTGTCGGAGAATGGCGAACCGATCACATGGGACGATCTCGACAATTCGGATGAACCGAAAACGCTGTTCCAATTCATTTTGGGCGACCATAGACAGAGAGTTGACGAGCACACACCAATGGCAAACCAGCCACCGTTCGGCGTGGCCACCGTAGTGGACGGTGCGTGCATCCGATTCGAGTTCTACGAAGGCTACCAAACGCTCAAGAAGACGCATGATTTACGATCAAAGGACCTGCAAGGCGTGGAGTTAATGGACTTTCTGGATTCCATCCAAAGGATCACCGATGGAGCGGCTTGAGCAGCATGGGGGCCGCATCGCCCGATTCTGGACGCGGAAAAAGGGGCGGACAGGGCGTTTTCAGGTCCCGTGAAGCTTGAGGGCTTTGATCCGAGTGGGGCACTTGCAGAAGTGGTCGCCACCGTAATCCATGAGGCAACGGCACAACTGGTTCCCGAGACCCACGGCGCGAACTTGAAGTAGTCTTCCTGCGATCAATCGCGAAGCACTACAGCGAGGCCGCCCATCGGGGTCTTGAATCTTGGAGTCGCAACAGCAACACGCGGTCGACTCAAGTGTGTCGAGAGACACTAGCGTTTCCATCGCCGGTGAATCCTGTTCGAGATATCTGCCAGAATGGCCTTCCTGTCAACGGGGCAGATTAAATTTGACGGATTAGTCTAGTGAAAATCGAGCAAGAATACCAGAAGAAAAACGTGACGGATGTCCAAGAAGGGAAAATGCCACGCCGGCTACGAGCCCGTGTGGCAGCGTTTTAGGGAGAAATCCTTGAATCCTACGTCAAGAAAACGGTTGAGCAAGTGAAGACTCAGTGAACTCTCCCACGGTCGGCCCCAAACAAGACCATGCACACAGCCAGCGAACGCTAATCACCTATCGGCGGCTTGCTCCTATCCCGTCGCCGCCCAAGCCAACTTGCGAACATGCTGCCGATGCAGGCGAGGATGAGCGTCCAGAGAGAGCTGCTGATGGGGCCGAATTAGCGAGAATCCTGGCAAATTCGGAGGACTGCTATCGAGCGATTCGCCAAGAGAAATCGCCTTGTTCGCCCCAGCGTGTTGCGGCACTTGAGGGATTGCTTGGGAAACGCACGGGACAATGACACGTGCGTGCTGGCGACGCCTGGGCGAATCAGAAACTGGGAATCATTTCGTTGCCGCCTTTCGTGATCAATGCGTCGAGCACTTGAGGATCCATCGCTTCACTCAGAAAACGCACAGATCCGTCGCATAGAACGGCGTTCAACCCACCAGGGTGATGGCTGTCCGGGCCCGCCGACCCGCCGGCGATGTTTGGAAACTGCATATTGCCAATGTCCAAGTCAACGGGCTGGGCCCAATTGACGCCCGTGCCGACTACCTCGACCACCAGGATAGTATTGGATGTCCCGTCTTTGATCTCGGCGAGGCTCGCGGCTTTGGCACCATCAAAAACCGTTCCCGGCCCCGTGATCACCATGTAGTTTGTTTCGGTCGAGCCCAAGGCGTCCCCTGTCGGTGGGCACGATGGGCACGAGTATGCGGGTATGACGGTGTTGGTGACAGCCTGATTCCCAGGACTATCCCACGGCTCGTCGAAATTGTATCGCTCGTACAACGCCTGCTCCTCCATGTATGGTAGGATCAGCACGCGCCAAGTGTGCATCGGCTTGCCGTCCTCATCGGGAATGTAAGCCGGCGGAAACGTCTTGTGCACGGCGTTGTAGTTATGGAAAGCGAGCCCGATCTGTCTCAAGTTGTTGACGCATTCCGTCCTTCGGGCTGCTTCACGAGCCGGTTGTATCGCTGGCAGCAACAGGGCGACCAAAATGCCACCGCACACAAGCACACCCGCGACACATACCACAGCGACGACGCCGATTGTCGCGCCGGTGCTGGAGCCTTTCACGGGTGGCTGTGGAGTAGGAGGCAGCGTTGGGGGCGCCCCAGTCGCCGGAATCGTAATGGTCTCGCTGCAGAACTTGCACGGACCGGATTGACCAGCATATTCGTCCGCTACCGTACTCTGCTTCCCACAGTGCGGGCAGGTGAACGAGATTGGCATGACGTTTCGCTTTCGTGCAGTTAGAGTAACTTCAGTCGTAGGTCAGGCTCTGCATGACCTGCATTCTTTCGGAAAAGGGATCTTTCACGAAGTCCATACAGTGCAATTGCGTTTACGTTAGAGGTCCAGCAACAACATGTCCGCAGTCTCCAACGGCAGGTCAACGATCGTAGTATCTCCGTCGAAACGCGGACGAACACTGCCTCGTTCGACGCTGCGGACTTGTGATGCCTTTGGCAATTGACGGATACGTACTGTCAGGTGCTCGATTGGCTGGCCAGTGAAGTTCATCAGCGGCACGGCCAGCCGTGCCCGTTTTCCGGCCTGCGGCGGCGTGTCCAGGCAGGTCGTCTCGACCAGCGGCACGCTGCACTCGACCGGGCGGACGAACGTATCGGGCAGAAAGTCGTCGACCAGCCGCCTTCGGATATTTACGTCCATGGTCGTGGGCAAGTAGTGCGCGTTGGAGGCGTCGGTGGCTCCGCGGTCGGGCGGTGCGATCGGCAGGCTACTTTTTAAATACGCCTGACCCGGCAGAAATCCAAAGAGGTACGCCCGGCCTTTGCCATGAGACTTCGCAACCACAGCCGGACGTCCATCTTTGTACCAACCCAGCACCGTGCCGTCGGCCGGTTCGAGCGTCTGTTTCCACACGATCACAGGGACATCGCGAATGCGTTTTGCGGCGATGGACGGTGCGTCGTCCAGCGTCCACGTGGCGTAATCAATCGGCTCGTACAGCGGCAAATCTTGTTTGGTGAGGAACGGACGGTTGGCCTCGCCCAGGTACTTCAAGACAAGCTGCGGATCGGTCTGGATCTGCTGCGATTTGACGCCGTAAAGCGTTTTCGTTTGCGTGTTTGGCTGGTTGAATTCGTTAGTAAAACCGCCGCCACACAGCGCGACCAACGTGCCTCCAGCTTCAACCCACTTGGTCAAAGCGTCGACGGCCTTCGAGTGCAGCCATTGCTGCGTCACGTAGATCAGTCGATAGTCCCTGGCCCGACCATCGATCACATCGTCTTCGCTCAAGAAATCGACTGGCGTTTGGCTGTGTCGCAGGGCATAGTAGATTGCCTTGCGTTCATTGTTATGCATGGCCAGCGTCGAATTCGCCGCGCCGGTCATGATGTCATCGACGCTGGACAACAACAGGCCGACTTTGGCCGGCCGAACGTGAGCGTCCACCACATAATCCTCGAACACACCCGCCTCGTGGCTGCAGGCGTGAATCTGCCGCCACATACCCAGATCGTCGGTGGCCACGTAATTCTCTGTGGCACCTATTGCTGACGGCGAGGCGCAAAAGTAATCGACATGCTTCGCTCCGTGAGCGACCGCCGTGTAGAACGACAGGCGAAAGTCTCGCGGCGTGTTGCCTGGCGAATGCGGCATCACATACATATGGATGGGCAACTTGTCGTATTTTGCTCCGGCGCGCAGTCCCGACGTCAGGTAGCCCGTCACCTGTACACTGAATTCCGGAATCTGCCACACGTAGTCCTCGGACCACGGCAAACTCATCGCTCGCAGCTTGAACGTGCGAATGTAGTCCAATTCACTGACTAGGTAGTTCGCGTGCGGAGCATAGTTCGCCCCGGTCATCACGCCTTTGTTGCGGTAGTAAGCCGTCCCGGCCGCATAGCGACGGCCGCCTTTTTCCTTTGCGCAGATCTGCGAGTAATACCACAGCGGCTGTTTCTTCGCGGCGGCCAACACTGCTGGCGAATCGCCGCGTTTGACGGAGACGAACTTCACTGGTCCAACATACTTAACGCCCCGCTGTCTGAGCCATGCCGCGAACTCCTCGTCAGTCACCGGATCGGACGGCAAATGAATCTCGTCCCCGTAGCTGACAACCAACAGATCCTTGAAACCGTCGGGCCGCTCTGCTTCCTTCTTCTTGATCGACTCCGGATTCGGATCTCGCCAGTGAGCCACCAGTTCACGTTTCTTGCCTTCGGCGCTGGCCCAAGTGTTGTCGCCCAGCGCAATGGCCAGTTGTTTCACTGCCGGATCTTCGAAGCGACGGCCCCCGAACCCAAGTATGTTGTACAGCAGGAACCGTTTGGGAGACGGACCGCGATTCGGGAACTTTCGCACTTCGCCCAGCAGCCAGTCAACCGCCTCCTTCTGGGTGCGAATCTGCGGCAGCCAGAACCGCTGCTGGAGGATCTCGGCCAGTGCGGCGTTCGGCGCGATGTTGCCCGGTATTTCGAACGTCGCTGGCGAGTAGTAGCCGGGCTTGCCGCGCACGGTACAGTCTTTGATCGTTTTCATCCCACCTCGGCCATCAGGGATTGCGAACTCCAACCGCAGGTAGACTTCGTTGGTTTTCACGTCCTTGTAGGTTGCCTGAGGTGTCCATTGGACGTGGTGCAGGGCGTCGATCACCGGGCCGAGTGGGACCCAACCGGACGCCTGGCCCAGCTGCAGGTACTCGTTGTCGGGAATCACCACGTGAGTACCCGCATCGGGTTTGTCGGAATTCTTCGGCTGAGTGAACTTCGCCACATCCAATACCGGCGAAATCTGCCGGGGACTCACCGCCCGAGACCGCGGCCCTGCGTTGACGTACTCAGCCGGATCGACCAAGCGGCCGCTGCGAAGCACTTTGGTCGTCGCCCAATCGCGCACGTGGACGTAATACGGCGAGTGTTCTCCGCCGCGCAACGGCTGAACGATCGGAACGCAGGGCCCCAGCCCGTTCGACGGATTCGTGAATCGGACAAACAAATCACCGTCCTGCACCAGCCAGCCGTCCAACTCCAGGTAGCGAGCCTTGGTCCGTTGGGTCTCCATACCCGCACGGTCGTTGGTCAGCACCACAAGGTCGACGTTCCGACGCGCCGCGTTCAGCCGTAGTTTGTTTCCGTCTAATTGGTGCTTCGCCATCAATCGCAGTATGGCTGGCCCAACACCGAGCCGCACTCTGCCGGGATTCTGCCACACGATGTTGTCAGTCCCACCCCACCAATACCGCTCCATCGGCTTGCGTTCATGTCCGTTGAACGCCCAGATTCTCGGATCGCTCAGTCGTCCACACGTGAAGGACGCGACGATCTTGCCGCCCTGCTCGACCTCGATCGTGAACTCGACGGAGAAGTTGTACGGCTGTTCGTACCGCACCAACACTTCGAATTGATCGTCGTAGGGTATTTGAACGCTCTGCTCGGCCACCGCCGACTCATCGGCGGACAACTGTTCGGGCGCACCAAGGCACCCCATACGAGAAAGGAAACTGACCGCGAAAGTCGAAGCGAAGTAGTTCTCGCGGTAAGGCACAACCTCCCAACCGGGAGTCTTGACGGTGAAGTCTTCCGCTTCAGCAAACAGCCGCACCGGTTTCTGCTTTTCTGCACCGAAACAAGGGACGAGCGAAGCAAGGCACAGTGGAAGTACCAAGACACATCGGCTCCATAATTTGTCTTTCACCTTAGGTCTCCCGTGAGTTGCTCGTCGCGCGATCACGTGCCACTTCCGGCGGCGCACTCTGCGAGCGCGTGGCCATGAAGTAGCGGCTCGGATTT
>CAZUAH010000620.1:0-7874 GCA_964617665.1 uncultured Pirellulaceae bacterium
CGTGGCACCATTTCACTGTCACCGGCGGCTTGTTCCCTCGCGCCGGAAACGTCCAGGTCGCCTTCTGCCAGGGAGGGACACGTTCCAGTGCGGGCCGACCGGGGCCTTCCCCTTCGACGGTCAACGGATATTTGAGGTCCAGTGCCCAGAACACCAGGTCGACGGCGTGGCTGCCGATGTCCCCAATCCTTCCGTTACCAAAATCCCACCAACTGCGCCAGCCCGAGGGATGGTACCAGCCACGGTGGAAGCCTGGATAAGGGTGGTGTTCTGCCGGTCCCAACCATAGATCCCAATCCAGGATCTCGGGATGACTGATAGGAGGTTTGATTTTACAGCCATGGACTGATAGGAAGTTTGATTTTAGCCGATTCTCGTCGTCCAGTTCCTTGAGAATCACTTGCCCGCGCGACGACCGGGAATCGTTCGGATTCGCTTCGTCGTGCTCGTCCTCGGGCGCACTCGTCTGGAGCGCTGTGCCGCTCCCAGGAGCCGGCACATCCAATGGCTGAGCCCAAGAGGTCGCGGCCAGCAGCATGATCAGCAAGACGCCGCCCAACGGCAGTCTAATACGCCAGGACCTTTTGGCATTCGACATGCAGGCGTCTTCGCGACCACTCGCCCGGGAAAAAACGCGGAAATACGGGGACATACTCAATCCTGCTTAACACGAATGCTGCATTCCAAAGCCCATAGCCCTTTTCGAGCATAGCCTATTCCTTGCCCGAACGTAAACCACAATACGTGCGCCCGAATCCCGCGGCCAGCGGACTCTACAGTTTTCAACTGGTCGAACTGGCGGTCCTTGCACCAAAAGCCGAACGGCTTGACGACGTTAATTGACGCTCACCACTCTACTTCGCGAAGCAGGTGACGCGGCCGTCGATCGTCACGACGTAGAGTTTGTCATCGGCGGCGATCATTCCGTCGAAGACCGGAGCGGCGCTGAGCGGGTACTCCGACACCTTCGATCCGTCCTCCGCCGTGAGCGCCATGAGCTTGCCGGTTGTCCCGATCGGAAGCGGTCCCTTGAACTCGGACGAATCGCCTTCGGCCTTGTTCGGCGGTCCCGCGACGAAGAGCGTCTCGCCCGCGAGCACCATGGCGCGGCATTGCATGGGCAATCGATTCTCCCATCGGAACTTCTTCCCGGGCGCTTTGGACGTCGCGAAGAAGCGGTAGAACTCGCCGCGTCGCCACTGACCCGCGTTCCCGCCGGGATACACGGTCCGGCCGAAGCCGTAGATGCCGTCCGCGGCAAGGACCAGAATCCGCCCCGAGGGCACCGTGTCGCCCGTCCGATGCCAACCGCCCCAGCCGCTGCCGAACGAGCCGCCGTAGACCCAGTACGTCCGATGCCACCAGGTGCTGTCCAAGAAGCCCGTCGGGCTGAACAGGTGCGTGGCCGTGCCATCCTGGGGCTCGCCGGTGGCACTTAACACGCGATGTCGCATGAAGAGCCTTTCACCATCAGTCGAGAGAATATCGGCAAGCGAGCCTTGGATATCGAAACCGCCGCCCTTCGGATGCAGCCCGGTCTTCGGGTCCCAGTCGTTGATGCAGGTCACGCTGAGCTGCTCACCGGTTTTGGAATCAAGACAGTAGACCCGAATCCCGCCGTCAATGTAGGACGAGAGCCCCGAGGCGAAGATGATCTGGCCGTCTTTCTCAAGCACGCTGCCATGCACGGCATAGACCGATTCGAGTTGGTCGAAGGCGATCCCGCGTCGGTCCTCAGGTCCCGCGCGGAAACGCCAAGCCAGTTGGCCATCCCGCGCGATGATGCAATAGACGTACCCGTCGCGGCAGCCGACATAGACGCGTCCATCGACCACCGTGGGCGGCGAATCGATCCGTCCGCCCGTGGTGTAAGCCCAGGCCTTCTTGCCACTGCCCGCATCGAGAGCGTAGAGCGTATGATCGTCAACGCCGGCGACATAGAGCTTCCCGTCGGCCATTACCGAAGCGGAAAGCTTGCCCGAAAGCTCACAGGTCCAAGTCTTGCCAACCTTCGCGGGAATCGAACAGGAGGCCAAGCCGCTTCGTGCGTTATCGTGCCGGAAGACCGGCCAGTCGGTCGGCTTGACGGTTCCTTGCACGGCCTCACCATAGGCCGGTCCCTTCTCCAAGAGGCCATCATGTGATTCGGGCATGTCCTCACGCGCGGCCGCCAGTGCGTTGAATCCGTTCAGCTTCGCCTTCGGGTAACAGGCGCACGAGTGCTGCGGCGCGTAGACCAGACCGTTCGCCGGCATGACGCCGTACTGGCACGCCCCGCGAACCCAGTTGTGCGGAACGGTGCTGCCGTCGTTCACGTCCCAGAATTCGATGCCCGCCCGACCGGCCAGCACGTAGCGTGACGTGGCGCGATTCCGGTAGCAACGGTGGTGTGGCATCCCAACCTGCCGGTTGGGATCGCTCGGGAAAGTCCGGGTTACTTCGCCCGTCTTGACGTCGCGGATCTCAGTGTAACCGCCATCGCTCGTGGATCGCAGTTTGCCGGTCCAGACTTCGCCATCAATGACGAAAACATCGGGCGGCGCGTTGTAAATCTGGGCGCACGGCGCCTTCCAAAGCTGCTTTCCATCATTGAGCGAATAGGCGATCAGTTGTCCTGATCTCCCACCGCCTCCAATCGAGACGGTCCAACTGATCTGCTCGCCGCCCTTGGCCGGAGCGTCAACGTCAGCCGAGAGAACGATGTCCTCGTGAATGACGACGGTCGGCGACGACCAGGCTTTTCGACTGGTCAGCAGCGGCCGAGCGATCGTCCACTGCACGTCACCCGTCTTCGCGTCGAGGCAGAGAAGCTGCTTCGGGTTGTGGAAGACGACCCGGCCATCGGAGACCGCGAGCGTAAGTGGCATCAGTTCCGCGGCCTGCGGACCGAAGAGCTCCCAGAGCAGTTTTCCGTCCTTCGCATCCAGGGCCATCAGGCTCTTTCCGCGGATCGGCGGGCTGGGCTGGCCCATGCGCATCGCCTTCTCGGCCTCCGAACGGTCGATCGTCCCCTTGACAACGAAGAGGACGCCATCGGCCAACACGATCTCCGACGCGCCGTCCGTTCCGCCATACGTCTGAAGCACCTCACCCGTCGCGGCGTCGAGTTGCGAGACCGGCTCGGTATATCCGAGCGTCACATAGACACGGTCGCCCTCGGCCACAAGCCGACGGGGTAGGTGCGCCGGGCCAGATCGAAAACCACGAAGCTGCGTCTCCCACAACGGGATCGGCTTCTTCCAGAGAAGCACGCCGTTAAACGCGTCTCGCGCCACAAGCCGCCACTTCGGCGGCAGCGTCACGGACTCGGTCGGCCCCTCGTCGAGGATCGTGAAGATCCGGCCGCCCGTGGAAACGACGGCGCTGACCGTCGCCATATGCTCATGACTCCGCGCCCACCGCGGCCCGGCCACCCACTGCATGTGGCGTGGCTTGCCAACGACGGCGTCCTGGGCGACCGCGTTTCCATCGGGATTGCCGAGGTAATGGGTCCACTCGGCGGTGTCATTCGCGCGAGGCTTTACGATCGGCTTTCCGCCAATCAGGGCGATTCCGCCCGGCACCAGAACGCGCTTAATCTCATCGATGTCCACTTCGCACGACGCGTCCGCGACAAGCAGGTTGACGAGGTTGTCGGTATAGGGCAATCGAGTACCATCGAACCAGTCGGCCGAGATGGGCCCGTAAAGGTTCTTCGATTGAATGAACTGGCGAGCCTTCGTCACGTTGGAAGCATTCGTGTCCAGTCCATGGACGAGGAACCTCTCACTCTCTCGCAGCTTCACCAGGGCGTCGAGCTCGGAACAGCCGATTCGCACCACGAGCCCTCCCTTGACCTCGGGCGTCTCGGCGTAGGACGTAGCGGCGAGGCAAAGGGATACGATCAGTGCAATGCATAGCTTCTTCATGATTCATTCCGATTGCTGTAATTGGGTTTTGGCTGCGGAACTCAGAAACGTAACGGCGAAGCGTGTTACTCTGCCACAACGACTTCTTCAAGAGCTGGCTCGTCATCTTCGCAAACAATGCGGAATCCGACGTTCCACACCCCTTGCCACCAGTGGTAGCTCAGGCGGAATGTGTCGCGCCGATCATCGCTGATGCCCAACGACTTCGCACCGCGAACGACTTTACGGTCTTCCGGTTTGCCCGCGTCGCGACCATCGGCCGAAATGTAGGGATAGGGCCTGTACGTCGTGCGCGTCCATTCCGCCATGCGGGCCATGTTGCTCAGGCCCCATGTGCGACCGGTCGAACCGCCGTCCGCCGTCGCGCCGCCGCGGCAGGCAAATTCCCATTGGGCTTCCGTCGGCAAGGCGTACTTCTTGCCCGTCTGCTTCGACATCCACTGGCTGAATGCCATGGCCCGTTCCCACGAGATGCGGATGACCGGTTGCTCGGGGCGATTCAGCGGATTGCCGCGGTTGCCGTGGTCCTTGCCGCCGCGATCGAGATAACGGCTGTCGTGCTCCGGATCGAAGAGCTTGTACTGGGCGTTGGTAATGACCGCCTTGGAAATCCAGAACGGCCGCTCGATCTTCACCGAGCAGATCGGGTTTTCATCGTGGGAACCCTTCGGGTCACCCATGACGAACTCGCCGGCGGGGATGCGAACCATCTGGATATCGAACGATTGGCCATCCGCCCCTTCAATGGTGATGGTCTTCTCACGAATCTCGCCCTGGAGCTGTCGGGCGGTACTGTCGTCAAACGGCCAACCGGCCAGGTCGATCTTCACCGGTTGGATCGGGGCGGGCTCCTTCGGGATGATCGGCTTGATCACCTGCTTGGGCAGTTCCGGAACGACCTCATAGTCGAGATCGATGCCGGCGTATAGCTGACGAAGATCGGCCCGACGTTCACGCTGACCTCGGGGGATCTCGCGGAACTCGCCCCAAGTGCCAAAGTACGGCACGTTCAGGTCGATCCACGTGTAGAGCCGCTCGCTCGCCTCGCGGTCGAGCTTCACACCGTAATGTCCCTTGTTGAGCATCTGGATCAACGGACTGGAATCGGCATGGTACTCGGCCGTCGGCATCATGTGATAGTCGGACTCCGGACCGGGCCGACGGACATGGGCTTGCAGCGTGCGATACGCTCGGCTGAATCCCTGCTCGTCCAGGTGCCGCAGGTCCGAGATGTTCTTTCCCTTGTACGGTGTGCCGTTGTGGCATCCGATGCAGTATTTATCGAGCGCCGGTTGCACTTCGCGCGCGAAGCTGAATCCACGCGCCGGACCGTACCACTCCTTGAGCTGCTGCGGGCTTTTCCACGCGGCGATAGGAATATGCCGCGGCGGCGCGTCGGTGCTCTTTTCGTGGCAACCGATGCATGCGAGATTCTCGCCCGGCATCGCGACGAACCAACTTCGCATCAGTTGCAGCGCTTTCCCGTCCGCGTCGAGCGGTTGCACGGCGATGGGCACGTTGGCCGGGACGTGGAACGTTGCCGACCCGTCGGTCTCGACGTCGACCGTTCCGAGAATTCGATGCACGTCCCAAGGGCCTTCCATGCCGATATACGTATGATTGGCCAGACCGTGATAGCCATAGTCGAACGCGAACAGGCGAAGCTGCTTGACCGTACCGGGAGCGACGCCCTTCAGCCCGCCGCCGCGGTAGATGTCCAGCACCTGGACAATCGCGTCCTTGCGCGAGGTATCGACCTTGCTGGGAATGACCCGCGGCCGGGGTGTTTTCTTGAGCGGCACCGGCTCGAACATGGCGACGCCCTGCTCGACGAGGATCGGCACCATGTTGTCGTAGATGTCGACCAGATAGACGCCCCACGGCGCACTGCTGCTGATCTTGCACGAAACGAGGAAGTGCTTCTCGCTCAACGGATACGGATGCAAGAACTTCGGCCAGGAGTTATCGACCAGCTTGTCGCGGATGATCGGCTCGACCTTCTGGCCGTAGCCGGGGATCCGCTGCACGACGCCGTCCGCTTCCTGTTCGCCGACCGCCGCGTCGAAGATAATCAGTTCGCCCATCCGAGGCACGCCGTGATGGCCGGAGATGATGCCGACGAACTTCGACGGGTGGCTGGGAATCGCGCGAACGTAAAACGTCGAGTTGGGCCAGTACGAGTTGCTTCCGTAGAGAGCCTTCTGGTTCGTGCCGTCCGGGTTCATTCGCATTACGACCCGCGTGAAATAGTGCGGCGTGTCGCTGTATTCCCAGCGGGTGAACATCACGCGGCCGTCGTTGGTGACCGAGGGATACCAATCGTGATCCTGGTCGAAACAGAGTTGTCGGATGCCGGTCCCGTCGGGATTCATCACGTAGAGGTTGGCCACCTGCCCACCACCACCGATGCACGGCACGCCTTGGAAACAGGCGGTCGAGTCGAAGACAATCTGTTCGTTCGGCAGATAGCAAGCGTCGTAGTTGTCGATATCGGGCTCGGTCGGCGAGACCTGACGAAGGCCTTCACCGTCGATGCCGACCTCAAACACCTGGTAGCGATTATGTTCGGCGGGCATCGAGAAGATCATCTTCTCGGCGTCCCAATGGAGATCGACGTCGCCGACGAATACATCTTTTTCCGGGCGGAAAAGCGTCGTCAGTTTCCCGCCGTCTCGAACGGTCGAGAGCACCGCGATCTCGTTGTCGTACCGTCCCTTCTTCGTACAGTTGCCGACCCAGTTCTGCGGCAGGCCAAGATCGCCCCGACGTTTGACGACCAGGAGCTTTTCGAAGTCCAGCAACGGGTTCGCCAGGAGCGCTTCGCGACCGAGTTTTTCCAGCCCCTCGATGTCGTCTTCCTTGAGCCGGTCGAGTCGGGCCAGGTATTCTTTACCCTTGGGATAGCGGTTGCCGAACGTGGCGATCAGGTCGTTGATGGCCAGCCGGAGCGATTCGACCGATCCGCTGGCGCCGGTGGTTTCGTTGAGAACAACGGCGATCTCCGACGAACTGATGATTGCGGCCGGGCCCGGGTTGAACCGGTCGCCGATCTCGGCGAAGGTCTTGCCGACCCATCGCGGCGCCGGATGACTCTTGACGACCACTTCCGTGCCGCGACCGGGCTGGGCGAGGTCGGCACCCCAGACGACTTTGCGTTTCTCGTCCAAGATAGCGATCCGCGCGCCCCAGAGGCGGTCTTCGTAACCATTGCGGTTCCAGATCGCCACCTTCTCGATGGCAATGGTCTTGCCCAGGTCTACCTCCCAACCGGGGTTCGGCCCCGATCCGTCCGTGTGCGTGATGGTTCGGCTACCCCAATCGCCGCTGGTGTTGCCGTCCACGGCCCGGCTCGATTCGCCACTGGAACCGGTGCTACTTTGCACCGTCTTCTTGCCCAGTGCGACATTCTCGCCGCCGCTGAAGACTTGGACCTCGGCGAGCGAGAGAGTCCTATTCTCGCCCGGAAGGGAGACGTTGACGTATCGTCCGTTGACCGTATCCTGGGCAGCCCGTGCCATGCAGGAGCAAGTGACAAGCAAAGCGATGAGAGCGGTTTTCTTCATGACTCCGTTTCTTCTGTTGGAATACGGGGTTTGTCCAGTTCCCAGCCTAGCCGGTAACTGCCTTGAATGAACTTGTCCGCCTCAGGGGCATTGGTGGCCTTCAGGAGCACTGGATCCCACTCGAGCTTCTTACCAACGCGATAGGCGACATTTCCCAACGCCAACGTCTCAGACAAGGGGCCCGAGTAGCTGAAGGGCATTTCGGCACTCGCTGGATCGTTGTTTCTGATTGCCCGTATCCATTGCTGATACTCATGCCCAGGAGATCGGGGAAGCGTACGTGGGGGTGGCGTGTAATTGGCGAACTTGGCTTTCGGATACAACTCCATGGGGCCGGCAGGGCCACGCTCGATCTGCATGGTGAGCCTTCCTTCACTACCGACAAAGTGAATGCCAACGGGCC
>CAZUAH010000621.1:0-7864 GCA_964617665.1 uncultured Pirellulaceae bacterium
CTACCGGTGGCATCGGTGCCGATCAGGTTGCCTTGCACCATGTTGCCGGTGGTCGCCGCGCCGATGATCTTCACCCCGTTGCGGGTGTTGCCCGAAATCTGGTTGCCGGACCCAGACGTCGTCCCGCCAATCGTGTTGCCAGTGGCGTCATTCTGGATCAACACCCCGTGAAAATCGTTCGGCACTGCGGCGGTGCCGGCGGCATCGGTGCCGATCCGGTTGCCTTCGACCATGTTGCCGGTACTGCCCGGCCCGGCAATCACCATGCCGTAGCGGTTGCCGGATATGACATTGCCTACCCCCACTCCCGTTCCGCCAATTTGGTTGGAAGTAGAATCTGAAACCCAAATTCCGTGGTACCCGTTCCCTTGATCCACCGCCCCGGCCACGTCCGTGCCGAGGTAGTTGCCTTGGATCGTGTTATTGCCGCCGCCAATGATGTCAATCCCCTCATAGCCAAATCGATTGATGGCCAATCCGCGGATCGTGCTGCCCGCAGCTCCGGCCCCCAGCACTAAACCACTGGTTGCGCCGGCATTGGTACCGTCGAGCTCGACCACCGGCGTACCGGCAAAGTCCGGCTCGCGTATACCGTCGATCACTACCGCCTCGGTAACCGTAGGAAGTGCGCTTCCCGGCTGGATGGTGTGGGGGCCGACGCCGGCAATATCGAAGATGATCACATCCGGTCCGGCTGCCAGGTTCGACAGCGAGTTCGTTTCCTCGAGTGCGGCCCGCAGCGTGCAGGTGCCCGTGCCGTCGTCGCAGTTCCCGTCACCCGGACTGGCATCTCCCGTTTCGCCCGTCGAATTGACCACGAACCGGTTGACCGTCTCGATCACCAGTTGGTAGTCTTCCACTTCACCGTCGTCGGCCATGCCCGTGGGCGGCAGACCACCGGCCGTGCTGATCCGAAAACGGGAAAACGTGCTTCCAAAAGCGGCATCGCTCGGTACTAACACCGTGAAGTTATTCGGTCCGGCGATCACCGGGACGCTGGTCAAGAATTGTTCCTGGGGATGATCCCAAGTGCCGTTGCCGTTGATGTCCAGCCAAGCATCCACCGATCCAGACGCGGATGCTGTGATCGTGAACGGTGCATATTGGCCGGGAACAAGCAGCCCATTCAGCACGACACCATCTTCGTCAGCCGGTGTGGCACCGGCATTGTCGTCGCCAGTGGCCGTGGCGTTGGGCTGGCCGTCGGATTCCGAATCCCGGCTGATGCCTAGCATCGGACCTGTCGGAACATGCCTCGCCCCGTCCGATGAAAAGAGCGTCTTGTAGGAATCCGGCGCGTCGCCGAAGTCCAACAACAGACGGTTGCCAAAGTTGATATTTTGTTTGGTTTCTCCAGACGCAAGGTTGACTTGGTGATAGTTTGATCCCAGTTCGACAGTGAAAGACTCGACGAGGCTGGTTCTCGATGTGGAACTTCTCGCGTTTGCGTAATGAATGCCCACGTACAGAGCATTCCCGTCGACCCAGGGCAACGAGAATGAGTCGGAAGTCCCCGAATCGTCATTTGTCAGATTGTGCCAATCGAGTTGCCAACGCCCGTCTTGGCGGCTGAGCGTCAGCTCGACGTCATCCCCATCGGACCACGAGGCGTCGCTTGGCGTCGTCCATGCGTGGGTGACACCGTCATCTGGATTTCGCGACCAGAGTGCGTAGTCGTGGTCGTGGTAATAGTGGATCCCCGCTCTGATGTTCTGCGTGGCCGACTGCCCGGCGTACAAAGTCAACTGGTTCGAACTGTGGTAACCAGAAACCTGGATATCGCGGAACAGGGCTTTGATGGTGACGTCTTGATCGCCCACATTCGGCAGGAGAAGACCATAAGCTTCCAGGGCATCTGGATCGGCGACCGGATCGGTCCCCAAATCTGCACGGGTGGAGGTGATGGTCAGGAATCCTGAGTTGGCCGACAAATCGAGGTTCGCGTCGTTGGCGGTGTAGTCGGCGCCGGTGCCCGGCAGGCGATCCGTGAATCCCGTTCCATTGCCGTTCTGGTCTAGGATCGTGCCTGGAACATTGGTGCCCGACGGGAACGTGAGCGATGTTGTCGTTGTCGAGTTACCCGGATACGTCTGCTCCCAACCCGTCTGCTGCACCTCGCGCACAGTGTGCAAACCGGCGGGGACATCGGTAATCACATACGTCCCGTCAGGCCCTGTGACGGCGTAGTGCGGTTCTTCAGTGGCGCCGTTCCATCCGCCGTCGTTGTTCTCGTCCACAAACATCGTCCAGCCCTGCAATCCCGGCTCGCCGTCGTCCTTCATTCCGTCCCCGTCCAGATCGTTCCATTTTGTGCCGCGTATTTCGCCAGTTGGCCCGTCGTAGACGCCGAAGAAATCAAATGAACTATGGGACTCTTTGAGATTCGGAATACTGATGGTCGACGGCGCAAAGACATAGTCCGTCAATTCAACCGACAGCGTGTACGGCACCCCTCCGGGCACGTCTGCGAAAGAGTAGACACCACTCGGTCCAACAACGTACTGACTGTTGTAGCTCGGCCCAGTTATCGTGACAGTCGCTCCCTCAATGCCTCCGTATTGGCTCGTCACGTTTCCACCTACCACGTAGTATTGTGGTGTGTATTGCCAGTACCCTCTGGCAGTGATTTCGTCAGCGCTGTCGATCTGCCAAGTGACAACATCCGCCGTACTCTCATGAACCGGCGGGCCGTCAAAGAAGAACTCCCATTCGCCAAACTCGTGGTTGTCCGAAAATCCCCACGCCTCGAAGCGCACGGTTGACGGCGTCGGGATTTGGTCCGTAAAACCGGGGTAGGACAGCGCATTGCCGGGAACGACCCTCATGTCTCCGCCGTCCACAGAGTACCTGACCGCGATGTCGTCAGTGATGGGAACGCCACCATACCCGTTGACGTAGATCTGCAGCGACGCGTCGCCCGGTCCCGCTACGGTCGGGCCAGTTTGAACGGCGGTGTCATAACTTCCACCATGACCGTCTTCGAAACTGAAGAAGTAGTCGTGTGTTCCTGGAGAGAGTGTTGTCGTGTAATTGTACGTTGCGCTGCCGCCGGAACCGCTCACACGCGTCATCGCGTGGGGCGCCCCATCGACTACGGCATCAGCCACCGACGGTTCATGCCCGTCCGCGTCGAAGTAGTCAACCATGAATGTGAAGTTGTCCGTTGTCGTCCCAGTTTGAGGAGTAACCCAAGCGTTGTAGAGAACGGGATCGTGATTGCCCGGAGCCTCGACCGTGACCGTCGCTACATCGGTATCCCACAGCCCGTCATCGTCTGTGGCTTTGAGCGTTACTGGGTACGCACCCGCGTTTGTCGCGGGGAAACTCGGGGACGGGCCAGTTGCATCGTCATACTCTCCGTCATTGTCCAGGTCCCACGCGTACGACGCGATCGAGCCGTCGGGGTCGTACGATCCAGAGGCATCCAGGGTGATAGTGCTCCCTTCACTAGCCGAGTAATCGCCACCGGCGTCGGCGATGGGAGCTAAGGACAAATCCAACTCTGCTACCGTTTCGCCTCGTGAAACCCATAGGTCTCCATCACCGTCGAAGGTCAAGCCTTCCGCGTGCGGCCTGCTCAAGTAGGTGTAGTAGTCCGACCGTGTTACTTCAAGTGGGTCAGACTGATCTGTATGGGCTGTCAACTCCGCCAACGGCACAACAGCGATTGCTCCGGTACCTTCAGTAAAGTCCCAGAAGCTGACTCCTACGGGTGCCTTAGGGTCAGCGGCACTGCCACCGAACGCGAAGTGCACAATCGGGATACCAAACTCGTTTACATCCTGGAAGGCAATACCGTTGATATACGGCACATTCAGATATGCGGTATCGTACGATGATGTATCGGCAACGCCGTATTCAAGTACACGTGCCCTCCTCCATTCATCCCGCGTAGTCGATTTTACGTATTCCGCTGCGTAAAGCCTGCCGTCGTAGTAACCAACACCACCGATCTCAATCCCCGTCGGGAAGCTGATGCCCCAACTGGCATCGAGGGCACCTGCCGCCGTGTACCGTGCAAGGTACTCAATGTCGACGATACCGTCGTAGCTGCCAGAATCATCAACAAGATCCAACTGAAGCGGAGCGTATATGTGACCATTCCCGTAAGCTACATCGCCGATGTGCTTTACGTTGTATTCATGGTCATTCAGAAAGAAATTGCTGCCGCCATCGTCCGGCTCATAGAGTATTTGGGACGTTTCCCCCCAGTCGGCATCGTAGAATGTGATGGCGGAGTCTTCGCAAGTGCCGACTGCACAGGACGAGCTTCCCGAACTTGTCACCCATCCCTGATCCGGAATGAATGCGATGCCCTGTTCAGCTTGCCCATTACCGAACAAACCAACTTTACCAACATACGGCTCCTCTCCAACAATCGAAAGATCGTAAACGGACAACATCCGCCGGTCTTCCAGCATTTCACACATCAGTCTTCGGCGCCGTGGCCCGCACCGCCGCGCGTTCTTCCGGAAGTTGCGCTGCCGACGTTCGGATCGTCCGAAGACGCTGTTCAGTATGGATCTCATGATTGCGTCACCTCCGTTAGCGGCCCGCGGCGGGCGTGATCAAGGCGGTTTCTGGTCGCTACCCACATCTTGTCTTCCTGTAGAAGTACCAAAGGATCCGCTCGGCGCGCAAAGATTCTCCGAAAAAGTGGAAATAGGCCTCGTCGGAGCCGTTTTCGGGGACGGCGAACGGCAATGTGCCGTTCCGGGTCTGCGCTGGCAGCTTGGCATCACGTGTCTCGTAAAGACTGATATGCGGAGGTGATTCCGTTTCCCCGCGGCGCTACTCTCGCTTCCTGTTGCCAAAATCGACGTTTTGTATTTCCTGCCCCGCAGCCAGCGTGACCGTGTACACGCGGGTGCGACTTGCTTCGTACACGACATTGTCAATTACGGCTGATGACTTGTGGCCGGGAAACTGAAAATCACCCTCTCGGACGTTTGAACTACCTACGTTCGCCATGTCTTTCGAGAATGCTCCCACGTCGCGAATCACCAATGATGCGATGGACTTCCCGCTTTCTCTGGTTGTGATGTCCGTCGCCAAAGCTCGATCTCGGGCGTCATACCTCATGGCTACGTGATACCAAGTGTCGCAGGAGAATTCGCCTTCTGAGACGGCAAAACGGTGCTTGTCTACTGCGTCCTGGCAGTGCAGGTATATTCTCTGTGCTATCGTCCCCGATCGATCTCTGTCGGCCTTGGTGAAACAGACTGCAGCATAGCTCCCTTTGTCCGATGAATTCAGATCACTGTCAAACACGCCGAAACGAACATCCGAACCGTACTGGCTCGACAGCATTCTGATGTCCCACTCCAGACGGAACGACCCTCCGCTGTAACCCGCCCGGTGATACGCATAGCCTCCTTTGGCATTCATATTGACCTGCGTAATCGAGTACGTTCCTTCCTTTGACTCCCAGAAGTAGTCAGAAGGTCGATTGGTCACCCAGCGGGGATCTCTGGAGAAATCCATTTCATAGCGGATCGCTGCGAAGTCTGGCTCTGACTGTTCCCAGCCTTGCTGCAACACTTGGGCCACCGTGTAGGTGCCGGGGCGGAGTCCGTCAAGACAATAACGGCCATCGATTGCCTCGGTAACGTCGTAACGCTCCCATTCATCGCGAAATCCGTTGAGGTTCTGATCAAGGAAGATTTTCCACCCTTGCGCCGTCGGCTCCGCCGGCCGATCCAATTTGCCGTCTCCGTTCAGGTCATTCCAGACTCGTCCGGATATCGCGCCAAGTGGCGTCGCGAACATTCTTGTGACTCTTTCGCCTCTCCAGCGAATGACAATCCGTTCATCGTGAACGGAACCATCACCAAAACGAATGTGCAGTCGGTGAGCTCCTACGGGCAGCGAAATCTCAGTTCTGCCTTGCGCTGATTCGATCGAGACCTGCTCACCGTCCACCGTGACTCGTGCGTCAGGATCGTTCAGCACTATCTCAAACGGTCCCGTTCCCGTCTTGAAGAAAATCGCAACCGCTCCGAGCAACAACAGAATCGCCGCAGCGATAAGCGAGGCCAATCGGCGAGTCCTCCTCGGCAACCCAGCCGATTGCGATGTCGCATTCAAGTATGCCGCAATGCTATCCGCCAACTGCCCGGCCGACTGATAGCGATCGTCTGGATTCTTGGCCATCGCCTTCAGGCAGATAGCCTCAAGTCGGTCGGGCAACTCTGGTCTGTGTTCGCGCGGTCCTGGGGGCTCGGCAGTCGCTATGTCTTCCAGCACCTTGTCAAGCGAGCCGGTGAACGGTAGGTTGCCGGTCAGCATCTGATAGAGCAGCACGCCCAATCCGTAGACATCACTACGAGCGTCCACTGTGTGGCCAGTTGCCTGCTCCGGCGACATGTAGGCTGGTGTGCCGGCCAACGAGCCCGTACAGCTCCGACCAATGGCGTGTATTCCTTCAGCGTCTCTTCCGGCGCGTTCCGCGCCAATATCCATCTCCGCCTCAGTCTGGCGAGCCAGCCCAAAGTCAGTCAATATCGGTTCGCCCGTGCGGTCGATCATTACGTTTGACGGCTTTATGTCACGATGGATGATTCCGTGCTCGTGTACTTGATCCAACGCCGCTGCAAGCTTCTGCACCAGTCGGGCCGCCTCGACAGGCTCGAATTCGTGCGACTCAGACCAATCCGCCAGGGAGCGACCTTCAATCAACGCCATCGTGATATAGTACGTGCCCTCGACTTGGCCAACGTCGTAGATTGGACACACGCCCGCGTGGCGGACCTGCGCCGCGGATCGTGCTTCTTTGACGAAACGGTCCAACACTTCCGATTCGGCGACCTGGGGGATCTTTAGTGCTACCTCGCGGCGCAGATCTGGATCGTACGCGCGGTAGACCGCGCCCATGGCGCCCGCACTTAGTAGGCCACGGATTTGATAACGGCCAAACTCCTGCTCATCCTTCAGAAGCAATGGAGAATTGGATCCGTTCGGACATTGGGATGTGGACTCGGTCGACTCCTCGGACATGGCAGCCGTCTGCAGTAGGTCGTGACGGCAGCGACTGTCCTTCTGCGCCTCTGCCGCCAAGCCGGATAGGTCGATTTCCGGACACACGTCTGGGAACCGCCTTTCTAGTTCCTCGGGTGTTGGGATTGCATCCGCCGATGCCCGAATCAAGCACTCGTTCGACACAAGCTCCACCACGATCGGAGGTTTGTCACGCAACTCAGGCCAGTCGGCAAGATATGCCTCCAAGAGCTGCCTCTGGTCCGATTCCCAGCGATACTCCTGGTCGACCTTGATCAGTTCGACGAGCACTCGCTCACGCAACGTGTGGTCACGTGGTGGCACAAAACCCGCGATTTGAGGAAAGGGTTCGGTGCGCCAGGATTCCTCGAAACGTTCCATTGAGTCGTCGAGGAATCTCCAACTCGCGTCGTCCAAGTCTGCAGAAGAGAAAGCGACCCGATCAGCCATCACTGCGATCCGAAAACGGGAATCCAGAAACTACGAATATCAGTGTCTCTTCTGTAAGAGCACCAAATGACCAACGCGGGACGCAAGAAAAAACCGTTCAGTCAAGAGAATCTTGCTCAAACCGCTTCCGAAGCCTACTTCCGACTCGATTAAGCACCCGCCGCACGGTGGACCTCGAACGACCGACACGCTCGCCGATTTCCGAAGTGGAGTACCCTTCGAGACGGAGCAAGGCGATCTCTGCCTCACGCTCCTCAAGGTGGCCGAGCAGATCATCCAACTCACCCCGCAACACATCGGCAGAGGCCACGTCGGGCAGTTCTGTCAGGATTCTAGGCAGAATCTCGCCATCGGTAGCATGCACCTCGGGTGCACCAAAGTTGCTATAGCGTAAATATTCCGATCGTTCGGGTTTTGT
>CAZUAH010000622.1:0-7859 GCA_964617665.1 uncultured Pirellulaceae bacterium
GTGGAGTCCCTCAAAATGATCCCCAATCGTGAAGAGAATCTGGGCCGCCGGAAACATCGTCCGTACCGTCGGGTTTCCCGTTCATATACAACCTCGCCGTACCGTCCTGTGTGTCAATAACGGCTGCGACGTGGGTCCAAACATCGACCGGCGCCTTCGCAAGGCTGCGAGCTTCTCGGCGGGGCGATTCGGCTTGCGCGTTGTCGTAGATTTGAAATGCAACGGTCCCATCGGTATGCCTTACCAGCGACCATCGCCACGAACTCTGGCCCGGTTTCTCTTGGCTGCCGACGATGCCTTCCAGCTTGCCGTCGCGTTCCGGTCGTATCCACACCGAGATCGTTTGTTGCGGAAAACTGTAACCTTGGTGGAGGAATTGTCCGCCGTCCACGTAGGCTGCTTGGCCGTCAAAGCGTATGGCGCGGCCAAACTTGCCCTCTGCGGCCTGCGCTCCGTCGTTGTGAATCGACTGGACCACCGACGCCGTCGAGCCCCATGTCGATTCGCCGTCGCCGTGCAGCAGGAATACGCACGACGTGTCGGGATCTGCAGCGATCAATACACAACAAGCGGCTATCGCGCTAATCATGGTTCCCCAAGCCTCCGAGTCTTGCAGGCCAAGTAATCCCTGACTTTTGACTGTGCCTGTTTCAATCAGCGGTCTTTTTACGCCATAATGTCGGGCGACGCTACGCTGCGAGGCACAAAACGATTTTGAATCGGAGGAGATTCTCATGTACACGCGAAGACGACCAGTCTCGGTTCTTTCGACGCTATCGGTGGTCCTGCTATGTGTCGTCGCAGATTCGGCACCTGCAAACAAGGCATTCGCCGAAGAGAAGACGTTGCGTGCTGGTGCGTTTGCCATCGACATTACGCCGACGAAGCTCCCCGTGCCGATCAGCGGCGGGATCCTGCCACGGTTCACCTCCAACGTAAACGATCCGCTGCATGCCCGCTGTTTGGTGCTCGACGACGGGCAGGGGCAAGTGGCCATTGCGATCGTCGACAGCTTGATCGTTTCGCGCGAACAGGCCGACACGGCGAAAGAGCTTGCCAACCAGGCAACGGACATTCCAGCGAATCGAATTCTGATCGCGGCCACGCATACCCATTCCGCGCCGGCGGTGATGCCCGCGCACGCGACCGATCCGGACGAGGAATATGCGGAGTACATGGTAGGTCGGATCGCTAAAGGAATCGCACGAGCGCAGAAAAATCTCCGACCTGCACGAATCGGATGGGCGATGGGTAAGGACGAAAAGAACGTGTTTTGTCGACGATACCTGATGAAACCTGGAACGGCCGCGAGCAATCCGTTCAGCGGAAAGGTGAACGACCGGGCTCAGATGAACCCAGGGCACAAGAACCCAAACAAGGTCAAACGGACTGGGCCGGCCGATACCGACGTGGCGGTCCTATCCGTGCAGACATTGGACGGGCAGCCGATCGCCTTGCTGTCCAACTACTCGACACACTACGTCGGAGCGCCGCCAATCTCGGCGGACTACTTCGCGGTGTTCTGCGAGAAGATCACCGAGAAAATCGGCGCCAAAGACGTATCGCCGCCCTTTGTCGGCATGCTGTCGAACGGTACCAGCGGTGATGCAAACTGCCTGGATTTCGATAGCACGGAGCGTCGCAAGTTCGATCGGTTTACGGTGGCCGAGGATGTCGCCAATGCCGCCTTCGAGGCGTACAAGACGATCGATTATTACGACTGGGTGCCGTTGGTGATGGAAGAGCGGCTGTTGACACTCGGCGTGCGAATGCCCAGCGATGAAGAAGTCGCCAAAGCCAAGGCTGTAGTGGACAAGCTACCGAATGGTCTTCCGCGAAATACCACCGAGTCGTACGCCCGCGAGACGGTCTTGTTGGCCCAAATGCCGCCGACGCGCGAAATGAGACTGCAAGCGATCCGCATCGGCGAGTTGGGTATTACGGCTTTGCCGTACGAGGCTTTCGGCAGCACGGGGTTGGAGATCAAGAAGAGAAGCTCGCTGAAGCCCACGTTCAACGTCGACTTGGCAAACGGCTACTACGGATACTTGCCGTCACCGGACCAGCATGCGTTGGGGGGCTACACGACTTGGCGCGCCCGTACGAGTATGCTGGAAGTAGAAGCCGAGCCGAAAGTTGTGGCCACGATACTGGATATGTTAGACAACGTCGCCAAGCAGCGTGCGAACGAGAACTTGCGGAAGTCGAGCCGTTAAGCCGTGTAGGGAAACCTGCCAGCCGGTTTCGTCGCAGTTTCGCAATACCATTAAGATTTCGGGCGCCCGGTTGTGGACACCCCGCGAAACCCGTTATGGTGGATATAGATTGAGGCGTCGGGTGTTTGACGGTCGGGCCGATGCTGGTACAAGGCCTGTCAAGCAGCCCTTGATCGAGTGGATGGAGACGGACGATGCCGTCCAAGTTGCTTCGTCGACCAACGCTGATCCTTAACCGCAACTGGCAGCCGGTGAACGTTGCCACGGTGGCCAGGGCACTGGTGATGCTGTGGAACGAGGTAGCTCGTGTGGTCGATCCCGGCGACTATCAACTCTATACGTGGGACGACTGGTCGAAGCTGAAGCCGGAGCCTGACGAGCCGTTCATTCAGGCAGTGCGTTTCAGGCTTCGGGCGCCGGAGGTCGTAACACTAAATGCATACGACCGCGTACCGGCCTGCACCGTCTCGTTCAGCCGACGCAATATCTTCAAACGCGACAAGTACACGTGCCAGTACTGCGGTATTCAACCGGACGTCGAGGAGTTGACGGTCGACCACGTCGTCCCTCGATCAAAAGGGGGTATCTCCAGTTGGGGCAATTGCGTGCTTGCATGCATCGGCTGTAACAAGCGAAAGGCAGATCGCACGCCGGCGCAGGCTCGCATGAAGCTTCGCAATCCGCCGGTCCGCCCACGATGGAACCTGTTGTACGCAGCGCACGACATGCGTATCGAAAGCTGGTCCAAGTTCATCAGCGAAGCGTACTGGAACGCGGAACTCGAGAAGTAGGGCGAGGATGGCTGAGGTACAGTGGTTGCAGACACGCCGCAGCGAATCCGTCCCAAGCGGCTCTTCTCGCGGAACAGACTGATGGATCAACCTGTCTATGTCCCTGAACAATTCCCCCAGCGGGAGTTCTGGATAGACCTCCTCAACAAATGGTGTGAACTTCTCAAGCGTTATGAAGCGGACAAATCAGACGTTGCCTACTGGCACGGTGAACGACCGTTGACAGGATTGCTTGGTGCTGCCGCCTGGACGCTATCGGGCGGCTGGAGTTTGGAGGAGTTCAGCACGAAGCGAGAGTCAGGGTCTGGTAAAGGGCCTGGACGCGGCGACCTGTGGATCGGACGGGGCGAGTCCAACGCAACCGTCGAAGCAAAGATCTACTGGGTTGGTGGGACGATTCTCACGGCCAAAGAAGACTTGGGCAAAAGACTTGACGAAGCTGCGGAGCAGTTGCAGGCAGTGGGGAAGAAAAACCGCGAAGGTGATCCCGTATCGGTATGTTACGTTGTGCCGTGGTACGATGTACCAGAAGGCAAGGACAGAGGCGTCAAAGCGATTAACGAGTTGGAGACCTGGGCACGAGGCGAATCCATGGTAACGGCCAAGCACTTCGCTGCAACAGACGTGAGAACCAAGTCGAAGGGCAGTGAATATCCAGGAGTGCTGCTGGTAGCTGAGAAAGTGGAGTGGTCGATTGCCAGAAAATCTCTAGGTTGCACGGAACTTGACAGCGAATCGGACAACTGACGTGTAGCGACGATAGGAAACGCCATGGCAATCCCAGACTTCCAAACCTTGATGCTTCCGGTTCTGGAATACTTGTCTGATGGGCAAGAACGTCGAATGAAGGACGTCACGGAAGCCATCACTGAGCGATACGAACTTTCCGAGGACGAACGACAAGAGTTGCTCCCGAGCAAGCAGACCCGCGTGATCGTTAACCGCGTAGCATGGGCGAAGTCCTACTTGAAGGAAGCGGGGCTAGTCGAACCGGTTCGCCGGGGCATTGTGCTGATTACTGATGCCGGCAGAAAGGTCCTTTCCGAGAACCCAGAAAAGATTGACATGAAGTACCTTGAACGCTTCCCCTCCTATCTGGAGTTTCGGCAGCGTGGCAAGGAAACGACGAAGGAGAATGATCCACCAGAGCCAGTCGTCGAATCCTCCAGGACACCAGAGGAATTGATCGAAGAGTCGCACGAGGAGATCCGGGACGCCTTGATTGACGAAGTTCTGCAGACCGTGAAGGAAGCCTCCGACACGTTCTTCGAGCGTCTGGTTGTCAAGCTGCTTGTCGCCATGGGATATGGAGGTTCTATCGAGGACGCGGGAAAGGCAGTCGGCAAGTCCGGGGATGGCGGGATTGACGGCGTCATCAAGGAAGACAAGCTCGGCTTGGATGTCGTTGTGATCCAAGCCAAGCGTTGGACTTCAAATCACGTTGGACGCCCTGACGTCCAATCGTTTGCTGGAAGCATGGAAGCCTATCGGGCAAACAAAGGAGTGTTTATCACGACATCCGTCTTCTCCCAGCAAGCCAAAGACTACGTTCAGAAGATCCAACGCAAGATCGTCTTGATTGATGGCCCGACCCTCGCGGGTTTGATGATTGACCACGACATCGGCGTGACTCCGTATCGGGCGTTCACCCTGAAACGTTTGGATACGGACTTCTTTGAGGAGTAGAAAGGCCTCGCCATGACTGTGAGATACGACACCCCCCACAACGAAGCTTTCCTAGAACTGGGTGCCGTAAAACCAAGCCAGCACTGGTCGTCATTTGACGTCCCTCGCAAGCAGGCTCGAAGAGGAAAGGCAAACCTCTTTGTTACCACGATATGGAACTTCCATAGCACGAAGGATAGCCAAGGTCGCCGAACGCCGACTGAGGTGGCGATTGTCCAGGATCGAGCCGACGAAACGTTCTGGTATCGCATGCGGAAACCGCCGGTGACTACGACTCGCCTGACTGCTGTCGCCCACTGGGATGGTCTTCAATTGGCATTGAAGACCGGAATTCCGATTGTCGGCGTTCTCAAAGATGTACATACCGGCCACTGCTCTCTAGAACAAGTGTTCGACTGCAACTGCCCGAGATATGAGCCAGACGGTGAAGCGGTATGGCTCCAGCTTCACCCGCGTGGAGAAATTGAGTGTGAGGTGAGAGTCGACGACGTATTGAAGTCAACTAGCGAATCTCTGGAGGAATGGGATCAGCGATTCGCTGCTCAAGTCGAACGGGCGAGCCATCGAGACGAATTGGATCGCAAACGCCGACTGCAAGAGGCGTCCCCGATAGCCCGACGAGTCCAGTCTGTGACCATCGTATTCGAGCGAAACGCCGACGTAGTCGCCGAGGTGCTATTGCGGGCGGATGGAATCTGTGAATGGTGTCATCAACCCGCACCATTCATTCGACGATCTGATGGGACTCCATACCTCGAAGTCCACCACAGAATCCCACTTGCTGAGGGCGGAGAGGATACTGTAGAGAACGCGGTTGCCCTGTGCCCCAACTGTCACCGTCAAGCTCACTACGGGTAGCCGAGCGGTTTCGCGAGCGTGTATCGCAACGGCAGTCACGCGAAGACGCTCGTAAACGACTGTCCTGCACCAACCCATTCTCGCCGCCAGGAGTGACTTGTACCGCGTGTCCTCTGACGGGTCGGACCAAGGGGCCAACTGCTGGACGAGGCTTTGTAGGGCGGGAGCGGTTGCGTACCCAAACGAAGTCTCTTCGACCGCTACGTGCCGTCGAGTGGTTCGTTGGACAGAAGACCGGGACGTGCCTTTTGGGAACGACGCGTGAGTCGTTGCGGGGGACAAGCCAACTGGCTACTTGGGAACTCTATGTTCTTCAACCCAGTAATACGCCCCATCCTTAATGGCCACGTAGCTGATGATGTCCGTTCCGAATAATGTCACTGTTCCATTTGGTCTTGGTGCAACGTCATCATAGTACGGCCGCTCGCGGCCATCTACAACCAGAAACTCCTTGTCTCCATCCTTGACGACATATCTGAAACTCTTGCTGTCTGCTGTGAATGTCAACCAAGTGATTTCATCGTATTGCGGCGCAGGTGTCCCATCAACTACGACAAACGCTTTGCCGTCCTTGCTGTCTTTTGCGATGTAGACAAGTCGCTCCGAATCAGGACTGAATTTGACATCGGTGGGCATAACACCGTGCCTCTGCTGCTCAACACCGTCAAGTACTACGAAGTAGCTGTCGCCATCGCCAGCAACGTATGCAAAGTGTTGGCCGTCGGGGCTGAAAACACATCTTGACGCGTGGTTGTATAGTTTGCCGTATGGTTCACCAGTCGCCCTTTTCGCACCGAGAAAGGCAGGGCGTTTCAAATCGACGTCAGACGCAACGACATCCGGCGAGACAGCGTTGTGTTCATGCCGCCCAAAGTTGTCAAGGACGACAAATTGTTTGTCGCCGTCGTCTGCAACGAATGCAAAGTGTTGACCGTCTGCGTTGAATTTGACTGGAGACTCCGAGTGATGCATCGTTCCGTATGGCTTTCCGTCAACAAACAGCACACGCTTTTCGTCAACCATGCACCATGCTACCCAGTGTTCGCTGTTTGGACTGAATCGAGGAGACGTGAAGGCATAACCAGGCAGATCCATAGTGTTGCCGTCCACGACCATGAAGAAACGCTCTTGCCCGTCGGAATCGTCTCTAAGTTCAGCGGGGTACATGTACCGCTTTCTGTCGCTTGAACGGATGATCGCTGAGCCCAAGGAGAAACCCATATCCATTCGAGACATTCGAGAGCCAATGCGCGTGAAGACGGGGCCCTTCTTTCCGCCAATAACGGCCCGTTCCGTCTTACTGCCACGACCGTTTTCGATATATGCGACGATGTTGCCATCATCGCTTAGGATTGCGCCATGAATAGGGCCGGGCGACGACGCCTCGACTTCTCCGTCAAGGTAGAGGTTACCTCCGCCGTCTCGCATTACGACGAAGGCGTAGTGAGCAAGGTCGGAAGTTGTGATGAAACTCTTGTAGAGAGGAATGCCGTCTAGTTTCGTACAATGCCCATTCACATCAATACAGTGTTTGTAGTCATGGTCGAGTGCAAGGAGCATGTACGCAAACTGATCCCCGACAAACTCCAGGATACCGCTGGAGATCTCCAGGTACGTCTTGATTTCAACACCGTCGAGTACAACCGTCTGTTTGCCAAGCTCCTTTCCCACATAGCAGTAGTGTTGGCCATCATTCGAGAATTTCACTCTGTCTACACGCCAAAACACCTTCTCAGGTTTACGGTCTACGACCAAGGCTTCCCGCGTTTCTCCGTCTTTGTTAACCTCCTGCACATAGGCCACCCTCTTCCCATGTGGGCTTACAATAACACTCCGTTCCTTTGCCGCCGCGGCTTCTTCCGCACTTAACAATAACCGTTCGGTCGTTTTCCATGCAAACTCACCGATGGCCTGCGCCGAAGGGAGTTGGACACTCGACCGCTTCACCCATCCGGTCAGCCTCTTCTCACCGATGACAACTGAACCACCAATCCAATCGCCCTGGACGGATGAGACCGTCAGTTCAGTTCCTTTGGTCAGGTGTGTCTTGACCGTCGCTTGAACCTTCAGTGGAGTCTGGTCTTTAGTGACGGCAACCGTATCGCCTGGTTTGATCTCCGCAGCGTCTGAAGACAGAAGCAGCGAGAGTAACGTCGCAAGAACTGTGGCTTGCAAGAAAGATTTCAACATGATGCACCTTGCTTTCAGATGGATAGTGAAGGCGTGTTTTGACGTTTCCAGGAAGCATCTTTGAACCGTGAGCGTACACCAGAACGGTAGAGGGGGAGGCGCGCGCTTTGCTGAAGGA
>CAZUAH010000623.1:0-7845 GCA_964617665.1 uncultured Pirellulaceae bacterium
TTGCCGAAGGATTGGCTATGTACAAACTGCTTCTCTCTTGGCGGTATCTCCGCACTCGCTACATTGCACTAGCATCCATCATCAGCGTGACGCTTGGCGTGGCAACGCTGATCGTGGTCAACAGCGTAATGGCCGGTTTTACGCAAGAAATGCACAAACGGCTGCACGCGATCCTCTCGGACATTGTCTTCGAGAGTCACAGCCTTGGTGGACTGCCAGATCCCGATTGGCACAAAGAAGAGATCCGCAAGGTCGTTGGCGACGAACTGGATGGCATGACCGCCACGGTCCAAGTGCCAGCGATGCTCAGCTTCCAAGTGCGTGGGCAGTGGATTACGCGACAGGTTAACTTGATCGGTGTCGACGAGGCAACGTATGCCCAAGTCGGCGATTTCAAAGAGTACCTGATGCACCCGGAGAATCGCGAGAAGATTAGCTTCTTGCTCCGTCAAAGCGGATACGACGAGCGATTGCCCGAATCTGGCTGGAAGCACCGTCAACTGCGCGTCTCCTACGAGCGTGCTTATCACGAGCAGATGGAGCAGATCAAGGAAAGCAACACGCCGTCTAGCGACGACAGTGGGGTCGCGGCGGGGCCGCCAGCGCCTCCCGCTGACCCGTACGGCGCGATTCCAAAGGATCCGTACGGTGCGGACGTGGACGGGACTGGCGAGGGACAAGTTTTCGACGAGGCCAAAGAGCAGCATACGGGTGTTATTCTTGGTTTCATGGTTGCCAGTGTGCGGCATCGCGACCCGGATGGTGAGGTGCGTGACTACTTCCTGTGCCGCCCGGGTGATGACGTGAATCTCACTTTTCCCTCGGCTCCGCCAACTGGCGAAGCGCCAACTGCCGTAAGCACGAAGTTCACCGTAATCGACCTGTACGAGAGCAAGATGAGCGAGTACGACAGCACCTTCGCCTTCGTGCCTCTGGCAGCGCTTCAGGACAAGCGGGGCATGTTTGAACCGTCGACCGGGGTCAGAAGTGTGACCGCCATCCAGATCAAGCTGAAACCGGGGGCCGATTTGAACGCCGTGCGTGACAGGCTGCTGGAACGGTTTCCGGCCGAGCAGTATCACTATCGTATCCAGACGTGGATGGAAATGCAGGGACCGCTGCTGGCTGCGGTCAGCATGGAAACCACGATTCTAAACATACTTCTTTTCCTGATCATCGCCGTGGCGGGCTTTGGTATTTTGGCCACCTTCTTCATGATCGTTGTCGAAAAGACGCGTGATATCGGCGTTCTGAAATCGTTGGGGGCGCCTAGCGGCGGTGTTATGAGCATATTCCTCAGCTACGGATTCTCGCTTGGCACTGTAGGATCCGGCGTGGGGATGATTCTGGGGCTCTTGTTTGTCATCTATATCAACAAGATCGCGGCCGGAGTCGAATGGTTGACCGGCCGGGAGGTTTTCGATCAAACCGTGTATTACTTCGAAGAAATCCCCGCCATCATCGAACCGTTGACCGTCGCGCTGGTTGTAGCCGGAGCCGTTCTTATCGCCGTGATGGCCAGCGTGCTGCCGGCGATGCGAGCCGCCAGACTGCACCCGGTCGAGGCATTGCGGTACGAGTAGCTTGAAACGTAAGGATACGCAGCTCGAGTGTCTCATCGTCCCGCAGACGAGCGCGAGACGGGAATAGCCGCGAGTTATCAATCGACACGCCGAAGGAAAGGCGACCTGCCATGACGAACACGACCTACGCATCCGAGTCGAAGAGGGCGCGAAAGAGCAAAGCCACGCCCTTGCTTGACAGTTTCGTCGAAGTCGACCAGCAACCCTCCAACGGCGTCGCGCCAAAAAAAGCCGCGGTCGGTTCGACGTCCGCCACATCGTTGATTTCTGCCAAGAAGCTGTTCAAGAGCTACCACAAGGGCAAACACACCATCCCGGTGCTGCGAGGGGTCGACTTGGCCGTGCGGCAGGGCGAGTTCGTGGCGGTTGCCGGGCAGAGCGGTTCGGGCAAGAGTACGCTGCTGCACCTGCTGTGCACGCTGGATGAACCGGACGCCGGCAAAATCCACTTTGAAGGCAACCGGATCGACAACTTGCCCGCGAAGGCGCGCGATGTGTTGCGCAACAGCTACTTTGGCATGATCTTTCAGTTCTATCACTTGCTGCCCGAACTGACGACTCTGGAAAACGTGCTTATCCCTTGCATGATCCGAGACGGTGTATTCCGGTACTGGCTCAACAAGCGCAAGCACGTCGAGCGTGCCAAAAGTCTGCTGGAAACGGTAGGACTCACCCATCGTCTGACCCACAAACCGAGGGAGTTGTCGGGCGGCGAAATGCAACGAGCCGCCATTGCTCGGGCTTTGATTTCCGAACCGCAATTGCTTCTGGCCGACGAACCTACCGGCAATCTGGACCGACAGACGGGCAAGGACATTATGGAACTGCTCCAATCCTTGAACGGCGAACAGAACCTGACTATAGTCATGGTGACCCACGACCATGCCATTGCGGGTCTTGCCGACCGCACCGTGCGGTTGGTCGAGGGACTTGTGGAACGCGTCTCGTGATGTAATCATTTAGGCTTCTGCTTTCGCGCGGAAGCGATCGCATCGCAAATTCTCCACGTTCCGAGTTCGTCACGGTTTTTCTTCCGACACATTGTAGAAAGCTCTGTTTCGGTAATGCGCGCAGAGTGTGGGAACAGGTATGTCACTGAAGATCTACATCAACGGCAAACTGTACGATAAAGAAGACGCCAAGGTCAGCGTCTATGATCACGGCTTCCTTTACGGCGACGGAGTGTTCGAGGGGATGCGTATCTACGGCGGCAAGGTCTTCCGTTTGGAGGATCATTTGGTCCGTCTTTGGAACTCGGCAAACGCGATCTGGCTGGAGATTCCCATTTCGCAGGAGGAAATGGCAAAGGCCGTCAACGATACCCGCAAACTGAACGAGATCGACGACGGCTATGTGCGACTGGTCGTGTCGCGCGGCGCGGGAACGTTGGGGTTGGATCCGAACAGGACGAGCGATCCGCAGGTGATCATTATCACCGATCACATCGCGCTGTACCCCGACGAATACTACGAGAAGGGCTTGGAAATCATCACGGTCAGCACGATCCGCAATCATCCAGCGGCATTGAACCCCAGGGTCAAGTCGCTGAACTACCTGAACAACATCCTGGCAAAGATCGAAGGACTGCAGGCCAATTGTGAGGAGGCGTTGATGCTGAATCACAAGGGCGAAGTCGCCGAGTGCACAGGGGACAATATTTTTCTTGTATCTCGCGGCCGTTTGCTTACGCCGCCCATTGATGCGGGAATCCTCGAAGGGATCACTCGGGACGTCGTCATCGAACTGGCCGAAAAGGAAGGCATTCCAGTCCTGCAGATCCCGCTAACAAGACACGACGTGTACATCGCCGAGGAGTGCTTCCTGACGGGCAGCGCAGCCGAGGTCGTTCCGGTGATCAAGGTGGACAGCCGTAAGATCGGCGACGGCACACCCGGTCCGACCACACGTCGACTGATGAAGCTTTTCCACGAGGTTACACGTAGCTAATGACCGAAAGACGCTTTGTTATTCTCACCGAAGGCCACAGCAATCCGACTACGGCCAAGACGGCCTGTTGCGTGATTCGCTATCGTCCCGAACAGGCCGTGGCACTGTTGGACGCCGAACAGCAAGGGAAACGAAGCGGCGATCTATTGGGCGTGGGCGACGTGCCTGTGATAGGCAGCTTGGCTGATGCGCCGGACGCCAATGCATTGTTGATCGGAATAGCACCGCCCGGAGGGAGACTCCCTGCTCCGTGGCGCAAACTGATCCACGACGCCATCAACCGCGGGATGGACATCGTATCGGGCATGCACGAGTTCCTGAACGATGATCCCGAATTCGCCAAGGCGGCCAACGACAGTGGCGCCCGGTTAATTGACATACGCAACAACCGAATGACAGAGATCGCGCTCGGCAAGGACTTGCGCGAAGACTGTTTGCGAATCCACACGGTGGGCCACGATTGCAGCGTGGGGAAGATGGTCACGGCTTTCGAGTTGACGCGTGGCCTGAATGATCGCGGCCTGGACGCCAAGTTCGCGGCGACCGGACAGACCGGCATTGTTGTCGAAGGCGATGGTTACCCAGTCGACTGTATGGTGGCGGATTTCGTTAGTGGTGCCGGCGAACGATTAGTGTTGGACAACCAGCACCACGAGGTTGTGGTCGTCGAAGGTCAAGGCAGCTTGGTGCATCCGTCGTACTCGGGCGTGACGCTGGGGTTGCTGCACGGTTGTCAGCCGCATGGCATGATCATGTGTTACGAAGTGGGACGGAATTGCCCGCATGGTCTGGAGCACCTCAGCCTTCCGCCGCTCGGCCATATCATACGAATGTACGAAACAATGGCCAGCATCAGGCGGCCATGCAAGGTGATCGGCATCGCACTGAACAGTCGCACATTGACGCCAGAGCAAGCAGAGGAGGAACGTGAACGGGCACGTAACGAGTTTGGTGTGCCGGTGTGCGATATCTTTCGTCATGGTGTCGACGACCTTTTGGATGCTGTCGTGCAGTTGAAAGGCACATACCGGCAGGAGACGCAATGAAACTCGCGATTTACGAATTCGACCTGCCTCTGCGTCATGTCTTCACGATCTCGCGCGGTTCGATCTCCGTCCAGCAATCGCTGATCGTCGAATTGGAGGAAGACGGTCAACACGGTTACGGCGAAGCTACCGTGAACCCGTACTATGGCGCCACGATCGAGAACATGGCACGCGTGCTCGAAGGCGTCCGAAGCGAACTCGAAGGGCGATCCCTGGAGGATCCCGCCGAGGTGTGGGAATCGCTTTACCCAGCACTTAGCGACAATCCATTTGCCCAGTGTGCGCTGGATCAAGCGGCGTACGACCTGTGGGGCAAGAAGCTCGGGCAGCCCGTCTATCGTTTGTGGGGGCTCAACGCTGACAATCTTCCGGTCACGGACTACACGATCGGCATCGACGAGATCGACGTGATGGTGGCCAAAATGGAGGAGTTCCCGAACTGGCCCGTGTACAAGATCAAGCTGGGAACGCCGCACGACTTGGACATCATTCGCGAGTTGCGCAAACACACGGATGCCGTGTTCCGCGTGGATGCCAATTGTGGCTGGAGCGCGGAAGAGACGATACAAAACTCGGGAGAACTGAAATCGCTGGGCGTCGAGTTCATCGAACAACCACTACCGGCCGATCACTGGGACGACATGCGGCAGGTCTATGCCGAATCCGAGTTGCCGGTCGTCGCGGATGAGAGCTGCATCATCGAAACGGACGTCGATCGCTGCCATGGCCACTTTCACGGCATCAACATCAAATTAGTCAAGTGCGGCGGATTGACACCGGCGCGCCGGATGATTGCCCAGGCCCGCGACCTGGACATGAAGGTCATGGTAGGGTGCATGACCGAGTCGACCGTCGGCATCTCGGCCATTGCTCAGCTTCTACCTCTGTTGGACTATGTGGATATGGACGGGGCCCTGCTCCTGGCCGAGGACATAGCGACGGGCGTGACCATCGAACGCGGCGTGTGCCAGTATCCGGTCGAGAACGGATCCGGCGTTCGTCTGGAAGCGATCGCCAAGGGCAAGAGGATCGGCTGAGACTTCGCCCTGTTTCCGTTCGTTGGACGAGGCTTTCTTGGGATTTCCTTACCTTATCCTGTCCGCATTCACGTTGGCGAGGGCTCTATTCCACCTCGAAAACCGGCACAAAACGTGGGCGGGTGGCCCCTACCGACGAAACCGGCAAATGGGTAAATTGTAGGATTCTCTGTCTGCCGTATCGCGATACGTGGACCGCGCACGGCTGTTGTGGTCCTCCGCCATCGTTTATGCAGACTTCCCTCTGAATCGCTGAATAGCGAATCCCACTCGCACACAAACACAGTTTTCCGTAATACGTCACGAAGGAACCAATCATGGCAAGTGAAAAAAAGTACGTGTACTGCTTCGGCAGTGAAGGCACAGACGGCGACGCCAAGATGAAGAATCTGCTCGGCGGCAAAGGGGCAAACTTGGCCGAAATGTCCAAGCTCGGCCTGCCCGTGCCGGCCGGTTTCACCGTCACGACCGAGGTCTGCACTCATTTCATGGAAGCTGGCGGCGAGTACCCGGAAGGGATGAAGGAAGAGGTCGAGGCAGCCCTGAAGCAGACCGAAAAGGCGATGGGCATGAAGTACGGCGATCCGGAGAATCCCCTGCTGGTTTCGTGCCGCTCCGGGGCTCGAATGTCGATGCCGGGCATGATGGAGACCGTGTTGAACGTCGGACTTTGCTCGAAAACGATCCCCGGCTTGGTCGCCAAATCAGGCAACGAGCGGTTTGTGTGGGACGCCTACCGGCGGCTGATCACCATGTATTCCGACGTAGTTATGGAGAAGTCCGAGGGCATCGAGACGGAAGAGGGGCAAGGCATTCGCGTCCAACTCGAGAGGATTATGGACGAAGTGAAGGAGGCCAAAGGGTACGAGGCTGATACGGATCTGACGGCCGAGGATTTGAAGGATTTGTGCGAAAAGTACAAGGCCAAGGTCAAAGAGGTTCTCGGCAGCGAATTCCCCGACGATCCCATGGAGCAACTGTGGGGCGGACTTGGGGCCGTGTTTAAGAGCTGGAACGGCAAACGAGCCGTGTCCTATCGACGCATCGAAGGAATTCCTGACAAGTGGGGTACGGCAACGAACGTGCAAAGCATGGTCTTCGGCAATATGGGCGACAGCTCGGCCACGGGCGTGGCATTCACCCGTAACCCCGCAACGGGCGAGAACAAGTTCTACGGCGAGTGGCTCGTTAACGCTCAAGGCGAAGATGTCGTGGCTGGCATTCGCACACCTAACCCGCTGAACAACGAGACCAAGAATGATCAGAACGAGCACTTGGCTTCGCTTGAGGATAAAGAAGCCACACTCTACGAAGAGTTGTCCGGTATTCGCGACACGCTTGAGAAGCACTACGCGGACATGCAGGACATCGAGTTCACGATCCAGGAAGAGAAGCTGTACATGCTGCAATGCCGCAGCGGCAAACGAACAGGAACCGCGGCGTTGAATATGGCAATGGACATGCTGGAAGAGGAGTTGATCGACGAAAAGACGGCCGTGTTGCGTGTTGCCCCGGCCCAACTTGACGAGTTGCTGCACCCGATCGTCGATCCAAATGCGGAGAAAGCTGCGGAAGCATTCGTCAAGGGATTGCCGGCGGGTCCCGGCGGAGCGTTTGGCGAGATCGTCTTCACATCGGACGACGCCGTGGCCGCCGAGAAGGCCGGACGAAAGTGCATCCTGGTCCGCGAAGAAACGAACCCCGAGGACGTCGAGGGGATGCGAGCTGCCGAAGGTATTCTCACGGCACGCGGTGGCATGACCAGCCACGCGGCCTTGGTGGCCCGCGGTTGGGGAAAATGCTGCATCGTGGGTGCCGGGGATCTGAAGATCGACGCCGCGGCCAAGACGATGCGCGTCGGTGACAAGGTCCTCAAGGAAGGCGACGTGATCACGCTGAACGGCACCAGAGGGCTGGTGTACGAAGGCAAGCTGGGCATGATGGACTCGACGGAAAACCCGCGGTTCCAGAAATTTATGGACATCGTCGACAAGTTCCGGACGATGAACGTCCGCACCAACGCCGACACGCCGGCGGAAGCCAAGATCGCCCGCGACTTTGGGGCCGAGGGTATTGGGCTGTTCCGCACCGAACACATGTTCTACGGCGAAGGCGCCGAGGAACCGCTGTTCATCCTGCGGAAGATGATTCACGCGAGCAACGAGGAGGAACGGAACGCCGCAATCGACGAATTGGCCCCGTTTGTCAAGCGTGACATCAAGGCCACGTTGG
>CAZUAH010000624.1:0-7826 GCA_964617665.1 uncultured Pirellulaceae bacterium
GTTTCCAGTGGGCATGCCCCCGCACGATCAGTGACGGGCGCAGTCGCTCGACGACCTCGCGTATCAGTGGAGAACCGCGATGTCCGCCAACGGGATCGTTGGGGCCATCGTGCGTGATAAGAATGTCTGTCCGATGCGTCAGAAGTGACTCCAGGCACTCGGTGTATTGCTCATCCGAGCGGCGACGAGGACGCCTGGGATTGCCGATGATACCGCCCAGCCCGGCAATCTTGAGTCCGTCGATTCTCACTCGATCGTTGTCGAGATAATGTAGATGCCGGGCAAACCGCGGAGGTGCGTTCGGGTCTACACCGAAGGTGTCATGGTTGCCGGCGACGCCGATGACCCACGAAAACTCGTCCCCAAAGGCTTCCCACACGGCCCGGACATCGCCGGAGCCGCCACGCCGGTCCAGTGCGGGAACCGTGTAGAGGTCGCCGGCCAGGAATACGCCGATGTTTCCCGTGTCCAGCCCCAAACGGGGCAGGATTTCCGTAGCGAGCCGATTCGGCAGAGCCTCGCCCAACAATCGTGGCACACCGTTGGGGCTCTCCTGGAACCGTTCGCGGCCTTGGAGATCGGCTGTGGCGATGATCGCGCTCACGCCGTCCGGCAGACGATCGACAACAGCGTCCAGGATCGGCAGACGATCTTCGTAGAATCCCCCCGGCCTACGACCCGCATTGAGGAAGGGGATCTCAGCAATCGGATCTGGGTTGATTGACAGAATACGCATCGTGTCACCTACTGTTGTCCGACAAAGGCGAAGACCCCCGTCAGACAGCTCACGCCCTGGCACACAGGATGCCAGGAATGGAAAAACGCCCTCGGGCCGATTTCTCGGCCCCGAGGGCTCTACGTACGAGCTATGCCAACACTTTCGTGACAACGCCCGAACCAACAGTCCGCCCGCCTTCGCGGATCGCAAAGTGAGCACCATCATCCAGTGCGACAGGTCGCCCCAGACGGATGCCGAGCTTCACGCCGTCACCGGGCATGGCCATGTCCACATCGCCGAGGACCTCGGTCGTTCCCGTGACGTCGGTCGTGCGGAAGAAGAACTGCGGGGTATAGCCATCGAAGAATGGCGTATGCCTCCCACCTTCCTCCTTCGCCAGCACGTACACCTCGGCCTCGAACTCGGTGTGAGGCGTAATCGAGCCTGAGGCTGCGAGCACTTGACCTCGCTGCACTTCGTCGCGAGCGACTCCACGCAGCAGACAGCCGACGTTGTCGCCTGCCTGTCCGAAGTCCAGCACCTGCCCGAATGTCTCGACCTGCGTCACAACCACTTTGCGCGGTTGGTCGGCCAGTCCCACGATCTCGACCGGGTCGCCGGACCGCACTACGCCCCGCTCGATCTTGCCGGTAACGACCGTCCCACGCCCGGAGATCGTAAACACGTTCTCGATCGGCATGAGCAACGGCCGGTCCACAGCTCGAACAGGGTCTGGGATGTGCTCGTCCAGAGCTGCAAGCAACTCGTCGATGCACTGGGTCGCCTCGCGGTCGGCAGGATTGTCGTGCGCCAGCATGGCCGAACCACGAATCATCGGCACTTCGTCGCCGGGAAATCCGTACTTCGTGAGCAGCTCACGCAGATCCATTTCGACCAACTCGATCAGCTCAGGGTCGTCCACGAGATCGCACTTGTTCAGGAACACGACCAGATGCGGTACACCGACCTGACGGGCAAGCAGAATGTGCTCGCGGGTCTGCGGCATCGGGCCATCTGCGGCCGAGACCAACAGTATGGCACCGTCCATCTGGGCCGCGCCGGTGATCATGTTCTTGATGTAGTCGGCGTGGCCGGGGCAGTCGATGTGCGCGTACATCCGCCGCTCGGTCTCGTACTTGACGTGTGCCGCCAGGATGGTGACGGTCTTGTTCTTGTCTCGCACGATGCCGCCCTTGGCGATGTCCTGGTACGGTTTGTACTCGGCCAGCCCTTTCTCGGACTGCACACGCAGGATCGCTGCGGTCAGCGTGGTCTTGCCATGATCAATGTGACCGATGGTTCCGACGTTGACGTTCAGTTTCTCTCGACGAAAAGTCTCCTTGGCCATTCTTTCCTCCTTTCAAAGGGGTTAATAAGACGGAGACCAAAGCACACACCGGCCGTTCACACAGAACCTCACAACGGCTTGCCAGGCAGCGGCGAGGTGAGTGAACGCCGGGAATACGCTTGACGATGGCGACATCTGATGAGTCGCCTCATTCAATCTGGGTTTCGGGTCCAATAACGTGAAATACCAGGGACGGCACTCGTTTCCTGTTAATCGAGGCCGCGACCTCGGCCCGGAGCCGTCCAGTCTGCCGTTCCAACAGCTCCAGGATTTCCTGCCGGTCAAATGCTTCGATTGGTAGGTCAGCCGAGACGGTCACCAGCAGCCGCGACGAGTTGGGCGCTGGCACGACGGAGATCACGTGCAGGGACTGCAACAGTTCATCGCGACAGTCACCTGACAAGACCAAGTCGAGTGTTTCCGCCACCTGGCGACACAGTTGCTTGGCTTTCCGGCTCTCTTTGTGACTCCTGGTTCTTTCTGCATTACCTAGAAGGAAGTCCACATCTTCGGCGTAGAACTCCCCAGGCGACACGAAGGCGTGTTCGCGCATACGTTCATGTGATGTCATGGTTGCTCCCAACCGACGAAAATGGCGCACAGATGCGCTCAGATAGAGTGAGCGATGAATACGCGGTTCAGGAGCCTGGCCCGACTGGGCCGGTAGAGACACTAACCCAGGCGTGTGCGCAGGCTCAACGACTCATAGAAGCGATTGAAAGATCGCATCGTTGGCCTCCTTCCTGGGCATAATGGTGGGGCAGGGATATGACGGCTCCGCGACGACGGACCGTCACCGGGGTGTTTCTCCTGAGACACCAGAATCGGCCAGAGGGTTCGCCGTTGAACGCAAAACATAGAATAAACGCATTTTGAGTCGAACGGACTCAACGCCACCTGACGCGAACTGCTCCGGCGAAACAACGGCAGACTGCCACCCGCCAGAGTTGGTCATCTGGCCGTCATCCGCCCCAAGGTCGGATATTTTGAACGACGTGTCCCTTTTTCCAACGCACTCTCGCTTTGCCTTTTAGAACAGCACGGCGGTCGTGCTGTCCTGAGCCGAAAACGAAGATTTTCGGCTCGAAGAACAGACTCCTAGAAGGAGAAGTGCGATGAGTAAAACAGTGCAGAAGAAATCCAGAGCGAAGTCCAGCAAGAAATCGACACTGCAAGATTCCCCTCAAACGAAGATCATCCCGATGGATTGGGTGAACTTCCTGGTATTTCGGTGGATTTGTCACAGCGATGACATCGACGTTGACGATCTCGTGGCGCAAGCGGTTGCCGCTGCTGAATCGAATGAAGGATCGTCGATAAAGGAACAGTTGGAACTCCTGTTGGGTGAGCAAGTAGAAGTCTGGCAGGACGAGTGGGTTGGACGGCTCGGTGACGGGAAGCATTATAGTGCCGAAGATGTCGAACCCTTGGCCTGTCCAGACTCACCTATTGACACCGGAGTCGGCTACGCAGACCTGCTTCTTCCCATAATGCAGTATGGTTGGGCTCAAATCTCGACTTGGGCGATCGCTGAAGCCGTTTTGCGGCATAAAGGAATGTGGCCCGCCTGTTCAAGTTGAGATCGTCCATCAGATAGAGACGCACTGTCCGGCAACTTGCTGGGCAGTGCGTTACTAACTGCGCAACGTATCGAATGGACGCCTCGCCCCAGCAAGACGTCGCGTTTGCATACGGCAGAACACCGCCTTAGAACCGCTCGGAGACCACCTGAAGCTATCCATTATCAGCTTACGAAAGCGATTTCACCACAGGTCGTACAACCGAAAACGCCCCCAGCCCGATCGCTCAGGCCAGGGGCGTTTCGCTTTCTACAGCTCGATCGACTCGACTTCGGCGACGAACCTTCCGGCGTCGTCACCCAGGTACGAGGCGACCACGTTGAACACGGCGTCCGAGAAGCCGCCGATGTTCAGGATATCGGCACGCTCGGGTGCCTGCGTCGATCCGTACGGCTGGATGTCGATGCAGACCAGCTTCGGCGAGCTGACGCCCAGCCGCTTCTGGTTGGCAACGAACGTCTTCCACTCGTCCATGACGCCCGTCGCGCCCTGCGCTCCGTACGCCCAAGGACGGTTGCGGTACACCCAGCTCTCGTTGTCGCTGACCAGCACGCAGCCAGCGAACGCTCGCTTGCGGTGCTTCGTGTTGGCTTCGCGCAACGGGATCGAGCAGTCGGTTCCACCGCCGCCGTAGCGGGCCAGCCGCTCCGACAGGCTCAGGATCGTGTCGCCCGGATCGACCCGGACGCCGTACGCCCGCGTGTCGAACGGGATCACGACGCTGTCCGGGTTTCGCCGCAGGATCGCCGCAGCGAACAGAGCCGCCACGTCGACGCAGCGCATCTTCGTGGTGGCACCACGACCACGGTAGCCCGTGACCGGGCAGCTCATCGAACCCGAAGTGTCCAGACCGACTACGACTGGCCCCGGCAGCTCCGGCACGTTACCGCAAGCGATCTCGGCTGCCTGATGCAGCGCCGTCTTGATCTTCTGCGGAACCTCAGCCGAAGCGTTCAGGTACGCAGCCAGGAACTGGTACGGGAACTGACGCGAGCGTTGGATGGCCTCTGCGTCCGCGATGCGGCTCGCAACGTAATCGACCATCTCTCGGTCCGCCTTACCGTTGCCGAGCGCCTCGTGACGCAATAGCGTGTTCAGGTTCATCCGCAGAGCCTGCGGTCCCATCTGGCGGGCGATCGCCTTCCAGACCAGCGGACCCTTGGCCGCGTCGGCCAGCAAGTCCCAGCGAACCGACAGGTCACCCAGGATCAACGCCTGTGCCTCGGCAGTGTCTGCCTGGCGGTAGGCGATCAAACCCTGGACCTGAGCCGGCAGGTCGGCTTCGGTGGCCGGAGCCCACTTCTCGGTCTCCTTGTCGGTCAACCAGCCGAACAGCGCACGCCGGGCGTTATCCTTCGGCTTCGGCCGAGCCATCCGCAGGATGTCCCGCAGGCTCGGGTCGTTACCGATGGACGCCGACAGCAACTTGCCGACCGACGCCTCGTTCAGCCAGCGCTGGTAAGCCCGCTGCAACGAAGACGACAGGCTGGCGCGGCCGAACTGTCCCGAGCGGATCATCTGGAACATGGTGCGCAGAACGCGACCGTTGTCCACGACCCGATCGAAGACCTGGTGCAGCAGCTCGGTGTCACGCTTGGACAGGACGACCAACAGCGCCGCCGGCATGTCCTTCATGTAGGCACGCTCACGAGCGTAGACTGCCAGCTTGGCCAGGAAGACGTTGTCGTCGACCTGGTCGATCAGCTTGCGCATCTCGTCCAGTTGGCTCTGGGCGCTCGCGTAGAATACGCCGTTGAAGCAGCCGGTAGCCGCCATCTGGGACAGCGCATGCTTCGGCGTGAACTTGTACGCCCGGCCTCCGGCCTCGTTGTACGTGTCTGTCCGCACGAACTTGCTCTTGATGCTGGAAAACAAAGTCTTGTTGGCCATCGTGACCTCCTCTCAAAATCATCCGACGAGGGTCTGGGCAGAGAATCGGCACCGACACATGTCGGCCTTTCCTGGGTTTGGCGGAAAGGATGTACTCCGCACCGGCAGTCGGATTGGTGTATCAGCACTCGACGAAGTTTGGCCAGAGTTGCTCACCATTGAGCGACGGGACCGTAGTTTGTCCAAGCGGTCCCGGAGGGAGTCGAACCTTCATGTACTCCGCACCGGCAGTCGAGCGTGTATTGAATCCTGACGAAGTTGTGAATCAGAGACTTTACGGCGTTCTGCCATTGAACTACGGCGCTGAATATCAAGTTGCGCCGGTGGGACTCGAACCCACAACCTCCGGCTTCTGAGGCATGTACTCCGAAACGGCAGTCAGGATGTCTTCTATCAAATGACCGACGAGGTTTTTGACCAGAGATGTACGCTGCTCTCCCATTTGAGCTACGTCCCCGGTGATTCAAGCGGAGACGGTGGGACTCGAACCCACAACCCGCGGATTAAAAATCATGTACTCCAATCGGCAGTCGGTCATGTATCAGTGGCGACGAAGGTCTTGGTCAGAGGATCTACTGAGCTACCAGTGATCGAATGATCCTGGGCGGGAATCGGACCCGCGACCTCGCGCACGGTGGCGCGTGCTCTTACCATGTACTCCAATCCGGCAGTCGCCGTTGTATCCAAATGCCCAACGAAGGGTTGCCAAGAGCGTTGTTTATTACGGCCGTCCGTACCGGCGACCAAGTCGCCGATCGTTGACCGGCCCCTTTGTCTCAGAGAGACTCCGGCGCCATTCACTAGCCGGTCGCCCGGCATCGCTACCTTAGGACCGTCATGTACTCCCAGCAGGCAGTTGGGCAGTAGCGTAAGACCATCCAACGAAGGAATGGTTCGGACATCAGGTTCTGGTTGATGTAGTCTGAACCGGCAGTTGGACAGTCAGAGACGCCGGTGGGAGTCGAACCCACTTCGACCGGGTTGCAGCCGGTTGCCGTGCCGTCTGGCTCCAGCGTCCAAGTGCCCGCTCCGGGGAACGGGCGATGTCTTATTCCTTATCTCTAAAAGTAGTCGTCGCGATTGACGCCATCAAAAGCGGCCTGATTTCAGGCAGCACATCTTGAAGCGCTTACCGCTGCCGCATGGGCAAGGATCGTTACGTCCGAGCTTCTCCTCCAGCAACTTGTCGCCGTGAACGATTCGGATACCGCGTTTGACTTGCGTCTCGGATGGGTATCCCCTTCGGCGCTTGCTCATCGTCTCGAAAAAAACGACTGTTCGTTGAAGTTGCGTCTGGACATGGTACACCTTGCCTTTCCATACAGTTGCCACGACGTCGACCAGTGTCCCAGCCAGGAATCGAACCTGGTCTACGAGCTTCGCGGGCTCGCGTGCGAATCCGGCACACTCCAAGGACATATTGTTTCGCAGTACCCCGCCGAGGAGTTGAACCCCGTCTTGCGGTTCCGAAGACCGCCGTGCTGTCCGTCACACTCGCAAGGCATGAAATCGAGAACCGGCGACTGGCTGATCGCCGGTTCCCGAGTATTGACAGTTATCATTGGCTGTCGGTTCGCCTGTCTTACGAACCGGCCTGCTTGGCTTCCGCTCCGTCAAGAGCTAGGCCATTGTGGTCGAAACCAAAGTACAGTCGCGCGTTGGCGTTCTTCGCCAACTCGCGCAGCGTTTCCAGTTCTGCCAGCCTCAGTAGCGCCGGGTGTCCTTCCAACGCCTCGGCTGCCTTGACACGCTCCTCGTAGGCGCGTGCCTCGGCTTCGGCCTGGACCCGCAACGCCTCGGCATCCGCCTGTTCTCGCACACGGCGAGCTTCGGCTTCCGCCTCGGCCTCACGCCGCGTCGCCTCCGCTCGCGACTGGGCCTGGATCTGTTCGACCTCGGCCCGCGTCCGTGCCTCGACCAACTGGGCTTCGCTATTCCGCTCGGCCGCCAACACGCGGTTCATAATCTCCTGGAGGTTTCCAGGGAAAATGAGGTCCTTCACGTCAGCTCGACGAATCGCTGCACCGTAGCCTGCCGCTGATTCCTTGACGTCGGATAGGATGTCCTCACTTAGCCGAGTTCGGTTCGTGAGGATTTCTTCCAAGGTCATCGAGGCCAGAGAACGCCGAGCTGCAAGCTGTACATCGCTGTACAGCCGGTCTGCGAAGTTCTCCACGGCGTGCATGGCCGTCTTCGGGTCGGTCACGCGAAACTGAACCAGGATGCTAACCCGGATAGCCACCTTGTCGGCCGTCAGGATTTCCTGGCCCTTAATCGTCAACTCACGCTG
>CAZUAH010000625.1:0-7824 GCA_964617665.1 uncultured Pirellulaceae bacterium
GGCGATGGGTGGATCGGCGGATTGACATCCTGAACAGCCGCGGGGAGAAGGTGCCGGTCAGCATCAGTACGTCGATTCTGCGCAATGAAGACGACCGTGCGGTTGGCGGCGTCGAGACCTTTCGCGATTTGTCTGCAATCGAGATCTTGCGCAAGGAAATCGACGACCACTACACGTTCCAGGACATCATCAGCAAGAACCACCAAATCCGCCGAATTCTCGATATCCTCCCCGACGTTGCGTCCAGCGACAGCACGGTTCTGATTGAAGGCCCGACCGGATCAGGCAAGGAGCTTGTGGCCAAGGCGATCCATAACCTAAGCCGCCGCGCCGAACGGAGATACGTCGCGGTGAATTGCGGTGCCTTGCCGGACACGTTGCTCGAATCGGAGTTGTTCGGCTACAAAAAGGGTGCATTCACCGACGCCAAGAATGACAAGCCGGGCCGTTTCGCGTTGGCTGAAAAAGGAACTTTGTTCCTGGACGAGATTAGCGACATTTCCACTGCGTTGCAGGTCAGACTACTCAGAGTGCTTCAGGAGAAGGAATACGAGCCGCTCGGCGCTACGACGACCGTGAAAGCGGACGCGAGAGTGATCGCGGCCACGAACAAGTCTTTGGTCGAACAGGTCGCACAGGGTTCGTTCCGAGAGGATCTGTACTATCGACTGAATGTGGTGAGAATCGTACTGCCTCCATTGGCCGAGCGTCGCGAAGACATACCATTGCTGGTCACCCATTTCATCCGGCAGTTCAACGCCGAGCAGGGAAAGCACATCCAAGGCATCTCGGAAGAAGCGATTTCCGTGTTGATGCGGCACGCCTTCCCAGGCAATATCCGCGAACTGCAGAACATCATCGAACGTGCCGTTGTACTGTGCCGCAACGACCGAATCGGCGTCGAATGCCTACCCACGGAAGTGGCGGACGCAGGATTGACCAGCAGCCCCGCAGAGCCGAAGTCCGCGGGCAATCCGCTTCTGGAAGCAGAGGCGGAAACCATTCTGCGGATGCTGCGCGAGAACGATGGTCACCGGGGCAAGACTGCTGCGGCTTTGGGAATCGACAAGAGCACGCTATGGCGCAAGATGCGGAAGTACGCCATAACCTATCACTGAGTGGCGTGCCTGGGTATTGCAGTGCTGCAATTGTGCAATGCAATGCAATTGCATAGGTGCAATTCTCTCCATCGTTAGACGCCGGTGTGCTGGGTCATCCTTCTCGCCACTGCGATGTGTGGCGTTTTCTCGTTTAACCGCAAGCCGGGGGCGGGGGGGGGGGTGGGGCGCCCCCCCCCCCGGCTTGCGGGCATGATTAGGAGCGGAATGCTTCGTCACCGCCTCACGGCTCTTTCCGCCATGTCGACAGATTCCGCGATCATTTCATCCCGCCGTGTTTGAACGGCGCAGTTTGTGCATAGTCACGTGTGCACAGTCGCTCCCCATCGAGAATCAGGTGCGTGGGCCCCAGGCATTCAAGTAGTCTGCAGCCAGACGCACACTGGACAATTCCCTGAAACGTACGTGGGTCTCCCAACATCTCTTTGGCGTCAGAAACAGCCGAGATCTGCTGGTGCAGCTCTTTGCTTGGGGCCGCTTCGTTCCCGAGAGGGACGCAAAGGAAACCAGATCACGGGCGCTGAGCCAGATCCACGAGAGGAATAGGCGGAAGGAGAACAGTTCGCATGGGCAACAAAGGAAAATACAGTTTCTACGTGGAGGAGAAAGCCCTTCAGGTGACCGAGCGGCCCAGAAAGTTTCTCGAAGCCTTTGCGACCGTCCTGCAGCATTCCAGCTACTACGTTGCCCTGGATCTCTATTCGCGTCTCAGTACCAAATGCAGCCGTTGCGCAGCGAGTTGCCAACTCTATCAGGCAACCGGCGACGACCAAGATATCCCCTGCCACCGTTCGGAGCTTCTGCTCAAAATTTTTCGGCGGTACTTCACAAAGTCGGGCCTTTTGAAGGCTCGACTGTTCGGCGGTTTCACCTTGTCCGACAGCCATCTCGACGAGTTGGGCGAAGCAGTCTACCGGTGCACGGCGTGTCGGCGCTGCAAGTCGACCTGCCCCGTCGGTATTGACCACGGCTTGCTTACCCACTTGGCGAGATGGTTACTCTCTGAGATCGACGTTATACCCAAGGCGTTGCTGGTCGCCACGCGCGAACAGTTGGAGGGCGTTGGGAACACGTCGGCAATTCCGGTTCCTGCGCTCAAGGACACGTGCGAGTTCTTGGAGGAGGAATTCCAGGACATCTTCGGAGTGGACTACATCAAATACCCCTTTGACGTGGAGGGAGCCGAGTACGTCTTCTTCCCTGCCGTTTCCGACTACCTGCTCGAAGCGGACACGTTGATGGGCAACGCCGCCGTCATGCACGTAACCGGCGGGTCGTGGACGATCGGTACCGGGAACTACGACGGAATCAACTACGGCCTCTTCTACAGCGACCGGATGATGGAGCGAATCGTCAAGAACGTGGTCGCCGAGGTGCGGCGTTTGAAGGGCAAGAAGATCCTGGTAGGCGAGTGTGGCCACGCGACGCGGAGCGCTTGGTTTGTGTCGACGTTTTGCGGTCCCGATGCGCCGGAGGTGGTCAACTGTTTGCAGTATGCCCACGAACAGCTCGTGGCGGGGAACATCCCGCTGAAGGAAGAACGGATCAAGGGGCGCGTGACGTACCACGACCCCTGCAACATTGCCCGCACTGGTCGGATCACCGAGGAGCCACGGGAGATCTTGAAAACCATCTGCGAGGACTTCGTTGAGATGACGCCCAATCGCGCGGAGAACTACTGCTGCGGCGGCGGTGGTGGGACGGTATCCATCGACGAGATCCGTGAATTTCGCACTGTAGCGATGGGCAAGCAAAAGGCCGACCAGATCCGCGCGACCGGAGCGAAGTACCTCGTTTCGCCATGTGCTAATTGCAAGAAACAACTGAAAGAGGTCTGTGAGGATAACGGATTGGATGATGTCGAAGTCGTGGGGTTGCACGATCTGCTGCTGAAGGTCATTGACTTTGGCGCAGGTGAAGACGCGCCGGGCGAATCGACTACCGCCGACAACTTGGAAACTGCGACACGTGAGAAAGAGGAGAACTAATGGAAGCCTGGTTGGATTTCGCGAGAGGCCCTGCCTTCATATTCGCCTTCAGTTTCATGATCCTGGGCTTGATTCGCCATCTGGTGCTGACGGTTTGGGAGGTTGTTCGAGCGATGCGTCGCGCCGGGGACAAGACGTGGCCGTATCGACAGGTCTGCATGGCAACCTTGAAATGGCTGTTTCCCGTTGACAAGTTGAAAAACGAACTGCTATTCAGCCTGACCTCGATACTCTTCCACGTTGCGATCCTGATAGTGTCCGTTTTCTTGGGCGGGCATATCACGTTGTGGGCTCGGGGTCTTGGCGTCTCCTGGACAAGCGTTTCTTGGCTGGCGATTCCGAATCCGTGGGCCGACGTGTTGACCATCGTAGCCATCGCGATGGCCGTGGCGCTTGTGATCCAACGCGTCGCGGCACGGTCTACGCGAACGCTGTCGAGATTCCAGGACTATGCCTTGCCGCTCGTGATCGCGGTGCCTTTCGTATCCGGCTTCTTTGTGATGCACCCGGCGATCAATCCATTCTCGTTCCAAGCGACCCTGTTGGTTCATGTGATGAGTGCCAACCTCGTATTTGTACTGATCCCGATCACGAAATTAAGTCATGCCGTTTTGATTCCCGGAACACAACTGGTGTCCGAAGTGGCATGGCATTGGCCTTCCGATGCTGGCAGCAAGCTGGCAGTGACTCTCGGAAAGGAAGATGAGCCGATATGACCTGGGCGATTCTCACTGATACAACGCTATGCATCGGTTGCGAGAAGTGCGTTGCAGCCTGCAAGGCGGAAAACAAACTGGGGAAAGATGTCCCGCGGCGCTGGAAGCGGCGGATAGATGACTTGTCGTCCACCCGCTACACGACCATGGTGCGTCGTCCGGGAGACCGTTTTGTGCGTCAACAGTGCCGACATTGTGCCGAGCCGGCCTGCGCATCGGCATGTCTAGTGGGCGCGCTCGAGAAGACTCCCGAAGGTCCCGTCATCTACGACAGCAGCAAATGCATGGGCTGTCGCTACTGCATGATGGCCTGCCCTTACGGCATTCCGCGATATGCTTGGGAGGAACCGGTTCCGTACGTTCGCAAGTGCGACATGTGCTACGATCACGTTCGAGACGACGAGGAGAACAAGCCGGCGTGCGTAGAGGCATGTCCCGAAGGCGCGACCAAATTCTTCCGGGACCGAGAGAAGGCGCGTCAGGAGGCCCACGACCGGATTCGCGACAATCCGGGACGGTACCAAGACAAGGTTTTTGGAGAGACCGAGGTGGGCGGGACATCCGTTATCTACATATCCGACATTCCGCTGGACTTCCTCGCTTTCAAGCCGGAACTAGGTGACAAGCCGCTGCCGGAGCTGACTTGGGCGGCGCTCTCGAAAGTCCCGCCGATCATTGCAGGCGTGGGTACTGTGATGGCAGGCGCATGGTGGATTATCGGCCGGCGCATGAAACTGGCAGAAGAAGCGGCCAGCCACGAGCAAACGTCGGAGGAGAAGGAAGAGAAGTAAGGCATGAACACCAGATTGACCACACTGAAGACGATTCTCTGGGCACTCATGGGCATCCTAGCAGTGATGACCGTGGCGCGTTTCGCTCGTGGACTCGGCGGAACCACGGCACTCACGGACGTCACACCTTGGGGATTCTGGATAGCCTTTGATGTCATGTCAGGCGTAGCGTTGGCGGCGGGCGGGTTTGTCCTGGCCGCAACGGTCTACATCTTTGGCAGACAGGACTATCACCGCTTTGTCCGCCCCGCGATCCTGACCGCGTTTCTGGGCTACCTCGCCGTAGCCGTTGGGCTGCTATATGACCTGGGGCTGCCATGGCACATCTGGCATCCGATGATCTTTCCCCAGGAGCATTCGGTGCTGTTCGAAGTGGCCATGTGCGTGATGTTATACCTGACGGTATTGTCCCTGGAGTTCGCTCCGGTGGTTCTCGAATACCCCTGGTTTGACCGCCCGCTATTTCAAAAGGTCCATCGCATCCTCAAAACGATTACCATTCCGCTGGTGATCACCGGAATTGTCCTTTCCACCCTACATCAATCATCATTGGGCTCGTTGTTCCTGATTACGCCGTATCGACTTCATCCGCTTTGGTACAGCCCGATCATCTGGGTACTGTTCCTGATCTCGGCCGTTGGGCTGGGGCTGATGATGGTCATCATGGAGTCGTTCTTTTCGGCTTGGTTTTTTGGACATAAGCTGCGCAAGGATTTGCTAGCCGGCTTGGCGAGGGCTGCCTCGATCGTTCTGTTCGTGTATGCCGGTCTGAGGCTCGGTGATATGGTTGTACGCGACGTATTGGCCATCGCCTTTGACGGATCCTGGCAATCGTTGCTGTTCTGGTTCGAGCTGTTGCTCAGCGCGATCGTTCCGGCAACGCTTCTTTCGTTTCGTCGAATTCGCCAGAGCAGCCCCGGTCTTATCACCTGTGGGATGATGACGATCATGGGTGTCATCGGATATCGCTTCGACGTGTGTATCGAAGCGTTTGCCCGGCCGGATGACATGCCGTACTTCCCAAGTTGGATGGAACTGGCAGTCAGTTTCGGAATCGTGGCGGGCGCCATGCTGGTCTTCATCTTCTTCGTCGAGCGGTTGAAGGTTTACCCGCAAGAACACGCTGGCGAGGGGGACGCACCGCCGCATGGGCTGCCGAACATGGACTACAGCCCGACGGGCACACGAATGCTGTTGCCCGATTCGATCAACGCACCGCGGCGTTACTCGCTGGCCGCTCTGACCGGTGCTGCCGTGGCCATTGCGATTCTTCCTGCCCAGTTGTTTTCCGGAATGGAATTCACAACCACCTCGGTTTCGGGAACGCGGACGGTGGATGGCTGGATGCAGGAGCAAGCGGAAGGCCCCAGGCGCAAGATCTCCTTTGCCGGGCTTGGAAAACCGATGCCGCCCGACGCGCAACACGTCCGGTTGCTGATGATTGACGGTAATCGTGATGGACGCTTGGTGCTGTTCCCACACGGAAACCACATAGCGGCGCTGGGGCAAAGTGATTCGTGCAGCAAGTGCCATCACTTGAACATGCCCTACGACCGGAACACTTCCTGCTGGGAGTGTCATCGTGACATGTACCTGGAGACGGACATCTTCGACCATTCGCGACATGTCGACAAGCTTGAAGGCAACCAGAGTTGTGTCGCCTGTCATCAGGATTCGAACTCAGTCAAAGACCGAGACACGGCTTCGGCGTGTACCGAATGCCACACGGATATGCTGGTCGAGAATTCGCTCGTCAGTTCGCCAGACGGCGGGATGCACGGGTTCGCCACCGGCTATATGGACGCTATGCACAAATTGTGCATTACGTGTCACGAGAATCACGTGAATCAGGAGCCGGACAAGTATCCGGCCAGCTTTGCGCAGTGTGCCAACTGCCACCGCGACAACGATGCCACTCGGCTCCACGAAATGGAACCCTACGTTTTTGACCGAGAAAACACGACGAAGTAAGCATGGAAGACATACGAAACTGGATACATACGCAGCTCTGGTATCAGGTGCCGGTGAGCATCGCAGTGATCGACCGCGAGCATCACGTTGTCGAGGCCAATCCGCATTTCGCGCAGAACTACGGCGATTGGAAAGGCCGCTACTGCCACGAAGTGTACAAGGGTCTTTCCGAGCGATGCGAGAATTGCGCGGCTAGTAAGACATTTGTCGACGGCCTGGTTCGCCAACGAGAAGAGGAAGGAGTCGCCCGCGACGGCAAGCCGAGCCACTACCTGGTGCAAATGGTCCCGTTGATCGGTCAGGACGGTACTATCCGCTACGTCATCGAGATGTCCACGGACATCACGAGAATGAAACTGCTGGAGCAGGAGAAGCTGGACGCCGAACGCTTGGCAGCCGTCGGTCAAACCGTAGCTGGCTTGGCCCACGGCGTCAAGAATCTGCTGATGGGAATCGACGGTGGTATGTACGTGCTGCGGTCCGGCCTGGAACGAAGCGATGCGGGACGCATCCTCAAAGGCTGGGAAATGCTGGAGCAGGATATCGGCCGGATTACGGAGTTCGTGAAAGAGTTTCTCGAGTTCGCCAAGGGCCGCACCGCGCAGGTCGAACTTGTCGATCCCAACGAACCGGCCAGCGAAGTCGTGGCTCTATTCCGCGAGATGGCAAGACGAAAAGGCATCGAAATCCAGGCGGACTTTCAAAACGATCTCGCCGGGGCGAATATGGACAAGGACGGTATCCACACGTGCCTGGTCAATCTCGTGTCCAACGCACTGGATGCCTGTGAAGTGAGCGACAAACAAAACCGCCACGTGATGGTTTCGACGAGCGAGCGAGACGGCACGTTGATCTACAAGGTTGCTGACGATGGAGCCGGGATGGACTACGACATCAAGAAGAAGATCTTCTCCAGCTTCTTCAGCACCAAGGTCACAGGCAAAGGAACGGGGCTTGGGCTTCTGACGACGCGGAAGATCGCCCAGGAGCATGGAGGTACGGTATCGTTCGATTCCGCAGAGGGAGCGGGGTCGGTATTCCGTCTAGAGTTTCGCCGCGACAGGCTCCCGCAACTCAACGGGAATCAACAAGAGAAAATCGAGTAGAAGCAATCCTGGTAGTGGTGCGGCTATCGATATTTGTCAGGTAGATTGTGGTCTGGGTGGCCGGGGTTGGAGGGCGCAAGCCCGAAACCCCGGGGCTTCCCTCGCGGACGCTCAGTCCAGCCCCGGCCACCCAA
>CAZUAH010000626.1:0-7810 GCA_964617665.1 uncultured Pirellulaceae bacterium
AGAAAGCGATCAAACGCCACATGTTCGGGCTCGACTACCTGTTGCTCGAAAAGGCGGATTGAGGCAGCTTTCGAGTCCAGTCAGTCTGCCACGCGGCGGAAATGTGCGGCGTCGGCGATGACCAGTCCTTTCGACCCTTCAGCAAGGATTTCGATGAAACCATCCGAGCCTTCGTCGAAGTCGAACGTGCCGATGGTCCGAGACTTGGCCGGGACAACTCTTGCGGTTGAATCCCCGTCACGGTGGCACACTCGCACGTCGAATTCCGTCCCCGGTCTGAATGGAGTCTCGTCGGCCAGTGTCACCTCGAATCGACCGCTTCGCAGATCAGGGGTAAACCGGACGAACTCGCCGGCTGCTGACTTGCTGCCGTTGGTCAGATAGAAGCCTTCGTGACCTCGCTTTCCGCTCGGACATCGGCAGAAGCGATGCCCGACCCAGAAGTACGGACTCGCGTAACAAGCGTCATCGCAATCGTCGATCGTCAGCTGCGCGGACGGTGGAACGGACGGAACGCGGAGCATGACGCGGAAACTCTGTGGTGAGTTGATCGCACCAGGACAGTCGATAGCTACCACGGCTAAGTATTCCCCAGCGCTAAGGCCGGTTCCATCTACGCCAACGCGCAGAGATTGGACGTTTCCCTTGCCGGACGCTTCGATCGTGAGCCAGTTATCACCTTTCCAGTATTTGATCGAGGGACTGTTCATTGTCGATAGCGTGCCTCCGCCCTGATTCCGCAGGCAGACAGTCTTCGCCAGCGGCACGGGCCGCGTTGGTCGCGCCACAAACTCCAACGTATGCGGTATTGACCGCGCAGCTACGCCGTACACGTCAGCGACCGGCACCGGACGACGACGAAAGGCAATTTCGTCAGGTGCCGACAGAGCGAGTGCAGGGGCGGCAAGGGATTCGCCGTTCACTGTGATGTGTTGCGTTTGAGTGGCTTGGTTCGTTCCGTCGTGGACGACCAACGTCACGGGATACACACCAGCACGTGCGAACGTATGCTGCAGCTTCAGGCCCATCGCAAAACCACCGTCGCCAAACCTCCAGAAGTACGATGGCTCTGCGCCGTTGGCGCCCTTACACGAACCGTCTGCCGAAAATGTGACCGGTTCGCCCGTTTGGCACGGCGAAAGTGGAGCGATCGACGCGCGAATCGCACCATCGCGAGCCTTTTGATCTTCAAAGATCTGCCAGAAGACGATCCACGGATCCAGGTGCAGGACCTCGGGGCGTTCTTGGGCCAGTTCCGATTGATCGTCAAAGTCAATCGGAAACGCAGTAGACGAGGAAGGCCCAGAAGTCCCTTCTCCCCCTGGGAGAAGGTTAGGATGAGGGTCTTGTGTTCCAGACGTGCCCTCACCCCGGCCCTCTCCCAAAGGGAGAGGGGGCAAGGCCCCTGACTGCTCGCCTCTCTCGGAGCAGCGCGGGCGACCGACCTTGAATTCGAAGTGCGTATGCTCGTGGCTACCCACGTGCACACCCGCCGTTGTCGCATACTCGGTGCCGACGGAAAGGGGCGTACGCTCAGGAACCAACAGTTCAATCAAGTGATGCGTCTGTAAGGCCCAAACGTCGCCATTGGGCCAGCGGCGGATGCCGCGCCAGCGATTGTTGTTGTGCCCTGCCTTCAGGCTGTTGAAGTAGGCCTGGGTGTCGAAGGCGATCGGCGCGAGCAGCAGGCTACCTTTCGGGTGATTGATGTCCATCCCCACATGGCAGGCCTGCCCGAGGTACGGCCCCAAGTAGCAGTCATCGCCGTTATAGCAACGGCCCACGTCGATGTAGTTCTGTTCCTCGTCCAGCCATGGTTGCGTTTCCTCGGGGCAGATTCGCAACGTAGCGTCCTGGATGGCAAAGCGAGCGTCCTTTCGCGGGACGCATTGCAGGTTTCCATTCCTCGGATAGCGGACGGGAATCAAATCAAATGCGTCTTTCACGATATCCGGCCAGATTCGCACGCCATTCACGACGTAGGGTTCGTAGAAACACTCCTGGCTGCAGGCGTAACGGCGCATCGTCATTGGTTGGCCGTCGACCAGAACTCGACAATCGAAGCGATAGACAATGCCGCCCGGTTCGACCCGCTCGACAATGGCTGCCGAGGTATCCTGAAGCACAAGCGTCCGCGTTTGCCCATTGCGCAGCGCAAACCGAAGCGTGTCGCCGCAGTTCATCTCCAGTGCGGTGATCGTGTCTTTGGCCTGAAGTTCGATCGCCTCGGCCGCGCTGGCATCGCCAGGCAGGCTTTTGCCCAGGCTGGCCAAAGCAAATGTGCAAGCCAATAGGATGAAAGAAGGTAGCCGTTTTTCTTGTGCCACTGGAAATGACCTCCCGTAAACCGCACCGCTACAACTCGATGTCAATGTGTCACGGCTGCGCAGCGTTGTCAAGCGCGCAAAATACGGCTGAACGAGGGGCCTGTCGCTGCATTAAGGCCCGACGACTTTCAGGTATATCGGACGACCGGTTACGGGAAGGTGAAGGGCCGTCGCCTTGGGGCCCCAGTTCTTTCGGTCGCTCGATGACTGGATCTGTCGTCCTGGAAGGGAAACGTCAACCGGTACGTCATTCGTTAATTCCAAGATTCCGTCTTCAATCCGCCGCAGTGACACCGAGGTGCTCTGTCGCACGATGTCCCCAACGCCATATTCCCACAGTCGCAATACGCCCGCTTCGCCAAATGCCTCGCGATTGACGGTCGGTCCATCGTCCAACCGGAAGCGGCCTTCGCCCGAGTATGTCGCACGCCAAAACGACTTGTACGCTTCGTCCGACGCCACCCAACCGGCGCGGTTGTGGTCCAGGTACTCAACCAGTGGCCGAAGGGTGGTCGTGACTGTGGACTCGGCGGCGTTGACTTCTTCGATTTGACTGCGGAAGTAGTCGGCGCCTCGCTTCAATGCCATCACGCTGCCGTCTCCGGAAGAGGCAATAGACGTGGCAGTGTAGGTTGTCCAGTGATTCGGAACACCGACTTCGAAAACCGACTCGCCCTGCCGCTTCGGCCAGGGTTGGTCGATCCACATCTCGCGTGCTTCGTAGTCGACCCGAGTGACGGTACCGCGGCGTTCGGACGCAACGGTGGTGATCTTGACAAGCGGGCTTTCGAGCGTTCGACCGCCCACCAGCGTCGCTTGTCGCAGCCCGGCGTTGTCGGTCGAGTAAAAGGCGAACTCGCCGGAGACTTTGAACTTTGCCTCAGGAATGTCACGCATTCGATCTGAATGGCCGTCAGCGAAACACACGTCGGTGTGACCATTGCGGGTTTTCACTTCCACGGCAACCGGACGTCGCGCATCAGTGTCATTCCCAGCAACGCGCAACTGACGGCGGCTGGCGATGAACGGTTCGCCTACATAGGGCTCAACGAGGGCGACGAACACCCGTGGCGTCGACTCGGCAGCCTCACCGGTGCGGACCATCAAGTTTGTGAAATGGTATTTCCATTGGCGGCAGACAAATTCGCCTCGAAGCGCCCGCATTCCGCCCGCGTCGAGAAGGTGCAAACGCGTGTACTTCCGCGGCGAGTCGGGATCGTAGTTCTTGCGCAACAACTCCTTTTCGCCCGCACCGGTTCCCTCGACCTCACGAGCTAACTGCCATGTCGCCTCCAGTGTGTCTGGCGCGTCGCCTGCGGCGTTCATCTCGGGCATCAACTTGAATCGGCTTAGATATTCGGCCTCGTCGGTGCCTTCGGCCGGTGGCTTTACCTTCGTTGCATTCCAATCGAAATCGTCGTTCAGCGGTCCGTGGAAGCAATAGGTGTGCCGCTGACCGCCACCGACGCGGAACACATCGAACACATACGAGTTGGCCGTCGTCACATCGCCGGGCAATTCTGCTGTTGGAACCTGCTGGTCGGGTGGTAGCTTCGTCGAGCCATCGCCTTCGTCTACGTCAACCAGTGCGATCTGCCGACGGAACAAGTCGACTCCCTCCGGCGGCGCGGCGTTGGCGGCCAGGTATCGCGCGCCGGTATGATCGGCCAACGCGGTTGCCCATGAATGGCGAAACGCCGGATGCCCGTCCACCTGCACCAGATTGTGAACACGCGTGGTCCGATCGCCGGGCACTGAATAGCCCGGCCGCTGCCCGCCGTCGATCGTCATGGGCAGTCCATGGGCTGCGACTTGCAGGTCCAGCGAGTCGTAATGCTCGTGTCCCACGCCAAAACCCAACCGCAGGTATGCAGCTCGGCGAAAGCGGCAATCGTCGTGCGAGTGGCCCGTTTCCAGTACGCCGGCCCACATGGGCAAGACGCGCGAGCGGTTCTCCAGCCAAGGAGCTCGCAGCTGTTGCTCCGCAGCTTTTTCGATCTCAGACCACTCTTTGTCCGTCTCACCATCGCGATCCAGGTAATGTCGCATGACGAAGGCGAACTTCGGGTCTCGTGTCCATCGCCAGCCGTGCCGGGCGAAGCCCAGGTCGCGCAGCGTGTGTCCAGGGACTTTGTCCGGGCCGCAGACATCGCCGATGCGCAGGAAGTCGCCGCCGGCAACCACGTTATCCAGCCGCCAATAGCTGTGCGCTGCAGGTTTCGGATAACGGCGCGAATCCGATAGATCGAACTTCGGATTCCCGCCAGTTTTCAGGTACAGATCCAGCGATGCAGCTACGCGCAACGCACCTTCGCCCTGAGCGTAATAGGCCGAACCAACCACCTCCGTCCCCTCGCGCGTGCAACCGCTGATCATCACATCCTGGACGCCGGCGACTGGCAACGGGTAGATGAATGTGCGCGAGAAGAGCCATTCCATCCACGGATCCGTGACATCGCGGTTTCCGACAATGGACGCCAGATTGGCGATGTCCACTACGTCCGTGTGATAGTGATATCGCATGATGCGTTTGGCCACAGTCTGAACGAAATACACGTCGATCAAACGGATCACGTCTTCCGGCGTCTTCACCCAAGGCACGAACCGTCCAACCGATTCGGCCAGTCGACGATTGCCTTGAATGAAATCGAACAACTCGTCGTATTCGTACATGATCGGTTTGACATACAGCGGATAATGCGGCAGGAAGAAGGCCGCCGTGAAGCGACGGCGACAACTGGCATCGCGGTTGAACGGTCCGGGATCGTGGGCCGTGTTACTCACGTACTCGGAGAAATCAAGCCTGGGGAAGGCGTAGGCATAGCGGACCAGCGTGATCGCAGCGTCATGAGCGTCGTCTCGATTGCCACGCTGCTTGTACAATTTGAGGGACCGGCCGACATTCTGGTAGTAGCCGCGATTCAGTTCATGCACGCGGTTCCCGATAGGCGACCAGACGGCTCCCTCCTCGGGTTTGTCTGTGTCCGGGAAGTACAATCCGGCCCCGTCGTCCTTCAGCGGATAGGGATCGGGAAGCGGCTTGTTGGCTCGCAAATCAGCCATCGTGTAGACGAGGTTCAGTTTCGGATTGGCCAGGAACACGTCGCTTTCGCTCCAACCTTCCCGGTTCCGCATTTCGCCGGCCTTCTGGGGCGAGACCCAGTTGCCGTGTTGTTCCATGATCTGTTCGCCAGCCAGCAGGTCTGAACCTGCTCGAACGCCGCGGATCGAGCCATAGCCTCCGTGGCCCACGCGGATGCTGCTACCTTGGGTGTTGACTGGTGGGAATCCGTTCCAGATATCCGCATCGCGTTGGAGTCGCTGCTGTTGGTCGAGCGGTTCGGGTATGGTTCGACCTTGCTCCTTGGCTTCGGCCAGTGCCGCCTTTGCCGCAGGTCCTGCGCTGGCGACGGTAGTGCGGGTTTTGATCGCCTGCCGCAGCGTGCCGGCCAGCGCATCGTCCAGCGTGACGTTGTGTACGAGCAAGTCGACCGTCGAGCCACGATCCACAGCCAACTCGGCTCGGTAGCGGCGCTTGGCAGTGGCGTGGAAATAGAACTCGGCCACGCTGTAAAACTCGTCGCAGTAGCCCAACCGCAACCGGTACTGCGAAGTCCCGCCGTTCAGACCGTCGTTCACACTCATTCGCATAAACAGCGGTTCGCGGAACGGGCGCAGCTTTTCGGTTTCGACGGCACCGATTACGCGCACGGTGTACAAGCCTTGGTCGAGTTCGCCCAGGTCGAGTTTCAGCACTGGCACGTCGACCTTCATTCGCACCACCGGCACGGGCTCGGCAAAACGGCCGGTCGGCCGCGGTGTTTGATGACGTGGCACCCAGTAAACTGGCGCAGCGTAGGTTTCGGCTTGTGAAGCGTCGGCGCCAGGGAATTTCGGAGCCACGAAGTTTTTCAATTGACTCTGGCTGTCGAAGAAACTGCGGATCGGCATATATTTGAACATGTAGCCTCGCCAATGTTCGACCGATCCGTCATAAAGCTGCCGCTCCGGAGCCTGACCCTGCGGTCCCCACTCGCGATAGGCGTGCCCCATGTCTTCAAAGTCTTCGCCCTCTTCCATCAACTCCGGTATGCACCCCGGATATCCCGGCCGTTCGCCGTGTTGCGTCGCGAACAGCGGCAGTTTCACGCCAGCCAACGGCCCGCCAATTTCGAGTTCTTCGGCGGCTGCGGCGACAGAAACAGAAGACGCCGCCAAGCTAAGAAAGACAAGAGACAATGAAACAGGTATACGGCGTCTTGTCATGTTAGTCTCCTTTCGGATCACCGATTCGCGTTCAATTGCCCCCCGAAGTCGATCCCGTTGCGATGTTGCATTCAGGCAACGCCTCCTCAAGACGGCGAATGCCGGAGTCAGTGACCTGCGTGTTCTGAACGTCTAGCCCTCGTAGGTTGCCAAGGTCAAAGAGATGCCTAACGCCTTCGTCCGTGATTTGCGTCCCTTTGAGTGACAGTGCGACAAGAGAGCCTAGTCGCGCAATGTGCGATAGTCCTTCGTCGCTTATTGGCAAACCCTTAAGGGACAACCCCTTCAACGATTCCATCTCTTCCAAATGCTTCAACCCCTCGTCCGTTACGGCAGTCCGGCCCAGGCCAAGCATCTCCAACTGTTTGAGTCTCGCGAGATGCGACAATCCGACGTCGCCGATGGCCGTGTCTGTAAGGTATAGCAGCCTCAGGGCGCGAAGTCTGCCGATCTTTCGAAGAAGATCGTCTGTGACTCCAGATTCAGCAACACTAAGCTGTTCGACATTGCCTAGGGAAAGCACATGTCTTAGAACCTCGTCCATGTCGCCATAGCCGTTGAGGATGACCGTGAAGGCGGCCTCTTTCGGACTGTTGTCAGTCTCAATGGTGAATTCGGTAAGGATCTGCTCTTCGCCGTCCTCTAACGCGACAGGTGTCCGCATATGCCCGTCGAACGCAATACCACCCATCTCCTTGATTCGTCGTAAAGACTTCCGTTGGGCTTGACTTGGTTGTGCTTTTGCTTGTCCGGTCTCTTCTTGGGCAACATCCGAATCCGCTTGACGACGCGATCGCATAGGCCCCTGAGCCACAATTACTGCCAAGATAGCGGCAACAAACACAAGGAGTATCAATCTCGAACGGCGAAACATCGCTTGTCCTAAGATCGGCTGAACATCTGGGTCCGGTCTATCATCTCACGATCTGCGATCGTCGTCACGTTAGCAGGTACATCCAGAGACCGCAAACAGGGAATAGACACGTGAGATAACCGAGGGCAACGCCTAGCAGGGTAGACAGCGCCGAATACTCTGGCCAGCGAAGACACAGGTCGATTCCGGCGACCAGACAGGGAACATGAATCCCTACGAGAAAAACATCTGTCACAATGCATACGTAACGGGGCACTTCAGCGTCCGCGAGATAACACGACAGGCTCAAGCAATGTGAGCGGACACCAGAACCATTGTTGACTTGCCTGGTATTTTGGGGGCG
>CAZUAH010000627.1:0-7806 GCA_964617665.1 uncultured Pirellulaceae bacterium
GGCGTGCCAAAGAAGAAGGAATTTGGACTAGCAAATCTGGGGCCGAACGCTATTGACCCTGGGCCCTGATTCTCTTCCGGGTCGATCTCGGCATAGAGCCACGCTCGCGCGTAAGTCCAATAACGCTTAGCAGTTGCGCGCGAGATCCCCAGGGCCTCGGCTGCTTCGTCCAGGGAGAGTCCGCCGAAGAAACGCAGCTTGACCAACTCGGCTTTGGCCGGCTCCTGGCTTGCCAGTCGGGTAAGGGCCTCGTCCAGTGCCAGCAAATCGTCGGCAGGCGAACAGCCCAGGCAGCACGCCTCGTCCAACTCAACTCGCTGCCGGGCACCGCCGTGCTTCGGCCGCTTTTTTCGGCGGGCGTTGTCGATCAGTATCCGCCGCATCGCTTCGGCTGCGGCGCCAAAGAAGTGCCCACGACTGTTCCAATGCTGGGCCTTCTCGTTATCCACCAAGCGCAAATACGCCTCGTGCACCAGTGCCGTCGCCTGGAGCGTCTGGCCCGGATTCTCTTGAGCCATCTTCGCGGCGGCCAATTTCCGCAGTTCATCATAGACAAGGGGCAAGAGCTGTTCGGCCGCCGAAGGGTCGCCTTGTTCGATGGAGGATAAGATCCGGGTAACATCGCTCATGGGCAACACTTTCAGGAAGGATCGCGTGCCCGCGATTATAGCGGGTTGGTGACGCAGTAGGTACCGCCTCCAGGGCCGCTCGAGCGAGTCCTTTGTCCAGGTCTCGGTTTTTCCCTATCTCCGAAGCGCCCGGCTTGATGCCGCAAGTTTCAATCAGATGCTCCGCGACACCTTCGGCGACCACACCTTCATAATCGACGGAGAGAACGGCACCTGGACCTGCGATTGGGACGGCGACGGTACGATACAACGGCTGAGATAGCGATAGAACGGGAGATAAAGATCGCCGCCCTACGGGCTAGAGCCGGAGAATCAGCCAATCGGAGATTGAAGGAAGCCATTCGCCCAGCTCGTGTGCAAACACCAAGTCCTTGGCCTCGTGATCGCCGATCGTGTTCGCCCCTGCCAGTGCGTTCGAGGACGCCGTGACTCTGGCCGGGGATATCTTGGTCCGAACCATGCTTGAAGCGTTTTCAGAACCGGGAGGGCGAGGCTCCCGCCGAGCCGAAAGCGCGGGAAGACACGGCTCAGCGGGAGCTTCGCCCTCCCGAAAACCAGCCTTGAAATGCCTTGTTGGTTCATTTAGCAAGCTCATCACTGCCCGGTCGTGGACATCGCGTTGCGAGCGAGGGTTGTTTGAGTGATCGGAGCGTGAATCGTTCTGGGCGGCCAAAGCGAGCGGAACTGACTCGCACCGAGGCATTGCGTCAAACTGCAAGCTTCCCACTGACGGCGCGGTCGCGCCAACCGCAAGAGGCTCGACTGGGGACGCACTCAGCGACGCCGGCTGATGATGCAGCGGTTCTCCCTCTGCGGCTGCCTGTTGATTGATGGCCTGGATCAGAACCAGAACGTCCAGGGTCGAGAGTTCACCGTCGCCGTTCGTGTCGACGTATAGATCCGGATCGCTGAAGACCAGGCTGTACGGGTCCAGCGTGCGATTGCCGTTGCGATTGATATCGCCAATCGTGTGCAGGACGTCGAGGGTGGTAACGTGCGTGTCGTGATTGACGTCGAAGGGGTTCGGACGGTTGTGGTACGGCAGGGCATCAAAGGCGGGGATGGCAGGATCCACAATCTTGCCGTCGGCTGTGAGGTCGTTGTCGCCCAACTCGCCATCTTTGTAGTGGACGACGATTTTCTCACCGACCCGCTCAGCACCCACGGTGCCGTTCCAGTGAAACTCGTACCAGTGTGGCGCGGGATCGTCCGCAGTGGGGCCGAATTTGTACAGCTTGTTGGACGCGTCCAGGTTCGGCACGATCAGTTCCACGGTCGTGGTACCATCCGGGGCAAGCTGGTGGACTTCGAAGTCCAGGCAACCGAGCATCGGGTCGATGTCGGCCAGTTCCTCAGGCAAAGGTGGCGCCTCGACCGAGCGGACATTCCTAGGTTGGCTTCCCCCGAGTGTGACGATGGTCACGTACTGTCCGTCCGCTGCATTGGGCAGCGAGGTCACGTGGGACTGTTCGCTGTCTGGGATTCCGTCCTGGTTTCCATCCCCACTGCCGCCGCCGGCGAGGGCCTCAACTGCGTCCTCGACACCGTCCTCGTCCAAGTCGTCCGTAATCGTTCCCGTCCCTGTGTCGGACAGGTCCACCGAGCGGTCGCCCAACGCCGTACTCGTGCTCAGGCTCGCCGTTAACGTCTCCGTGCCCTCCGCGGTGTCGTCATCCGTGATCGCCACCGTCACCGTCTTGTCCGCCGTGTCACCCGCCGCGAACGTCACCTGATCCGCGGCCGAGTCGTAGTCTGTACCACCACCTGTGGCCGTCACGTCCGTGTACGTAACGTCGACCACCACGGCCGTGTCCACCGGATTGTCCAGCGACATCGTGAACGTCATCGTCCCGACATCCTCGTCTACCGTCTGGTCGTTGATCGTGAACGTCGCCGTATCGTCGTTGTCAATCGTGCCCGTCCCCACCGCGCCGGTCGTGATCGCCGCGTCCTGAACCGGCGTCGTGTCCGTCACGTCGCCCAGCGTGATTGTGAACTGCTCGTTGGCCTCCACGATCGCGTCCGTCGTGATATCTACCGCGATCGTCTGCGTCTCGCCCACAGTACCCGCGAACGTCAGCGGGCTGCCGGCCGTCACGCTGTAGTCGCTCGCCCCCGCCGTGCCGTCGGCCGCGGCAAAGGCCACCTTAAACCCCTCTTGGACCGCCAGCGGAGCCGTCACCGTGAACGTCAGCGTCTTCGTGCCGCCCGTCCCTTCCGTGACCGTCGGGCTGTCGATCGTCAGCGTCTGCGTATCGTCATTCTCGATCGTGCCGATCCCCTGGGCGTCGCCGATCACGGCCCCTACGGGGTTGGACAGGTCCACGGAGAACGTCTCGTCTAGTTCCACCAGATCATCGTCATTGACGGTGATGGTGACCGTTTTGGACATGGCGCCACCGGCAGCGAAGTTCAGCGTGCCGCTCTGCAGGGTGAAGTCGCTGTCGTCTGTCGTGATGTGCGCCGTCGTGTAGTCAACCGAGATCGCCGTGTCGTTCTGGCTGCGGGTGACGTTGAACACGAAATTCGTGGTGTCAGGCTGGTCGCCTTCGGAGAGGGTAACGTCGTCGATCGTCAGCTCCGGCACCAGCGTCACCATGTAGTCTTCGACTTCGCCGTCCTCGGCGAGGCCGTTGGGTGCGAGTCCACCCGCGGTGCTGAGCCGGAAGCGGGAGAAGGCGGTGCCGTCCAGGGCCCCCGCGGGGATGGTGAAGGAGTATGCGTGGGCGCCCGCCGACACGGAATGGTCGTCGAGTATCTTTTCACCCGAATCGTCCCAATCGCCGTCCTGGTTGAAGTCGATCCAGGCATCGAGTTTTGCGGAAGCGCTGGCGTCGACCGTGACGCTGCCCGTGTTGCCGGACGACTGGGAAGCCACCAGTGGGGCGCCGAAGGTCACGCCGTCCTCGTCGTCGCTTGCGTCCATGTCGTCGCCGTCAGCTGCAGCCGATGGCCGGCCATCGATCTCCGAATCGCGAGCCGCCCCCAGCGTAGGACCCAGCGCCGGATGAACCGGGCCATTGTCATCCCGCAACGTGGGATAGGGCGATGGGGCGTCGCCGAAATCCAGCTGGATGTCGATGCTAAACTCGGCCTCGGGTGTGTAGTCCCTCTGATCGTTCCCGGCGGCGTCCTTGGCGTCGATCACGTCGATCGTGACGTCCTGGAAGCTCGCGTCCCGTAACTCGACGTCGTAGGTCACGGTATAGGTGTCGTTCATCGCCACCGTGGTGGACCAGGCGCCCGAGCCATTGCTTAGCGCCGGGAAAGGACTTCCGGCCACGTCCGGGCTGAATGACAACGACGGCGTCGCGCCCGTGTCCATTGCCTCGCTAAACACCACTTTCACGGTGAACGCCCCTGGGCCCACCTCGTCCGCCGATAGCAGCGTCGGGCTGGCCGTGACACTCGTTACCTTGGGGCTCTCGGGGATGACGTGGAGCGAAAACGCAGCGGCAGCGGTAGTCCTCCGCAGGGCCAGAGCCGAGACGCTGGCAAACCCGGTCGGACCAAGAAGCGTAGCGGCGGCAGTGGCCGTATTGACCTGGTACAGATTGCCCACGTTGTCGCCGGCATACAAATTGCCATCGGGACCGAACTCAAGGCTGCGAAGGGAGAAGCCCGTGACACCCACCGCGGTCGCGGCGCCCGTGGCCAGATTCACCGTATACAACGTCGAGGGAGCGCCTTCATCTCCAGGGCAAATTGCGTCGACTCCATACATGACGCCGTTGAGCCAGTCGAAGGCGAGCCCCGTAATGGGACCGACGCCGGTCAGGCCGATGGGCGCGACGTCGCCGGTGAAGGGATCCAGGATTGCCAGTTCGGAAGGCGTAACGGGGTCGTGGAAGGCACCATACAATGTTCCCCCCACAAACTCCAAAGCGGGAAACCGATTGGAGGTGTCTACCGGCGGCCCCAACGGCCGCCCCGATCTGGGATTGAACTGCTGGACAGCTAAGCCAGTATCCGGATTCCATTGGGTGTAGCAATTCCCGGTTAGCAAGTCACACTCGATCTCTGAAGAGCCTTCCTCTGGGGTAAGTTGCGCGAGGAACGTGCCAGCCGGCCCGGTGCGGACGTCGATGCTATACAGAGCGATACCATTGGCCCCTTCGCCCGCCAGCAGCTCGAGCGCATCGGCGTGGGAGTCCAGGGCCTCGAGCGTGATGTCGTCGCTGCCGCCGCCCCCGTTGACGGTCAACGACTTGAAGGGATTGCGGAAGTCGACTGTCTCGCCACTGTCGCTCGAAATCCGCGAGATCGCATTGGCCGCAGTCGGGTCGTCGCCCAGTGTGATGGTGTCATCGGCCGCGCTGAAATTGAACGCACGAGTGAAGGCGCCCAGGTTGTCGAAGATCACTTCCAGCCCGGTGTACGTGATGGTCGCCCCGTCGATATCAACGTCTCCGCTGTCGGCATCGGCGAACGTGTGGGCAATCGTATCGGCCCAGCCGCCCTGCATCGTCAGGGAATCCCCGAGCGAACCCCCGCCGTTATAGGTCACGCCGTCGGAGGGAACCGGGTTGCCACCGGCCAGATCGACCGTCAGCGTGTCGTCGTCGTCCGAGCCGTTGACCGTGATGCTGTTGACGCCCGCCACCGGCAGGTCGCGAACCAGGACGCCGTTGGCCCACACCGTGACGTTGGCCACGGAGCGGATGATGAGGAAGTCGTCGGGCGAGCCGTCGCCGGCGTCGCCCGGCTTGGCCTCCTCGGCGTCGATGACCTGATCGGCGGGAGCCGCCTCGATCGACACCTCGTAGTCTTCCACTTCGCCGTCGCTGGCCAGGCCGTCAAACGACAGGGTCCCGCCCGGGTCGTAGCTGGTGAAGCGGAACCGAGTGAAGGTCTGCGACGTGGCGGTCGCGCTGAAGGGCACCACGAAGCTCAAGGCATTGCTCCCGGCAACGAGGGGCTGGTCGAAGAAGAGCCGCTCTCCCGGATCGCTCCAATCCCCGTCGTCGTTGAGGTCAATCCAGGCGTTCAAGAACCCGTCAACCGAGGCGTCGACCGTCATGTGGGCAATGCTGCCCTGGACCAGGGGCGTGAGAACATTGACACCGTCTTCGTCGCCGCCGTTGTCGTCGTCCCCGGTGGCGGTGGGCTGCCCGTCGGGGTCGGGGTCGATAGAGGCGCCGAGACGGATGTCCGTGTTGACCGAATGCCGCGCCCCGTTATTGGCATAGAGGGTTGGGTAGTTCGGACCCGGGGCGTCGCCCAAATCGAGAGAGACGTCGAATGTGTCGGGTGTGTCGGGCCAAATGCGAGAATAGACGCTCGGGCTGTCACACTTCGTCAAAAATTCGATGGTGTGTGTGCCCGGACCGACGGCCACGTCTTGGGAAACGACGGTATCGGCCAAGCCATATTCGTTGCCAGCCACCCAACTGCCGCCGTCGAGCCGATAATAGATCCTGTCGACCGTGTTGATGGTGATGTCGTTGCGGTTGCTGTAGCCGGTATTGAGATTCTCAAGAGTCTTGACCGAGCTCTTTCCGGAGAACTCGTATTGGCCCGTCAGTGGGTTGTAGCTTCCGCTTCCCGTCAGCTCCAGCGGAACGTCCACCACGTCGCTTCGCCCGTCGCCGTCGGAATCCTGGAGGAACCCGATCATCTGGAGCGAGGTAATCGAGGATATTCCCGCAACATACGCTTTTTCCTGCTTTTCATTCTCCGCCATAATGCTAATGGTGCGATCCGAGCGGTTGGGATGTCCGTCATAGGCGTTGAGGTTTTGTGTGTTGTAGTAGCCGGAATGGTCGAAATAGTCGCTTTTCGCGCCGGGGTACTCATCAAGGGCGTGAAAGATGTGGCCGGTCTCGTGGGCGAAAACCCTTCCCAAGGACTTAATCCCCTTTCCGCCGGCGCCGTACGTCAGCACGACACGTGGGCCGCCGCGTAAAGCGTAGCAGGCCTTGTCGTCCGCGAATCTATGGTCGTCGTCGTTTGAAGAATCGACCACGAACACCGTGAAAGCCCAGTCCATACCAGGGGACCTTGCTCGCAGGTAGTCATTCCACCTGGAGACGTCGTCCTCGTAACCCTTGGTGTCACGCCTGTAGTCACCCTCCGTATCCAGAACCGCCTTATCCAGAAAGTCGTTGATCCACCGTGCTTCGTTATACGGTGCGTCGTCCGTATAACCCCCTCCCTCGATCGGTTCGCAGTTCGTGAGGATCGGGGTATTCAGGTATGTCCAGTCGAAGGAGAATGTGACGTGGTCCCCTTGGTCCCCTGTTAAATTGAATGCTAGTCTCTCCCACCAGTCGGCACCTTCAGACAGTTCTTCCTTGACGTTGTCTTTCTCGTCCTGTGTCCAGTCCTCGCTACCCCCCATAGATTCAAGCAGCACGACGCTAACCTTCACGTTGCCGATCATGTACTCAGACGTATCGTCATACTCTGCCCCGTAAGGCCGGGTGGGGCGTGTCGTGAAGCTCCACTTCGTCTCGCCGGTAATCCCGGCGTAATCGTTCCCAGCCATATCCAAGAACGCCCCACCAGCAATCTCAACGTAGTAATCCTCCTCGGGCTCCAGCAACGGCGACGGATCGATCCTCGCCACGTCGCCCGCAACCACCACTTGCCCGCTCGTCACCGGAATCGTTTGCTCGGCTGAGCCGTTGCTCTTGATGACGATATCCCCCGAACCCATCAGCACAACTTCGTTGAAGTGGATTTCCAAGTCCGTCCCCACCCACTCGTGCATCGCCCCGTTCTCGGGACTGAGACTCACCATCGTCGGGTTCAGTGTGTCGATGCTGAACTCCGACTCCGGCGTGTAGTCTTCCTGATCGATACCGCCCGCGTCCTTCGCGCCGGTCACGTCGATCTCGACGTCTGAAACCTCGACACCCTGATCCGTCACGTTGTAGGTGAACGTATAGGTATCGTTCTCATACTCGTCTTTGGACCAATTCCCCGAACCGCCCGCCAACGTCCCACGATGATCCGGGCTGAAGGTCAACGAGGGTACCACGCCCGGGTCCATCGACGTGTTGAACAGCACGGTCACCGTGAGCTTGTCCGCCCCTACGTCCGAATCGGACAGCAAGGCGTCGTTGACCGTGACGCCGAGAACCTCCACGCCGGTATCCTGGGTTGCGCCGAACACGTAGGCCGCCCCCGGATTCGTCTTGCCGCCGTAATCAGCATTAGGCGTTCCCACGACGAC
>CAZUAH010000628.1:0-7771 GCA_964617665.1 uncultured Pirellulaceae bacterium
TCTCAGCGGCGGAATCGTAACGTGGAAGCACTATCACCCCAGTCCTCGGACTGTTTCGGAGGAATCCTCACCAATGGACGAACACAACACGACCGAAACGACGCCTGCCGTTTCCAGCGAGACATCGGCTTCTGCCACGACGGCAACGGAAGTCGATACGCTGGATGCGCGAGGGCTGCAATGTCCCGGACCGCTGATGGCCGTGGCTGAGCGCGTCGCGACCTTGGCCCCGGGTACCCACCTGCAAGTATTGGTCAGTGACCCGGGCTTCACCAAAGATGTCGCTGCCTGGTGCCAGTGCCAGGGACACCAGTTGCTCGACACGGGGACGGCGGATGGACACTATACGGCCTTGCTCCAGGCGTGTTCCGCCGAGGACCAAGCCAGCCCGACCGAAGCATGCACGCAGGAGGTCGCGCGAACGGTGGACAAAGGCCAGACGATCGTGGTTTTCTCCGGCGACATGGATCGCGTCTTGGCTGCGTTTGTCATTGCGAACGGGGCTGCAGCTATGGGGCACCCCGTGACGATGTTCTTCACTTTCTGGGGATTGAACGTCTTGCGCAAAGACCGTCCGCCGAAGGTGAAGAAGGGGCTTCTCGATCGGATGTTCGGCTGGATGATGCCTCGCGGGCCCAACAAGCTCACCCTCTCGAACATGAACATGGGCGGGATGGGCACGGTCATGATGAAACATGTCATGCGCACCAAGGGGGTTGCCAGCCTGCCAAAGTTGATCGACGACGCACGGGGCCAGGGGGTCAAGTTGGTGGCATGCACCATGAGCATGGATGTCATGGGAATCCAGGCAGAAGAGCTTGTCGATGGCCTGGAATACGCCGGCGTGGGTTCCTACATCGGCGACGCCCAAGCCGCGCGCATGAATCTGTTCATTTGAATAGTGCGACGCTGGGGTGACGTTGACGCTGTCTTCGCCAGCCCTGGGCGTTGTCACATATCTCGGATGTCGACGTAAGAGCCCGTTGGATGGTCCAGCAGTCGTGGAAAGGCGTCCAGTAGTCGTTCGGCGGCCTGCGAAGGCGTCTGCATCCTGTCGGTCCCAACAGCGCCTCGGATTCGCCCAACGGCGGGGTAGCGCTCGTCGGTTTCCAACGAGCAAACGTAATTCAGCATCTGCGTTTGGACGAGTCCCGGCGCCAGGCAAGTGAAATGTGTATCTGGGTTTTCATGCGCATAGACACGCAGCATCAGATTCAGCGCCGACTTGGATATCGAGTAGGCACCCCATCCGCCGGATCCGTTGAATGCTGCGCCGGAGGAAATCGCTACAAGTTGCCGGATCTGAATCTGCATGTCCAACATCGTGTCGTAGATCAATTTGTTGGCCCAGACGTTGATATCCATCACGGCGGCGATCTCTCGCAGGCTTGTGTCACGCAGATCCTTGATCTCTCCCAGCACGCCTGCATTAAGCAGCACCAAGTCGAGTCGTTTCACCGGGCCGAGAAACTGACGGATTCCGTCCCGGATCTCTTCGGTCTTCGAGAGATCCAGCGAACGGAACCGCAGCCGTTCCGCGTTGGCCAGCTCGTCGGGCCGTCGTCGACTCACGGCGAAGACTTCTGCATTGTCGTTCAGGAAGGATTGGGTCAAAGCGTTTCCCAAGCCAGTATGAATCCCGGTGATGAAGACAGACTGATACTGCACGTGATTTGCCTCACACTCTATTCAGCTTCGGATGTGTCGCGCAGGCTCAATCGTTGCGCAACCTCGGCGTTCAATTCCAGGCGAAAACAAACGGCTGGCAGGACCATGTTGTCCGTAAAGATCTTCGGCAACCGGATCTCAGCACGGGCGATGGACAGTGTGAAAGATGAGAAAACGACGGTAAGCAGGACGTAGATGAAGGTACGAGGCATGATTGGTCCTTGTTGGCATCGGCGAAGAAGGGAGGCGAGATCCATTATCATCAGTTGCGAACGACATTATACGGTCTAGGATACCAACGTCATGCCTCGGCTAGTGCTCCACGACTATGGCTGAGGGGGGCTCTTGGCTTCCGATCTCGCCGAAAGTCATGCGAGTCCGGCAATCAGGCGACTTCATGGCATCGCCACGTGCTTCACTGATCTAGGGCGACGTGTCCCCAGGTGCCAACCGCGCACCGCACCAGCTCACCCGTCCCCTCCTCTGGTGGTTGTTTATGCGAAAAAGTCGCATTCCCGCGTGTGGAGAGGTGGTACGTACAATGGATGGGTTGACTTTGATTACTTTTGACGGCCAGAATATTGGTGGACGGCATAGGCTCATCTAGGGCGTTTGGATTGCCTCAACGGATGCTGTGGAGGAAGTGGAGGCAGAGTCGCTGTCGAGCGGGGCTTGAATCGCGGGCAACGACCTAGCCGCCATTCTTCCAGAATGGACTGACTGATGGAGCGCGAAAGGTTGCGCACAGTCTTCGATTGCAGTCGATCAGTCGCAATCTCGCGTCATGGTCGACAGGTAGCCTCGCTTTGTTTGCACGGCGGAAACGTGCTCTTTCTGCACCCATTGTATTCCCAGGCACGGGATCCGTAGTTTCGTATGCGGTATGCCCCCTTTGCGTCACACAACAGGGTGAAACCATGGCGGATGACACGGAAAGGCGGCCATATTCGACTCTGCTCGTAGGCGATGACGACGAAGACCAGCTTCTTGCGCTGACGGATATTTTCGTCGACGAGGGGTTTGACGTCGTTGCTTGTTCGACGGGACCCCAGGCTTTGGAGTGCCTGTGCAACGAACACATAGGGGTGGCGCTGGTCGATCTCCGGTTGCCGGATCTCAGCGGCATCGAACTGTTGGAGAGGCTGCAATCCGTCACGGACCGAACGCAAGTTATCATCCACACGGCGCACGGTTCGTACGCGTCCGCCAAAGATGCTGTCAATCTGGGCGCGTTTGCGTACGTGGAGAAAGGATGCGATCCGAGCGAACTGACGGATGCAGTTCACAGGGCCTTCCGGACGCGTCTGACGCGGTACGCCAGGGAACTGGAAGACGCCGTGGTGGAGCGAACTCAAGAGTTGTCGGACGTGAATGAATCTCTCCGGTGTGTGGCAGAGAAGCACAAACTGACGGAAGAAGCTTACTGTACTTTGGTGGAAAACTCGCTGCAGGGATTGGTAATTCTGCAGGACGGGCGCGCGGTGTTTGCCAACCAGACACTTGCGGACATGCTGGGCTGTACGGTCGAGGAAATGCTGAGAATGCCACATCAGGAATTGAGGCAGCACGTCCACTCAGATGACCGGGAATGGGTGTGGCAGAGGCATGAGGAACGAATCGACGGCGGCACCGTGCCATCGCGGTACGAACTGAGACTTGTCCACAAGGATGGCGAGGTCCGCTGGGTCGAGATTATCGCCAGCAAGACTCAGTTCCAGCGACGGCCCGCCACTCAGGTTGCGTTTCTCGATATCACCGAGCGCAAGCAAGCGGAGACTGTCGCCCGGGAGCAACAGGAACTTGCAGTGGCATTGAGCAGCACGATGGACTTTGATGAAGGGCTCAGGCTGTCTGTCGAAACGGCGTTGCGCGTTTCAAGCATGGACTGTGGCGGCGTTTATCTCGTGAATGAAAGTGCTGCGACTTTGGACCTCGCATGTTCCAGGGGGCTCTCAGAAGACTTCATCAAGGTGGTAGCACACTACGATCGGGACTCCGATCACGCGCGTTTGGTGATGGCGGGCGAACCAGTGTACGCGGAGTATGATGAAGTGCCGGTGGAGTTAAGTGAGACCGAAAAGCGCGAAGGCCTGGGTTCCCTGGCCATGCTTCCGATCAAGCACGAAGGCCAAATGATCGGTTGTCTGAACGTCGCCTCCCGTGTCTCGTCGGAGGTACCCCCATTCGCCCGCGCAGCGCTTGAGACGATTGCTGCGCAAATCGGAAGTTCCCTGGCCCGATTGAGGACAGAGGAAGAGACGAAGGAGCTTGCGCAGGCGGCCGTCGAGCTAGTTCGTCTAGTGCCCACTGCGGACATCGTGAGCTTTATCTGTGACAAGGTCGGCGAACTGGCCGGTGACGCGATTGTGGGCGTTACTTCGATTGACGAGGAACGCGGGACGCTGCGTGTCAGAAAGGTGATCGGCGTCGAGTCGGAAGTACTGAACATGATCGACGGGCTCCTCGAATACAGAGTCAGCGAAGGAGGATTCGGCGGCGTTCACGAGGAGGCTATGCGTAACCTTGCCAGCGGGAAGCTGAGGAAGCTCCACGGGGGGCTGTCCGAGATGTTCTTCGGCCGTGTCCCTAAATCGCTGTGCGACTCGATTGAGCGGAACATTGGTGGTCGGGACGTGTATTCCATCGGTCTGGTGAGCATGGGAAAGCTGCTTGGCAACGTCACCATCTTGCCGACGGCTGGCGTGCGTTTGAACGGAAATGCCATTGAAGCTTTCGTAAACGCTGCGTCGATGGCATTGGAGCGGAAACAAGCCCAGGAGCAGTTGAGGCAGCGGGATGCGGAATTGGCCCACATGGGTCGCCTCCAAACCACGAGCGAAATGGCCTCCGGGCTTGCTCATGAAATCAGTCAGCCGCTTTACGCTATTGTGAACTACGCCGACGGGGCCACTAGGCAATTGCGCGACGTCTCGGCCCAGCCTGAAGACCTGAGCCACGTGATGGAAAAAATCGCTCGGCAGGCTCGACGCGCGTCTAACGTCATTAGCCGCTTACGTGCATTCGCCGAAAAACGTGAACCGCACCGGTCAACGACAGACCTCAACCAACTTATCAAAGATCTGTTGGACCTTCTGGAGCACGAGCTGCGCCAGAGCGGTGCTTCGGTAGAACTGAATCTCACGCGGGAGCTTCCGGACGTGTTGGTCGACCGCGTTCAAATCGAGCAGGTTCTCGTGAATCTAATCCACAATGCACTCGACGCGATGCGTGACGAACCATCGACGCGGCGACTGACGATCGCGACATCGGCTGACGATGACCAGGCAGTCGAGGTTTGTGTGGCTGATACGGGACACGGCTTGAGCACCGAGGCATGCAGCAAACTGTTCGATGCCTTCTACACTACCAAGGCCGATGGGTTGGGCATGGGGCTGGCCATCAGCCGAACGATCGTGGAGGCCCATGACGGCCGCATTTGGGCTACGCCAAATTCGCCTCGCGGTACGATCTTTCGCCTCACCCTACCTATTATGGAACGGAAGCGGGCTCATGCAATCTGACTCAACCGTCTTCGTTGTCGACGATGACCCAGCGGCCCTGGACTCGCTGTGTTGGTTCTTGAAATCACACCGACTAAAGACCGAGGCGTATTCTTCGGCCAGGGAATACCTGGATGCCTACGATCCCGACAAGCCAGGCTGCCTTGTCCTTGACGTACGCATGCCCGAAATGTGTGGCCTGGAGCTTCAGGAGAAACTCATCTTTTGGGGCGAGCGGCTTCCCATCATCTTTGTTTCGGGCCATGGAAGCATATCAACGAGCGTCCGAGCCATGAAGGCGGGTGCGTTGGATTTTCTGGAGAAGCCAACCGATAATGAAGCGATTCTGAGAGCCGTACGCAGGGCTATGGAAAGGGACTACCAGAGGCGACGCAGGCAGGAAGCGCACACGAGCATCGAGGCTGGCATCGAGCGGCTTTCGCGTCGCGAGGCGGAAGTGATGGAGTTGCTGTATGCCGGCAAGTCAATGAAGAAGATAGCCCGCGAGCTGGGAATCACAGTGCAGACGGTGGCCAAGCATCGCAGTCGAATTCTGCAGAAACTGAACGTGGAGACTGACGCCGAACTTGTCCGGCTCCTTGCCGAGCGTCGGCTACAGCACCCTTGATATACCGGTGGTTCGGCCATATGTCGAAGGCCTGCGCACGGTGCGTCGCATGCGCTAGGAGTCAGTGCCTTCCGTAGGCGGTTCAACGAGCGTGAGCGGGGCGAATTGTCTTCTGTGGGACCCTCTAAATCGGGCGATGGCGACGGTCTCGTCTTGAAATGGCAGGGGTGGTCCAATCTGATCTGCGCTGCAGCAAACGACCGGACATCTTAGTTGACGGAAGCAGTGGCGGAGACGTATGCTGAACGTCTGAAAGGTCCATTCCAAGCGGGCAACGGAGCCCGCGTGTGTGGTGATTCAAGAGCGGGGAGTACTGGTTTCCTTTAGCAGGGGAGGTTTACCATGGCTACGTACATTCTCTTGAGCAATCTGACCGACGCGGGAGCAGCGACTATCAAGAAGAACCCGGAACGCATCAAGCAGGTGGACCAAGAGCTGGAGTCGATGGGGGCGAGAGTGATCTCCCAGTTTGCAGTACTGGGACCTTACGATTTCGTGAACATCGTCGAGGCGCCGGACAACCAGACCATCGCCCGCATTTCCGCCGAACTGTCCTCGCGTGGCACGGTGAGGATTTTGACGATGGCCGCAACCCCAATCGATGACTTCATAGCCAGTTTCGCGTAGGCGCGTTCGGACCGTAGTCGCTGCATCCTGCGGCGAGTCTACGACAGCTTCACATTAATCGATTGCCCGGCGTCGAGCACAACTTCCTGTGCGAATTCGACCTGGGCGAGGTGATCCGTCAACTCCAGCGTTGCGGTGATGCTGTTGTCGCCTGCCGTTGCCGTGACGGAGTCTGGCGTTCGTCCGTCAAGATCCACGGCCATCGTTTTCAGTCGCAATCGACCGTGCCTGACCTCCACGCTATTGGTCTGTGAGTCCCCATCACGAGCTTGGCTGATCGTGCCCCAACCTTCGGCCGACGTAAACGCGGCGCGGAAATCATCACGCCCCAGCCGCGGGGCGAACTCGAGATATCCCTTGGGGCCGTGGCAGTTGAAACCGCACGTCGCCTGGAACACGCCGTAGCTGGCCATCGCGCGGGAGTAGTGGTCGCTGCACTCGACTTCGTTGTAGGGGTTGCGCAACGCGGCATTGTAGCGGTCGTGGATGGCTCGCGTGACCGCCAAGCCATTCTGCAGCAAATCGGGCTCGTCGAGACCTTCCCAAATCATGTGCGCGGCGGCCTGATACTCGAAGCCGGTCATGCACTCGTTGAAATAGCCGTATTGCCAGTGCTTTTTGAAGGCCGGGTTCTTTCCGCCCTTGGGCCACGAGCACATGATCAGCCCGGCGTCACCCGCCGTGGCATACCACCGTCCCGGCACGAATTGTTCTCGGAAAGGCCCAACGTCAGGAACAAAGCTGTACGTCCACAGCGCCCGCAAGGCCGAGAGTTGCTTGTCGCGATCGAACAGCCGCCCCAGGCCGACCCAATGCGCCCACGTTTGGCCGAACACCTGGTCGATGTAGCAGCCCGATCCAACGCCGATTTTGTCTTTGTGCTGTGAGTCTTCGATTTGGATGAAGTACTCGCCGTTAAAGGTCTCCAGAATCGATTGTTCGCCGCGTTTGGCGATTTCACGGCATTGCGCTGCGAACGGCTCGTCGCCCATCTCAGTCGCCATGGCTTCGCCCGCCTTGAGCATGGCCAGATACAGCGAACTAATGAAGCTGATCTTGCCATACCAATTCGCATCCAACGTATTGGGCTGGGCGCCTTCCAGCATGCCATCCGCATTGCCGTCGCGTTGGATCATGAACTCTACCGCCTTCTTCACCTTCGGCCAAAGCCGGCGCAGGAATGCCGAGTCGGCCGACATCTGATGCTCGCGCAAGACGCCCAAGACACGACCACAGTGGCCGTCATCCGCGTGGTGATTGGAACCGGAGAGTTTGGTACGCATGCCGATGCCGCCGTCGGCGTGTTGACCGATCCCGAAGTTGACGCGTTCTCGCTCGATCCGTTCGA
>CAZUAH010000629.1:0-7754 GCA_964617665.1 uncultured Pirellulaceae bacterium
TGATCGTTATCGGTGGGGCCGGAGGATTCATCGGCGGGGCGTTGGCTCGCTACTTCCGCGACCGCGGATTCACAAGGATCCGTGCAATCGACAAGAAACCGCTGCCGGAGTGGTACCAGATCGTCCCGGGTGTGGAAAACTTCTGCCTCGACTTGAGCGAGGAGGAAAACTGCAAGCGGGCCTGTCAGGATGCCACAGAAGTCGTCAACCTGGCGGCCGACATGGGCGGCATGGGTTTCATCGAGCGATTTCGCGTCGAATGCCTCCGCAGCATCTTGATCAACACCCACATGATCGAAGCAGCGTACAACGCCGGTGTCCAGCGCTACTTCTACTCGTCTTCCGCTTGTGCGTACAATATCGATCTCCAGAAGGATCCCAACGTGCGGGCCTTGAAAGAGACCGATGCCTACCCGGCGAACGCCGAGCGTGGCTACGGCTGGGAGAAGCTCGTTTCGGAGATCTTCTGCCAGGAGTACTGGGCCGAACGTGGAATGAAAACGTCGATCGCGCGCTTCCACAACGTCTATGGCCCGCACGGCACATGGGACGGTGGTCGCGAGAAGGCGCCGGCCGCTCTTTGCCGCAAGGTGATCCAGGCGAAGGACGAAGGTGCCAGCGAGATTGAAATTTGGGGCGACGGCACGCAGACTCGCAGCTTCATGTACATTGACGACTGCACCAAGGGCATCGACATGATCATGCACTGCGATGATCTTATCGCCACGCCGATCAACCTGGGTTCCAGCGAACTCATTGCGATCAGCGACTTGGCAAGCCTTGCCGAGCAGTGCGGCGGAGTGAAGCTGGAGCATAACCACAAGCTCGACGCTCCGCTGGGTGTCGCGGGTCGCAACAGCGACAATACGATGATCAAAGAGATCCTCGGCTGGGAGCCCGACACGCCGCTCAAAGATGGCTTGGCCAAGACTTACGCCTGGATCGAGCAGCAGTACATGGATCGCAAGGCCGGCAAGCGAACCATTAGCTGATGCTGTACCGTGGAGCAATCCTCGAATCGGGTTGATCGAGATGAAGCAAGAAACGGACCTTTGCATCACCGACGTTATCGGAGCGATTCCCTATCGCATGGCTTTCGCAGGTGGCTGGATTGATCAACCCTTTGTTTCCCAGCACGACCCCGCGTCGCCCGGCTCGATGGTCGTCGTCGGTCTGGAGCCGACATCCTGGTACATGGAACGCGCGGGGATGGCCACCGGCACACGAAAGGTGGCGATCGACCTTTGGCGAGGTGCGCTCCCAGACCGAGATCCGGTGGAACTGGTCAAGGAGCTTTACGCCGAAGAGAACCGGGACAAGGTGGAACCGTCCGGTTCTCAGGACATGATCGGCCTGATTTACCCGGGCGTAAACCGCCTGGACTTCGACATCGAACACGAAGGAGGGATTTTTCCGCGGCATATCGAGTCGAACAACGATCCGGAAATCGCCCGCTGGCTGGAACAGGTGATTCACATGGTGCCCGTCGCGCCGCGACCCGACGGTTACAACCCGCTGGGCGTGAAGAACCTCGATCCAGACTGGATTCGACGGCTGGGGCAATCGGGCAAGGACTGTTACGACGCCATCCTGGCGCGGGATGCCAAAGGCCTCGGCGCTTCGATGAACGAATGCATGGATTGTTGGGAAGCCATGTTGCCGCATGTCGTGCGACACCCGACGGTAACCGTTGACCTTGTCGGGATCATGAAGTCCTATCAGTCCAGGTATCCCGGTGCCATGTATTCTGGGTGTGGCGGCGGATACCTATACGTCGTCAGCGACGAGCCGGTGCCAGGTGGCCTGCGAGTCGAGGTTCGCTGTGCCGAGGGGAGCAAATAGCGTGAATCGTGTTATCATCAGCGGCAGCTTCGACGATCTGAAGTCCCGCCACATGCGACTTCTGCAGGAAGCCGCGAGGCTGGGCCCCGTTCATGTGCTGCTTTGGTCCGACGACGTTGTGCAGACCCTCAAAGGCCAAGGACCGAAGTTTCCGCACGCGGAACGTCAGTATTTCGTCAAGGCAGTTCGCTATGTGGATCGGGTCACGCTTGTCGACGGTTCGATCGAGCGAGATGCCTTGCCAGCGGAATACACTGGCGAAGCGACAATCTGGGTCGCAGAAGAATCGAACGATAGCCCCGAGAAAAGGGCCTTCTGCGAGGCTCACGGCCTTGAGTACGGAGTGATCTCGAAAAGCAGCCTGATGGGCTTCCCGGAAAGCCCATCGGTCGAATCGACGACGGCGCCAACCGGGAAACAGAAGGTAATCGTGACCGGTTGTTACGACTGGTTTCATTCGGGTCACGTCCGATTTTTCGAAGAAGTTTCCGAGTTGGGAGAACTGCATGTGGTCGTGGGCCACGACGCCAACATCAAGCTGCTAAAGGGCGAAGGCCACCCCATGTACTCGGACAACGAACGCCGATACATGGCCGGGTCGATCCGACACGTGAAGCAGGCATTCGTCTCGACGGGCAACGGATGGCTGGACGCCGAGCCGGAGATTGAACGGATCAAGCCGGACATCTACGCCGTAAACGAAGACGGCGACCGGCCGGAGAAACGAGAGTATTGCGAAGCCCACGGCATTGAGTATCAAGTGTTGAAACGGCTGCCCAAAGAAGGGTTGCCGAAAAGGCAGAGCACGGATTTGCGCGGGTTCTAAAGTCTTCGTTCGAGAGGCGACCACGACAATGCGATACGCTGTCATCATGGCTGGCGGCTCGGGCACGCGGCTCTGGCCCATGAGCCGGCAAGAGTTGCCCAAGCAGTTGATACCGTTTATCGACGGCCGCAGTTTGCTGGAGGTCGCCTATGACAGGTTTGGCGACCTGATTCCGGTTGATCGTCGTTACGTATGCGCAGGGCAGCGACATCGCGACGAGATCCTGTCCGCAATGCCATCGCTGGACGCGTCGAGATTTCTCGGCGAGCCGATCGGCCGTGACACGCTGAACGCGGTTGGCTTCAGCGCGGCGGTGCTGGCCGCGCGGGATCCCGACGCAGTGATCGGCGTCTTTACGGCCGATCATTTGATTCAACCAGAGGAACAATTTCAGCGAATTGTTGCGGATGGATTTTCGCTGGTTGAAAACGAACCGAACACGCTAGTTACATTTGGCATCACGCCCACCGGCCCCGCCACGGGCTTCGGTTATCTGGAGTTGGGCAGCGTCATCGACGGCAGTGCCCGCGTTGTCGATCAGTTTCGCGAAAAGCCGCCTCTGGACGTTGCCGAGGAGTACTTCCGACTTGGCCCCGAACGGTATCTCTGGAACAGTGGGATGTTTGTGTGGCGTGCTCAAACGTTGCTCGACAGCATTCGCCGCTACGAGCCCAGCGTTTGGGAGGGTCTGATGGCGATTGCCGAGGCATGGGACACGCCGACGCAAGATGACGTGTTGGCGAGCGTTTTTCCAGCGCTCAAGAAGACCAGCGTCGATTTTGCCGTGATGGAACCCGCCTCGCAGGATTCGTTAGTCCAAGTGGCCGCCATTCCGATGGAACTTGAATGGCTCGACGTCGGATCGTGGCCGTCTTTCGCCGAAACCCGCACGCGAGACGAAAACGGCAACGCCTTGGCTGCGGAAAACTACTTGGTTCACGAAACGAGCAATTGCCTGATCGCTTCCGATCAGCCAGATCATCTGATCGCCACGATGGGCTGCGAGGATCTGATAGTGATCCATACCGACCGAGCAACACTGGTTTGCCGGGCAGACATGGCTGAGAAGATCAAAGACGTGCAGAAAATGGTCCACGAACGATTTGGCGGCCGGTACACATAGAACCATGAACGTGTTCATCACCGGCGGTGCCGGATATCTTGGGACGACGCTGGTTCCCCTGCTGCTGGATCAAGGGCATTCGGTCGTCGTTTTCGACTGTCTCAAATACGGCGTCGGGCCCATTCTGCCCTTCTTCCGACGTCCCGGATTCTCCTTCGTCCGCGGCGACGTTCGTGACCAGAAGTCCTTGAGCGATGCGGCTCGGGATGCCGATGCTCTGGTCCATCTGGCTGCCATTGTTGGCTACCCGGCCTGTGCTCGGTCGCCGGACGAAGCTCGGTCGGTCAACGTGGAAGGAACGCGAAACGTGGCCGCTGCGGCTGGGCGAGATCGCCCGGTTGTGTTTGCGTCGACCAGCAGCTGCTACGGAGCCGTCACGGACTCGCTGTGCACAGAGGACACGCCACTGCGGCCTTTGAGTCTCTACGGAGAAACCAAAGTCCAATCAGAAGAGATTGTCCAGTCGCAGTGCAGCGCCGCCGTATACCGAATCGCGACTGCCTACGGCCTTTCGCCTCGCCTACGATTGGACCTGTTGATCAACGACTTCGTATATCGCGCTCTGCACGAGCGTCAATTGCGCGTTTACGAAGGGCACTACCGCCGCAGCTTCATTCACGTTTACGATATTGCCCGCGCGATCGTTTTGGCATTGGACAAGTCGTCGCAAACTGTAGGACGGGTCTTCAATGTGGGCGACGAGCGGCAAAACTTCACGAAGTTGGAGATCTGTGAGACCATTGCTCACGCGATCCCCGGCATCCATGTCGAGCAATGCGACGATGGCAAGGATGCGGATCAGCGTGATTACGCAGTGAGCTATGCCCGCATCCGCAACGAAGGATTCGAGGCGCAAATCCCCTTGGAAGACGGAATTCGAGAGTTGTGCGCCGCCTTGCGATGGATTGACCGAAACGAACAGTAATCGGCTCGCACGCCAGGGCGCGACTCAAGAGACGAACAGATCCTTCGTGGCGAAACTTGGATCGCTGGTCAGGTGGACTCCGAGTCGCCGCAGGCCCGTTTCGTCGCCGGGCGTTGGGATGTGCGTCATGTGGATGTCACAGCCTCGCAATTCCTTCAGCGCGTCGACGCACAATTGGGCCATCGGATTCGCGGTGACACTGACTCCTAGCGCAAGTAGCGTCTCCTCCAAATCCAGGCTCACGCTCTTCCGGCCAAGGATGTCCGTCTTCAGCCGTGCCACCGATTCGATGATGCTGGGCGCCAACAAATGGATATCGGCAGGGACGCCTGCCAGGCGTTTCACGGCATTGATCACGAGGCTTGATGCCGCGTGCATGAGCGGCGAGTTCTTGCCGGTAACCACGCTGCCGTCTTTCAGTTGGATTGCAGCGCCGCAATAGAAACCTTCGTTTCCTTTGCCTTGTTGCTGGGCTTCAACAGCGGCCTGCCGGGCGGGTTCGACGACCGGGCGGTTTTCGGGTTCGAGACGGAGGCCCTCCATTATCCGCTGGATCCGCTCGACAGTCCCTTCGTCTGTGAGCCCCATGGCGTACTCGGACGAGTATCGGAAGTATCGGCGGACCACTTCGGCGCGAGCGGCAGCCTGGATGGCGTCGTCGTCAACGATTCCGGCGGTTGCCTTGTTCACTCCCATATCCGTCGGCGATCGGTAGTACGGCTCGCCACCCGTAATGCGTTCGAGGATCTTCTGAAGAACGGGAAACGCATCCACATCACGGTTGTAATTGATGGCCGTCTCGCCGTGTGCCTCCAGGTGGAACGGGTCGATCAAATTGAAATCGCGCAAATCGGCCGTGGCCGCTTCGTAGGCTACGTTGACCGGATGCCTCAACGGGAGATTCCAGATCGGAAAAGTCTCGAACTTGGCGTATCCCGAATGGACGCCACGCTGGTGATCATGATAGACCTGGCTCAGGCAAGTGGCCAATTTGCCGCTACCCGGCCCGGGGCCCGTGACTACGACCAGCGGCTTGTCGGTCTCAACGTAGGGATTTGCGCCGTAGCCATCCGGGCTGACGATCCGATCGACGTTGGCCGGATAACCCTTGGTCGCACGGTGGATATAGACGGGAATGTCGCGACGGTCGAGCTTATTTTTGAACTGTATCGCCCCAGCCTGGTCGTCGAAGCGAGTGATGACGACGGCCCGCAGATCAATGCCATATTCACGGAGGTCGTCGATCAACTTCATGGCGTCGGCATCGTACGTGATGCCGAAGTCTGCTCGCATTTTCTTCTGCTCGATTGCCCCAGCGTGGATGCACAGCAGGATTTCCGCCTTTTCCTTCAGTTGGGCCAGGAGCCGCATTTTCACGTTCGGTTCGTAACCAGGCAGCACACGTGCCGCGTGGTAATCGAACAGGAGCTTTCCACCGAACTCCAGGTACAATTTGTCGTCGAAACGATCGACGCGATCGAGGATTTCCTTCGTTTGCTCCTGCAAATACTGGTCGTTGTCAAAGCCCGTAGCATGCTGCATCGGTTCTCTATCTCCATAAGGAGCCCAGGAATGACGGATGCGGTCAACGCGGTTGTCAAGCTGTCGGCGTGGCGTTCGGTGACGGAATCCGGAAGGCCAGAATCGTAACACGTTCTGCCCGGCGTCTCCAGTGGCGAGAACTCGGGCAATTTACAGAACAACCCATGTGCTCCGTCCTGGTTGTTGGTCGGTTGCTGGACAAGTCTCTGGCCCTGTATACTACGCACCGGCAACGCCAACGCACGACGGTGGATGACTGTGCGCGTTCCCAATATCCGTTTTCATCAGAGTGGAAAGGCAGGGCAATCATGAATGAGCAACGACCGATTGGACGCCGTCGATTTCTCGGCACGGCAAGTGCCCTACTTAGTGCCCCTTACGTCATTCCGTCCACGGTCCTGGCCGCACCGGGCAAACCGGGCGCCAACGATCGAATCACCCTGGGACACATTGGCGTCGGTGGCATGGGAAGCGGCCATTTGGCTCGCGGACTCACTTTTCGTGACCTTGGCTCCACCAATGTCGCGGCCGTCTGCGACGCGGATGAGAAGAGACTCGCCAGCAGCGTCAAACGATGCAGCGATAAAGGCGTCCGCGTTCAACCCTACGCCGATTATCGCTATATCCTCCAGCGGAAGGACATCGACGCAGTTATCATCGCCACGCCCGATCACTGGCACGGCGTGCAGACGGTGCACGCATGCGAGACGGGCAAACACGTCTACGTGGAAAAGCCTTCGTCTGTCACGATCGAAGAAGGGTCGGCAATGATCGACGCCGCCCGGGCGAACGAGTGCATGGTGCAAGTCGGCGCTCAAGGACGCAGCGGCATGCCCGCCTACTACACATGCCGAGCAATCCGTAACGGGATCATTGGCCGAGTGACGAGTGTCGACTGTTGGCACTATGCCAACCCGATCGACCAGACCCCAGTGCCCGACAGCGCACCGCCGCCCGAGTTGGATTGGGACATGTGGCTTGGCCCGTTGCCTTGGCGACCATACAACCAACGCTATTGTCACGGAGTGTTTCGCTGGTTGCTGGAGTCAGGTGGCGGTCAGATTCGCGACCGCGGCGCCCACCAATTCAGCACGATTCTGTGGTGTTTGGATGCCGACGGACCGCTCTCGTTTACGGTCGAAGCGACCGGCACGCCGCCCGTCAAAGGACTGTGGGATTGTCCGCCGAACATGGATGTTACTTACGAGTTCGAAGATCCCGAATGGACACTCATTTGGAGCCAACCGGGAAGGAAAGCGGGCAAGACCGAGTTCGGCCAGGTTTTCTACGGCGAAAATGGTAGCCTGCTTCTGGAGTGGGAAGGCGCCCGCAAATGGGCCGAACCCGAAGCGATCAACTACGAGGTTCCTCCGGGCGGATTCGAGCCTTACACGCCGAACCTCCACAAGGACTTCGGCATGAACCACATGGACGAATGGCTGAAGCCACCGCACTAAAATTCCGTTGGCGCGGTGCAGGCGGTTGTGAGGCTAAGC
>CAZUAH010000630.1:0-7717 GCA_964617665.1 uncultured Pirellulaceae bacterium
TGAGTCAAGCATGAAATGAGGAAGGGCGTCATGAATCCTGCTCCTTCAGAATCTCTTCCAACGTCGCACGCTCTTCGGCGCTCAGTTTCTTTTGCTCCAGCACGCGCACCAGCAACTGCTCACGCGACCCATGAAACACCCGCTGAACCAAGTGTTGCACAAGGCTGCTCGAAACGTCCTCGAACGAGCGCACAGGGCGGTAAACGAACGGGCGTGCACGGTTTGTCTGTTCCAGGAACCCTTTCTCAACCAGAATGCGCACCAAATTCGCAACCGTGACGTATGCACGGTCCACGCCGGATTTGGCGAGCCAATCGCGTGCTTCCGCAGCGTTCATTTCGCCTCGTTCCCAAAACACGTGCATGACTTCCAGTTCGCGTTCGGTCAGTTCCTTGGCTTTGGGTCGAACCATCTATCTCACTCCGTAGGCTCAGTGGACAATCCAGACATGCGCGTCCGATCACGCGCGGGCGCGTGATTTGCGTTACCAAATTTGATTAAGCAAGAATAGCGAGAGGCCAAATGCCGGTCAACATCAGTTTTTGGCCGCTACCTGGCTGGCCGTCTCCTCGGATGAAGCGTCCGCTCGCACCGCCCACTTTCTCACCGGGACGCGGTGCGATCGCCCAGCAGGTTGTCAATGATCATGTTGTCAGAGCCACCGATGACCTCCATTGGCACTGAACTCGTATCAGGGCGGTCGTCGCGGATCAGGCAGTCGGATACGCGGCTATCGGATACGTCTTTCAGGAGCAGTCCGCGGTTGTCACAGTCGACAATCGTGCAATTGGTGATATTGAATCGGCGGCAGTTCTCCACGACCAAGCCGGCAGGCGAGTCCAGCACGCCGTTGATGTGCAGGCCCGTCAGGGTGCAATCCTGGCAGTCGCGAAAGACCAGCCCGCTGGGACTGTTGAACCCGTAGTCGGGATTGCGATCGAACAGGTTCGAGGCAAGTACGATGTTCGAGCAATCCTCGAGAAGCACGTTTTCCGCAAATGCCCGATGGATCGAGTTGCCGGTGATCGTGACACCGCGAGCGTGGACCATGTGAATATTGACCTCCACGTCGCTCATCAGATTGTCGGAGATGGCAAGATTCCCGACCTTATGCGGTTTCTCGCGACTGGTGCCGATGAAGCGGATATTGGCCGATCCTTTCGGAGCCGATTCCGCCTGATCCGCCCCTTCGGGCGTCGGACTATGCTGGATCGTGCAGCCAATGATGGCTCCTTCGCGGATGGAACCGACCGACGTGTCGAGCAGGATGTTGGCCGACGGCGGGTCGCCCTCTTCGCCCGTATTGGCTTCGATATCACAACACGCGATCTGCAGATTGCGGATCTCGCTTTCGCGCACGACGATTCCACCGCCCGAGTTGTAGCTGATGTGGCAGTTGGCGATGTTGACTTGATGCAAATTCAGCCGATCCAGGAACACGCCGATTCCGCGATTGTGATAGATGTGGCATTCCGAGAGGACCACGTTGCGGTTCCGCTGAACCAAATGCACGCCGTGCAGAGCTTCGCGAACGACAAGCCGAGTGATCGTCAACTGCATGGTCCCGGTGGCCTCCACACCGCACGCTTCCGGATGCTCGCCGACGATTTCCAACCCGTCGATCAACGGCGTCCGCTGGCGCTGCCACACATCTTCTTTGAACGACTTCGGACTGGCAGTCCCTCCGTGCGTACCGACCAGCTTCAACGCCGCACCCGGCCCAGCCATTACGATCTTTGCCACGCCGGCACCGTGAATCGACGTGTAGCCGACCTTGTCCAGGTCAATCACAATCGGCCGAGTGACGCGGTAAGTGCCCTTGGGCAAACGGATGTCGCCAACGCCGGAATCCACGGCTCGCTGAAGCGCCTCCGTATCGTCGGCTTTGCCATCGCCCACGATGCCAAAACGGTCGAGGCTCCACACATTGGTTGCCTTGTGAGTCGTTTCGCGATCGGATGCTTGGAACACGCCGGCCGCCAAAATGGGAACGAGCACCAGGGAAAGCAAAAGAGGATTCCTACACGACATGGCAAAACACCTTTGAGCTAGGGTTACGATAGATTGTCACACACTTCACATCGACGATAATGACGCGCGGAGGGAGAGTTGAAAAGACCTCGCTGGTAGTAGCGTCGCGGCAACGTCCTGAACGACGCTGGCAACAGCGGAGGATCACGGTTAAGCGAGACTTCTTGGTACGGAGAGAGAAAATGCCCAGACTGCCTCTGTTGAGGACAACGTTTTGTGCTATCGCCGTGGCGATTTCGCTAGTGGTCGCTGACGTAGACGCTCAGGATGAAAGGAAGGCCAACACAGCGACGGCGTCCATCGGAAGCGGATCGTTGCGTATCGCCATTGATCCACATGATGGAGAGCTTCTGGAACTGGTGGACCTTGCTACAAAGCACAATATTCTGGACGGCGATCCGGATCTTGGCGGGTTGTGGGAAGTGGGTGTACTTCTCGATGGTCAACCGTCTGTACTCACGCCGGCCCAATCGGGATCATTCCAATGGAAAATGCCGCCACCGGGCCGAGCGATAAGAATGACTTGGACCGATTTCAAGATTGCCGGTGCCGAGGAGTGCAAGGTCGAAGTCACCGTGCGGCTCGTTGCCGATACGCCCACGAGCCAATGGAGTATCTCCGTAACGAAACCGCCCCAGATCGCCTTGCGGCAAATCCGCTTTCCGCGAGTACACGGGCTCCGGCAGCAGAAGCACGAGCGCCTTGCCGTCCCGGCTTGGTTGGGGCAACAGACGAACGATCCTCGCAGCTTGCTGTGCGGCAGCGATGGAAGAGGACGACGCCTCGCTTGGGACTATCCAGGCCGAATGGCCCTGCAATGCTTGGCGTACTATGGCGAAGGGGGGAATGGTCTCTACGCCGCGTGCGACGACACGGAAGCCTGCAGGAAGACGTTCGCCCTTTGGGGCACCACCGGTAGCCAAGTTCATTTTGAAACGGTTCACTATCCCGACAACGAGGCCGCCAACCAGGATCGCTATGCCCTGCCGTACAACGTGTTGCTGGGCACGTTTCAGGGCGATTGGATCACGGCGGCCGAACGCTATCGAGCGTGGGCAAAGCATCAGCGTTGGGCCAAGGAAAGCCGGCTGCAACGGGGCCTCGTGCCGGAGTGGGTACTGGATACGGGGGCCTGGGTCTGGAATCGAGGCCCTTCGCCAGGAGTGCTTCCACCCTCCGTCGCGTTTCGGAAGCGTCTTGGTCTGCCCGTGAGCGTCTTCTGGCACTGGTGGCACGGCTGCCCCTACGACATCGGTTTTCCCGAGTATCTTCCGCCGCGTGAAGGCACCGAGGCGTTCCAGCAGGCTGCGGAACGCGCCCACGACGAAGGCGTGCGGTTCATGGTGTACATGAACCAGCGGGCCTGGGGCATGAGCAGCCGAAGTTGGGAGGAAGAGAACGCTGAGCGATTTGCCGTCAAGGGTCAGGACGGCAAGGTTCGTCCCGAGATCTACAACATCTTCACCAGACAAGCCCTTGCATCCATGTGCCTGGCGACGCCCTTCTGGCGAAACAAGTATGCCGGACTCGCGGAAGAGGCATTCAAGGACTTGGGCGTGGATGGAATCTACATGGACCAGGCATGCAGCCATCGAGCCTGCTACGATCCCAATCATGGGCATCCGTTGGGTGGTGGGAACTCGTGGATGGAAGGATTTCGCACGCTATCGAGCGACATTCGTAACCGCTGCAACGCCGACCGCCGCATCGTGCTGGCCGGCGAGGGATGCGGAGAGGCTTGGCTTCCGTACTTGGACTTGATGCTCACCCTCCAGGTCAGTCGAGAACGATACTCGTCGCCGACTGATCCGTGGGAAGTGATCCCTTTCTTTCAAGCCGTCTATCATCCGTACGCCGTCACCTACGGAAGCTACTCGTCGTTGACCATGCCGCCATACGACGAGTTGTGGCCGGCCGAGTTCGCACCCAAGGAGCCTTTGGCCCTGCTGGACCGAAAGTATTCGCAACAGTTCTATTTGGAGCAGGCGCGAGCGTTCGTCTGGGGCCAGCAACCGGCGCTGGCCAACTTCCGCCCCGAGCTTTTCGACAAGCGGCCTGAGGAAATCGAATACGTGATGCGTCTGGCCCGAGTGCGGAGTCGAGCGACCAAGTACTTGCTTCACGGAGAGTTTCTCCGACCTCCGAAACTGAATGCTCCGGAAGTAACGTCCGATTTCTCACGCCTGTCGATCTACGCAGGACAAAAGAGCCGATTGACTTCCAGCCAGAAGCGGCATCCGCTTGTGATCGCGGGTGCCTGGCGCGCGGCCGACGGTGATGTGGCAATAGCTCTAGCCAGCATCAACGACCAGACGCTTCCCCTTTCGCTCACGCTCGATCCGACGTACTATCGTCTTCCGAAGGAAGCACGCGTGTGCCGAATCGACGAGACGGGTCGCCACATCATTGGCTCGTTCACGAGCGACGATCCCACGCTGAAGCTCAAATTGCCTGCCCGCCAAGCGTGGGTTGTCGAGTTCTCCAAGAAGTAGCCGCCATGAGCCGCGCCACATTTCGACTGGTGATGTTGGTCTCCTGCGCTCACGCGTTGGTGCACGTGTTCGAGTTGTCGCTGCCGAGCGTGGAATTGATGATCGGCGACGAGTTCCAGGTGGGTCGGGATCGCACAGGGATGCTGGGCACGGTTTGGCGGTTGCCGTTTGGCTTCGGAGCCCTCTTGGCTGGTTGGCTGGCGGACCGGTTGGGCTCGAAGAGGATGTTACTGGTCTATCTGGGCGGATGCAGCGCAACGGCGCTGTTGGCGTTTTGGGCGCCGTCGCTGGCCATTCTATTCGTCGTCATGTTCGGCATGGGTTGCTTTGCCAGCATCTACCATCCCGCTGGACTGGCGTTGATATCGACGGAAACCACTGCGGAAAACCGGCCAGCGGCTTTGGGATGGCACGGGATTCTGGGGTCGCTGGGCATTGCCGCAGCGCCATTCATGGCAGCCGCTGTATTCCATACGGGAGCGGTGACTTGGCGACAGTATTATCTCCTGCTTGTGATTCCGGCCGTTATCATTTTCGGCCTATTGCTGTTCTATCTGAAGCGGCCGACTGAGCCCGCTCAGCCTGCGGCACAATCGACGCAGAAACCAACCGCGCGCGGTAAGGCTGGATGGGGGCCGTTCTTGTTTCTCGTGCTGATCGGCACCATCACGGGTTTCACATACGCGGCCTTTACGCATTTTCTGCCGCGGTATTTGGATGATGCCGGCATGAAGCCAGATGGTTTGTCGCCGGAGAGCTTTCGCAATTACTTGGCGGCCCTCGTCCTGCTGTTCGCCGCGGTTGGCCAAGGCGTGGCAGGCAAGATCGCGCGTCCCGGCCGGCTGGAGCCTCTATTGGCGATGATTCTGTTTGGGATCGTTCCGCCGCTGATTTGGATGTCGCTGGCCGAAGGACAAGCCAAGCTGTGGGCAGCTTGCCTGATGTCGTTGATCCTCTTTATGAACCAACCGGTCTATAACAGCTTGATCGCCGAGTACGTTCCACGTGAGCGGCGAAGCCTCGGCTACGGCTTCAGCAACACACTCTGTTTCGGCCTCGGCGGATTCGGCCCCGCCTACGCCGGTTTGATGAACGATCGCTGGACTTACGGCGGCTTGGCCGTGATCGCATCGATTACGGGGCTGCTGGCGCTCGTGCTTGTTCGCTGGCGAAAATCCGCGATGGCGCAGCAAGCTGACGAATGAACCGGACCGGTATAGCAGATGTCGAAATGCTGGAGGGCAGCTTTGTCGGCCATTGTATGCCAATATCAAGGTTGGCTATTCGAGCGGCGATCGATTGACCGTTCACAGCCCGCGCGGTAGAGTCAATTCCGTTGCGAGAAGTCATTCTCCTCTTTCGGAAGGCGACGACCAATGTCCCACGATACGTATGGTGCCTATCCACCGCCGACCGGGCCAGGAAGAGGCGAAACCAACACACCCGGCTTGGTCGGTTTCATTCTGTCGTTGTGTGGGCTGATGTGCGGAGTCACGTTCCCGATAGGCTTCATTGTCAGTCTGTTCGGTCTGGGAAAGGAGCCAAAGGGGTTCGCGATCGCTGGCACCATTATCGGTGCAGTAGGTACGCTCCTGTACCTTGCCATCTTTCTTTTCTACGGTGCGATGTTCGCTGCGTGTATCGGAATCGGGGCAACAGCGGCGAGATTCACAATCGAAACACAAACGTCGATTGATGAGGCGTCAGGGACGATCGACGAGTACGAGATGGAGAACGGCGAACTACCTGATGAAGAAACGGGAAACCAATTGATCGCCGACGCCGATATCAAAGACGGCTGGGGCCGCAACCTCCGCTACGAAATCACCGAGGAAGGCGACTACGTGATCCGCAGTGCCGGAGTGGACGGCGAATTCGACACGCTCGACGACGCAACCTCACAAGACTTCGACTGGGAAGCAAGCGATTTTGAGGACGAATTCGAGGACATGGACGTCGAAGACAGCTCCACCGATTACTCGCCGATCGAAGTGGGGCCAGAAGACCCAGAAGCCGATGATGGTACGGGAGCATCGTCAACGTTTGGGATTGAGGAGTAGAGAACTGTGCGATAGCCATAGCCGCTCGGCAGCAGCACTTCCTTCTTCAATTCCAACAAGATGAGATGTTTGGACGCAGACTATCCCGGGCCATCTTCTTCTGGCCCGCAGCGTTATTCGTCCGCCTGGGGCAATTCCTTCTCAGTTACAGTCAGACCCGATTCGGGAGGTACACTGTCCGCCCAGTCTTTCGCCTATTCTGCCGGTTCGTGCTCTACGCGCGTCCGTACCTCCTGCGCGGTCCTCGGACGAACGACGCGATGCCAACGCCGCAACTGTGTGATCTGATCGATGGGCACAAGCTCATTGCAGCCATTCCTTGTGTCTGCCGGGCTGGCAGCATGAAGTGCGAGAATACTCACCACGGTGAACACGAACTCGACGTCTGCCTGTCTTTCGGACTTGCCGCAATCATCCAGATCGGCAGCGGACTGGGCAAACGGCTTTCGTCTGACGAGGCGAAAGACATTTGCCGAAACGCCGCAGCATCGGGCCTTGCTCATCACGCGATCTACAGCTTTGGTGCATTACTGGAGGTGTGCAACTGCTGCACGGAGACCTGTTCCGTTGTCAAAGCCTATGAAGCGGGCGTGCCCGAGGCGGTAAGGCCATCTCCTTTCGTCGCAGTCCGAGGACCGGATTGCGACGGGTGCAGCGGTCGAGACGCGAAGGTCTGTGAGGGGATCTGTCCCTACGGCAAACACCCGTCCTCCAAGGAATGCTTCGGTTGTGGTCTCTGCGCGGCACACTGCGCGCACAATGCCATCGTGATGAGATCGAGAGAAGAAAGATAGAGGAATGGGAAATCGAACATCGAGCCCAGCAATGATTCCGAGGAGTCGCATGTCCCATTCAATTGATCAGTTGCGATCAGTCTCTTGACGGCCATTCATGGTCGTTCTTCGCCGAAGGCGATAATAGACCCGGCGTTTACGCCGGGTTGTGCAGACCGAAACGACCATCCCAGAATCCCCCTTGCTACCGCTGCCGGGGGCAGCGGTAGCAAGGGGGATTCTGCTTGGTGAAGCAACCGCACAACCCGTTCTCAAACACGGGCCGAAGACCGCCTGCGGCGGAAAAGGGCGTAAACGCCCTTGCTTCGCATCGGAATCGGCAGCACAAATGAGACACAGA
>CAZUAH010000631.1:0-7695 GCA_964617665.1 uncultured Pirellulaceae bacterium
ATCCGAGCCGCTACTTCATGGCCACGCGCTCGCAGAGTGCGCCGCCGGATGTGCAATGTCGATCGCCGGGTCGGACCCAGGCCGTTTCTGGGCTAACGCGGTGCTTTTTTCTCCCTACCTTTCGCGACCTGGCACTATAATGCCAGTGACGGGCGAACCGGGGGGGGCGGCCGTCACCGACAGCTGCACTACAACTCGCACTCCGCCTTGTCCGCGGAGGCCAATTCACATGACTACCACACCGAAAGAAAATGGCTGGCCGTCCTCTCTCTGCCACTCGACCGACCGCGAGTCCTCGTCGCGAGACGCCTGCGCCCGACACCTCAACCGCTGCGACTTGAATCCTCGGATTGCGTCCCGACTAGGCGCTACGGGAGTTGCGGACTTTGACAATGTACCCTACCGTATTCCTGGCAATGAACGAATCGACGAATCTCGCGAGCCACTGCTAGTCGGGATTGAGGCGTTCCCGCATCGGGGCTTTACGCCGACGTTGCGAGCCTGGTTTCATCGATCAGTGCCCCACCGTTCCATCTAGTGCATCAGGGGCGAGATGATCTTGCGATCAGAAAACCTTACGCGAACCTCATTCGGAAAGCCGATTGCTGCCATGCTTGGCGAATTTCAGAGGAGGTGGAACACCGCGGCATGTTGTGAACTGGCGGGTAACAGCGGGTGTACCGGACAGGACCAGGATGCCTGCGTAGGCATTGCCGTCAATTTGGGCACGCGGCCAGCCTATGGTCACTATGTAGCGCAGCGTATCCAGGCAGGCGCGGACGGCTCTGTTCGACGACTCTGGCGCGGTGCGAGAATACAAGGCGTTTTTCGGGAACTAGTCGGTGAGACAGAACCTTCTTCGGCTTGGACGGCCGGCATAGAGAGGATTTGCAAATGAAGTTTCGCGAGTTTGTGTGCGCCGAGGCAATCAGCGCAGAATTGTTGGCGGAGGACAAGCAAGGGGTCATTCGCGAGATGACCCAAGCTCTAGTGGATGCTGGTCAAATTGCGCAAGACGACTACGAGAGTATCGTCGACGCGTTGCTGAGGCGTGAAGAAGTCGGCAGCACCGGCATCGGCCGGGGAGTGGCCATTCCACATACCAAGCATCCAAGTGTAGATAAGACGATTGCCACGATAGGAGTTAGCCGGGACGGTGTCGATTTTGCCAGCCTCGACGGGGGATCTGTCTATGTGTTCTTTCTGTTGATCTCGCCATCGGATCGCCCGGATATTCACCTCAGAGCAATGGAGACTGCCGCTCGACAACTTCGCGCGGAAACGTTCTGTCGGTTTCTCAGGCAGACAAAGAGTGTTGAAGATATCAAACACCTCCTTGACGACTCGGACGATGATCAGCTTTGATGACGGACGTGGCTTTCTTACCGCTAGAAGGCTGCGCTGCGGGAACACCTTGGTACTGCGTCTATGGCCCTGCGTGTCTTGAAGAAGATACGGGGCCACGGAGCGTCGAGCAGCAGTTCTTGTTACCACCGCCGCCGTGGTGACGCATGGGATTCCGCTCGAAGGCGCTCAGGATCGGTCCGACTCTTGATTGATGCTATTTGGACCTAGTCTTTGGCGTGAGGATCATGCTCATCATGCGGCGGCCTTCCATGCTTGGCGGCTGCTCGACAGAGGCGATGTCTTTCAGCATTTCGACGATCTCCGCAAGGATTTCTTGGCCGCGTCCGTGATGAGCGTTCTCTCGACCTCGAAACAGCACGTTGACCTTGACTTTGTCCTTGCGCTGGAGGAATTTCTCGGCTTGCCGTACTTTGAATTCGATATCGTGATTGCCAGTCTTCGCGCGCAAGCGGATTTGCTTGAGCTGTGTGCGTCGGGCTTTGTGGCCGTCGGCCCGCTTCCTTTTCCGATCGTATTGGCTTTTGCCGAAATCCATAATCCGACAGACAGGCGGACGATCGTCCGGGGCGACTTCCACCAGGTCCAGTTCGGCGTCAGCGGCCAACTGGCGAGCCTTGTCGGTCGGCATTTCTCCCAGCATCTCACCGTCCTGATTCACAACGCGAACCGGAGAAATACTGATCTGCTCGTTGATTCGTTGCTTGGGGATGGTTTGTTCCTTCCGTTAGAGTTAATACGGAAACGCCCCTGTCTCAGCGAACCAGGAGCGTTTCACAATTTCTCATCTCCCGCCTTTGGCGGTTGGCAGTGGTCTAGGCAACTTGGACGGAAGTCGCACAGGGGCCTTTGCGACCCTGCCCGATCTCGTATTCCACCGCTTGGCCTTCCCGGAGTTCCTCAAAGGCAGCGCCTTTGATCTCCGAGTGATGAAAGAACAGGTCGTCCCCTTCACCTTCAATGAACCCAAAACCCCGATCCGCAACCAACTTCTTGATCTTACCTTGTGGCATTTCTGCCCTCCATTGAAAAAACGCGAGTTTGGGCCGAGTAAACTGTATCTGCGGAAGCAGACCATCGGCCCAGACAATTCGAGAGCAGATATCCACTGAACTAAGAAAGGCACTTGCAGCAAGAGCACAACTCTGTCGTATGCGGCGTGACGAGAATAACGACCGGGGGTGCCCAGACCTACATCTTGTCTCTGCTCGTCACAATCTCTCGTGACGACCGAAGTATAGCTAACTGCAAGGGGAAAGCAATCGTCCTGAACCGGTCGGCCCCCAACAATTCACTGCAGGGCTTCGTGCAAGTGAGACTTTCCTTGCACACCGAGACGATTATGCCCCATGCTCTCGGCATTTACGCCGGATCGATTGAGGTCAAGTTGACGTTTTTTGGCTCCGATGGAAGATCGCCCGTTGTCTTGCTGTTGGCCGCCTTTGAGAGACGTCGGGGAGCCTAATAGCCGAAGTGCCAATGGTTCAGGTGGACGGCAAAGTCAGAATCTGGGTCAATGGCAACGGGCGTCAAACCGTCCATGAGCCCGTACTCTCGGAGTGCGAGTCGAAGCCTTCACTCCGAGCCTTCCCGGTCGTTCCCGCGACAAGGACCTTCTGCCGCTCCGACGGGTGGGCAACTGACGCCGACTCCCGGGAACACGACACGGCTTTTCTGGACTTGATCGCTTGGCGCGACCTGGCCCCGCCGTATGCCAACACGCCTGACGTGCTCCCCGCAGAAACGCCGAAAGATCGCCACGCGGCGGGGTCGCGCCCTCCAAGATGCAGTCGGACACACAACTATTGCGCATCGTTTACGCTGCGCATACACAGTGGCCAGCGAGATTTGGTCGAGGGAACATACAATGCATGGCAGTAGAGATAGTTGCCCGAAGTGTGGAGACGAAAGACCTAGACATGATAGCACCAACGTACAAAATTCGATTGCCCAAAGATCCAGCTCAAACAGCAGGTGCCTCAGGTTCCCGGACGAAGGTCCTTCTGACGAGCGTGTTCGGCCCCTACTCGCAAGACGACCAGTACGGGTCGCGCAAGATGAATCCAATGGAGCTGTATCACAACCAAGTCACTCGGGAGCAAGGCCCGTTTTCGCTGCGCATGTTCCATCGCAGTTGGGGATTGATGTTCATCCAGGCCAATATCGACACGCCGTGCACTCTCCTGGACTTCCCAACGCGGGACCGATTCATCGAAGAGATTCGGGATAACCATTACGATGTCGTCGGCATCTCCGGCATCACGCCAAACAGCCTCAAAGTTAGGGAGATGTGCCGGTTGGTGCGTCAACATCTGCCACATGCAACGATCGTTGTGGGCGGGCACATCGCCAATGTTCCCGATTTGGATCAACGGATCGACGCAGACTACATCGTCCGTGGCGAGGGCGTTCGGTGGTTCCGCGAATTCTTGGGCGAGGACTGCGACCGTCCTTTCCGGCACCCTGTAATCACTTCGGGGATCGGCACACGGAACATGGGTGTGACCGTGAAAGACAAACCAGACGACGTAGCGGCCACGGTGATACCTTCGGTGGGTTGTCCGATGGGATGCAACTTTTGTTCGACGTCGGCCATGTTTGGCGGCAAGGGGAAGTTCGTCAACTTCTATGAGACAGGCGACGAACTGTTTGACATCATGTGCCAACTGGAAAAGGCGCTCGGGACCCAGTCTTTCTTCATGATGGACGAGAACTTCTTGCTTCACCGCAAACGCGCACTTCGGCTGCTTGAACTGATGGAGGAGAACGACAAGGCGTGGGCGATCGACGTATTCAGTTCGGCCAATGTGCTTCGCACCTACACAATCGACCAACTCGTAAGGCTGGGAGTCTCCTGGGTCTGGATGGGACTGGAAGGGGAAGGCAGCCAGTACACCAAGCTGCACGGCATTGATACCCCTGCGCTGGTACGTCGTCTGCAGACGCACGGCATTCGAGTAATGGGTTCCTCTATCATCGGCCTGGAGAATCACACGCCAGAGAATATCGACCAAGTGATCGACCATGCGGTGCGTTACAATACCGACTTTCACCAGTTCATGCTCTACACGCCGGTTGCCGGTACACCACTGCATGACGAACTGCAGGCGAAGGGCCTGATGAAAGGTCCCGGCGAGTATCTCGACGGTGACATCCATGGTCAATACATCTTCAACTATCGCCATCCCTACATCAAAGACGGTCAAGAAACCGAATTCATCGCGCGGGCCTTCCAACGCGACTTCGAGGTAAATGGTCCGAGTGTGGTGCGCGTCTTTCGGACGACGTTGGCCGGATGGAAGCGATACAAGAACCATCCCGATCCTCGCATTCGACGTCGATTTGCCCACGAAACGCAAACGTTGTCCACAACATACTCGGCCGCCACAGCCGCCGCTAAGATGTACTATCGCAACGCCCCAGCTATGCACGCCAAGTTGGCGGCGCTATTGCGAGACCTACATCACGAATTTGGACTCAAATCGCGGCTGATGTCGCTCTTTGGCGGGCCGTACGTTTTGCATCAAATTCGACGCGAAGAGAAACGGCTTGCCAATGGCTGGACTCACGAACCGCCCACGTTCTATGAGAGCAATGTCGTTTCTTCCCGTGCCGCCGACAAAAGCGGCCAAGGGGCGGCGCCATGTCGCTATGTGAGTGCAAGCAAGGGCCTCGCTACAACCAGCGTCGAAATGGCTGCTGACCAACTTGAAGGGTTAGTTCACGTATAATGGTTGCTTCCCCCGGTCGACCACCGACGATTGCGATTCGTCAGACCGGCGCACATTCGACCCCAGACACCCGAAGACTGCAGGCTTGCCGATCTACTCACATTGGCTACCCACCATCGACAGCAACTGTTTGAATATGCTATAGATAGTGCCGTGGTTTCTTACGAGTGATTTCGAGTAACAGTAGTTAGGAGTGGCAAGCATGCCGCAAGGTAGGATCAAGAAGCTGATTTCGGACAAGGGTTTTGGTTTCATCGAAGGCGAAGGGGGCGACATCTTCTTTCACCGGACCGCGCTGATCGACGTCGCGATGGAGCAACTCCAGGAAGGTCAGGCAGTAGAGTACGACGAGGGCCAAGGCCCGAAAGGCCCGCGCGCGGAAAACGTCAAGCTCGTCTGACCTACGATTGGCATCGAGATAGAGGCAAGGTCGGCCCTGCCGGCTTCGCCTCTCGGATGAGATTAGGTGTCAACAGGGCGGATTACTCTCGCTCGAACTTGCCCCGATCTCCAACCTTCACGTTGACGACCATGGACTTGCCGGCGCGATAGAGCACCAGCTTGACTTCCTCGCCCACACCCTTCAGTGCGACCATGTTGACCAAGTGGTCGTCGTCTTCGACTCGCACCTCATCTACTTCGAGAATCACATCGCCCACCTTGAGGTTCGCCTCTTCCGCTGGGGATTCAGGAGTGACGCCGCTGACGCGAGCACCGGCAAGACGTGGTAGGCCCAACTCGACAGCCGTCGTGGCGTTAAAGCGTCGGTCAAGCTGAACGCCCAGATATGCGCGGACCACGCTGCCTTGATCGGCCAATTGAGCTGCGACGCGCATAAACATGTTAACGGGAATCGCGAAGCCGATCCCCTCGCTGCCGCCGGAACTGCTGGCGATCGCAGTGTTTATGCCCACAACCTCCCCGCGCAGGTTAAGCAGGGGACCACCGCTGTTGCCGGGGTTGATCGCAGCGTCGGTTTGCAGGAAATCCTGGTACTTGACCTCGCCCGTTCCCAGCTTCAAATCCCGACGCCCTTTTGCGCTAACGATTCCGTACGTCACCGAGTGGCTCAAACCGAACGGGCTGCCAACGGCCAAGACAAAATCCCCGATCTGCAAACTGTCGCTATCACCCAACCGGGCGGGAACCAGCCGAGTTGCGGCTACTTCCATGATTGCCACGTCTGTCGCACTATCGGTCAGCACTCTCTTGGGAAAGAGCACTCGGCCATCGGCGAGTTTGACCTTGATCTGAGGCAATGCCGAGTCGCGAATAACGTGCCGGTTGGTTAGAACGTAGAAGCTGTCGTTTCTTTCGATGATCACGCCCGATCCCGCTTCCTCCGCTGGTCGACGCGACATACCAGAACTGGTTGTGGCAACCTTCTGTGCTTCGATATGTACGACGGTCGGTTTCACTAATTGCACGACTCGCTTCAGCAGATTGCCTTTTCGTTCCAACTCGGCAACCTCCGCAGCGATCTCGTTATAGAGACGTTCGCGTGCTTCCGTCGATACGGTAGAAGCAGGAAGAGCCTCAGCCGCGGAAGCCAAGTGACCGAGCGGAAACGCAAAGGCAAACAGGAGCAGGACTGCGGCTAACCGAAAAAAACTGCGGTTGACTCGGCGGAAAATCATCCGGTCCATCTCTCCTTCGATATGGGAAAAACGAAGCGATTGAGTAATGCTGCAGAATCCGTGGAGCGTCTGAATGCAGCGAAGCTACGACACGTCCATTTCGATGTCACTCAACACGACATCGTTTTCCTTGGGTGCCGTGTCGATAAGGCGACCCCAATCTGGTGCCCCGCCCTTTAAGCCGGCTTTTTCGGCCTCGCGCTGGCATCGAATGCATAGGTTGGCATAAGGCAGTGCCTGAAGCCTGGCGAGTGGTATGTTCTCGGTACACATTTGACACTTGCCATAGACGCCTTCGCGCATGAGCTCCAATGCGCTCTCGATGTTCGTCAGCTCTCGGCTTTCCACCTCGGCCAGTTGCGAACTGATTTCATCTTGCGCAGCGTCCAAAGCAAAGTCGATCATATCGCCTTTGGTCTGCTCGCGAAGTTCCTTCAACATGCTCAAGTCGCCCGCCAGCGCCCGGCGAAGCGCATCCCGGCGCTTGACGAGTACGTTGCGTAGATTCTGAAGCGCTTGTTGTCGCGTCATTTCCGTCACCCTTAGTCTTGTGCAATGGCACCGAAACTATAGTGCGCGCAAAGCCCGGGGGAAGTCAGAAATCGTGTTTCTGGTGTCTTTCCCGCCTGGACCGTCGGTCATCCTCGCTAAGTCGTTATGTGGAAGTACGTTGCGCGCCTTGGCAACACCTCATCCTGCGATAGCTTCTGCCGCGGCCTGACATCGTTTGCAGGACACTTACGAAACGCCCCGCCACGGCAAAATCCTTCAATATCTCATCGTCATCAAATCCCTTACTCTTCACCGCTTTCGGAAAATCGACATATCTTGGCCTGGTGTGTAACGTTTTCCGCGGGATCACCAGATTTCGCTGGTTTGCCTCGGATCGTGGCTCCAAATGCTTTTTGCCCTCGGCACCAAAATGCTGTTGGATTCTCGATGACGAGCCGGATATTCGGCGA
>CAZUAH010000632.1:0-7681 GCA_964617665.1 uncultured Pirellulaceae bacterium
CACAAAACCAGCTCAGTTAACCAGGAAAGAGCAAGTTTGGCGCCCCCGAGGCGCGGTCCCAGCGACGATTTACTCAAACGCTGGTTCCTGCTGGCCGGGTGGATACTCATTGCAGGAGGTACACTGGGCCTTGCCGGTGGCGCGATAGGCTTATTCTTCTTGCCGTACTTGGTCTGTTTCGCCCTTGGCTTGGTGGGCTACTCGCGCTACATGCGGGGCGAGCGCACTGCGTTGCTGTGGTCCCTGGCCACCGCCGCGGAACGAGGAATACCACTGGAACAAGCAGCTCGTGCCTTTGCGGACGAACGCTCTGTTCAAATTGGCACTCGCGTGGCAAAACTGGCGAACCTTTTGGAGGACGGCGTGCCGCTGCACGGTGCACTCCGGACGTTGGGCAATCCGCTCTCTGCGGAAGCTGTTCTGGCCGCAAATCTCGGTGCGGAAACGGGGGCCATGGGGCCGGCGCTGCACATGTCGCTGGATCACGCCGAGCGTTTGGAGGCAACGCTCCGAAAGGTCCTGGCGAGGTATGTTTATGTTCTCTTTGTTGTATACGTGGCTGCGGCAATACTGGCCTTCACCATGTTCAAGATCGTGCCGGTCTGGGGCAAGATGTTCCAAGAACTCGAACTCGAGCTTCCGGCGTCTACCTGCCTGCTGATAACACTGAGCGATGCCGTCATGCCATTTTGGCCACTGCTGCTCCTGCTACTTCTTCTGTCCGTTGTTGGGGTGGACTTGCTTGCGCCGCCCACACGATACTGTCCCGGGTTTCAGTTGGGTACTCCGTGTCGTAGTGCTCTCTGGATTCGTTACGACGGCGCCTTGATCCTTCGATCGCTGGCTCTATGCGTGCGCTTGGAACGAGAGATCGGACCGACCGTGTTCATGCTGTCGCGACAGTATCCAACGCGAAACGTATCTCGCCGTTTGCTAACGGCCTCCCAGAGAATCGACGACGGGATGCACTGGTGCGACGCTCTTCGGCACGTGGGGCTACTCCGCCGGGTTGATGTGGCCGTTCTAAAAGCTGCCGAGCGTGCCGGGAATCTCACCTGGGCTCTGGAAGAAATGGCCGATAGTGCACTTCGACTTTGCGAGTATCGTCTGCGGGTTTGGCTAAACGTGGGATTTCCGGTTGTCGTCCTGGTGCTTGGCGCGATGGTGGCATTCATTGTCATCAGCCTGTTCGTACCACTTGTGGCTTTGATTCGAGGGCTTGCATGAAAAGGTATCCACGAAGGCGGGGAATGACGCTGGTCGAGACCACGTGCGCCATATTCATCCTTGGAGTGGCCACCACGGCGGTCGTACACATGGTATCCACAATTGCGGTGCAACGTCGACTTGCCGACCGTCAGATGCTTGCCGCCGAAGAAGCGGCCAACTTGATGGAAGAAGTCTTCGCAACGTCATGGTCGGAGATCACGGACGAGAAGCTTACGGACTTGTCGCTGTCGGAGACGCTGCAGAGACAGGGTGGCAATCCTGCACTTTCTGTCTCGGCCCGCCTTCAGCCCGGCCCACCAGCTTCGAAAGAGGTTCGGATTTCCATTGATTGGGACGAGCCCGGGGGAGGACGCAGCATTCCCATTCAGTTGATCGCGTGGTGCTATAGATCGAAGGAAACGAACCAATGAAAAGAAGGCCGGCTTATACCCTCGTGGAAATGATGGTCGTGATCGCCTTGGTGGGCGTCGTCGCGAGCATCGCCGCGGTTTGCCTGCACGGCCTGTACCAGGTTGATCGCGGCTCGCGCGAGGACTGTGAGCGTCGGCGGTCGATGGTGCGTCTCTCGGTGCAGTTTCGCAGCGATGCCCACCTTGCCTCGGAGGCCACTGTCGACGTTGGAGGTAATGAAACACAAGCCATCGTGTTTGCGCAACCGTCCAACCGAAGCATCGAATATCGTGCCGAGTCACACGGAATCAAACGGATCGTCCGCCAGTCGCAACAGACCGTGCATCAGGACGTATTCCGCTTGCCGGGCGTTCGCGAGATCCGTCTGGAAACGAACACGTCGACGACCAAACAAGCCGCGATCGTCATCTATCGGAAGACGCCGGCCAATGGCGTCGAAATGGATGGGTACCAGGAGCGGATCTCGGCGACGGTCGGATTGAGTCTGGCTCCGCGAGAATCCGAGGAGAATCCCGAACGATGACCAAACGTCACTCAACGCGACCCAGCGGCGCCATTCTGGTGATGGCTCTTGTCTGCTTGGTCGTAGTCAGCATCTTCAGCGTGTCGACAATCCGCCGCTTGGTTGAACAACGCCGCTTGGCGACGCATCAGCGTTATCGGCTGCAGGCGCTGTGGCTTGCCGAATCCGCAAGACAGCGCGCGGTGGCCCAACTGAACCAGGACCGCGACTACGAAGGCGAGACATGGTGTGTCGAAGCGGACACCTTCGGAAATGGTAAATCGGGCATTGCCGTGATCCAGGTGGCCGAGATTACCGAAGACCACTCGCAGTGCAGAATCGTGATTGAATCGCAATACCCCAAGTCCGAAGTGTATCGCGTCGTGCATCGCATCGGACTGCAGATCGAGTTGCCCGAGGTCGACGATCGAGCGATAGGCGGTTCTTCGCAGGATGTCGAGGATTCACCGGAAACGAACGCATGAGCGACTCGGACAAGAACATCGGCCGCAGCTATTCGCTCAGCGCGCTGTTTCTCTTGGTGACGGCGTGCGCTGCCATGACCGCGATGGTCGCGTTACTTGTTCGGACATACGAACGTTTCGGAATTGGCGTGGGAGACGTCGTTAAGGCGAGCATTCAGTGGAGTATTGCCTTCCTGTGCATTGGCGCGATTATCGGCTGTTTTCACGCCCGCCCCGGGCGAGGCATGCTATGGGGAGCACTGATCGGGCTGATCCTGGGATTGCTTGCCGGTCCCGTGGCCCTTATTCCCTCTTCCCATTTGCCGTTCATTCTGCTCACCTCGATGATCGGCGCCGTAGTGCTTTTGGCCGTATCCGCAACGATTCGGTTGACAACCAAGTACGGTCACACTGATCCCCATACCGCCGAGCATATCGATGCTGCAAACACGGCAAAACCGCATCCGCTCGATCCGGATCCGGAAGAGTAGTCGACCTTGCTGACAAGTGGCCGCCGCGGAACGGTATCTGCGAATCGAGGTCAGTGCACTGTGTGCGTGCTGTTGTCCACCGATTCCAGAGGCCCGCGCACATTTAGCCAGCTAGAAGGTCACGTGCGACGGCTCGTCGGACTTGTTGCTGCCAGTCGATGTTGGGATCGCGGACTTGGCGTTGGAGATCACGGAAAAGAGCCTTTCCCTTCTCCGTACGGTAGAAAGCTGTGTCGCAGTCAAATCCAAGTTGGGCGACGTCTGGTCCGAGGACCTCTTCATAGAGTTGCCGCTCCTCATGATGACGTTTTGCGTTGTGCGTGATTTGGGATTGAGCCTGCCAGGACTTGCCGCGCTTTTCCTTGCGCATCATGTCGGTGACCAGCCCATCCTCGGTCAACATCCAGAGCCGATCGGCCTCGCGAAGGATCTGTGACAGTGGGCTTGCGTTGTGCAGTAGGAGCTTCTCTCGCTCCTCTCCTGTCTCGAATTCGGCCAGCGTCGGATTGTCGTGGATTTCCACAATTCCGACAATCTGCTTGGCTTGGTCCAGGGTGAATTGCCAGACGGTAGACTCAAGCTCCGACAGGAACAGGCTAACGAGTTGTCCGCCCGACACCATGTGTCGCCGCCGTTGCTCAATAGCGCCGTCCTTCTCATCCGGATTCGCGCGAACGTCCCCGACGGATATCTTCGGCTCATCCTTCGGCTCGAACGCATTACCAGAGTCGTGGAACACGGCGGCTACTATCAGTTGGGCTATTTCATCGTCGGTCAGGTTCTGGGCAAGGCCAATTTGGACGGCAAGGTCCACGACATGCGCGGTGTGGTGGATGGGGTTCTTGTGACGTCCCTTTTTCAACAGAGGAAGCGCCTCCGTCCAGGCCGCGTCCAGCAAGTTTGCTAGGCTTGGATTCTTGGCGTTTAGCGACGCGCGTACCGTGTCGAAGATGGCGGTGGCCCTGTCTGTTTCGCATACAATTGCGTTCTTCATCGGTCTCCTTCTCCTTGCGCAAATCGTCTTCGGTCTCTCGGGGGCTGCATGGATTTCCTCACGGGCTCATTCTCGGACACCGCCAACAGCGTTGTCAATCGTCACGTGCTGGTTTACAGTTGTCGATTGTCGGGGCTGCCTTTTGATGTTCCGAGGTCAGAGATCCGCAAGGTGAATGAAAAGGGAGACAAAGATGCAACGTGCGACGTTGGCAATCGTTTTTGTGCTGGGTTCCTTGTCCAACACAGTCTTCGCTGAGGCTTCGAATCGCGTTGACCGGCCCAATATCATTCTGATCGTCTGCGACAACTTGGGTTACGGCGACATTGGCTGTTTTGGCTCGAAGGTCCATCGCACGCCGCACATCGATCGGATGGCCGCTGAAGGGATGCGGTTTACCGACTTCTACGTGACCAGCGGCGTGTGCACTCCGTCGCGAGCAAGCATTATGACTGGCTGCTATCCTCGACGCGTGAATATGCACGTTGACGAGAATGGCCGTCAGGTGCTCCCCGCCGTCTCCGCGAAAGGGCTTCACCCGGATGAAATCACCGTGGCCGAGATATTGAAAGCACGCGGCTACGCGACGGCAATCATCGGCAAATGGCACCTGGGCGATCAACTGCCGTTCTTGCCAACTCGACAAGGCTTCGACTACTGGCTTGGTATCCCCTACAGCGACGATATGGTCGCCCGTCCCAGCCGTCCTACCTGGCCAGAGTTGCCATTGATGGAAAACGAGAAGGTGATCGAGGCGCCTCCCGACCGGAACCTGCTGACCAAACGCTACACGGAGAAGGTGATCGAGTTTGTGACCGATCACAAAGACGAACCGTTCTTCGTCTACTTGCCGCAGGCGATGCCGGGCAGCACGCGAGCACCGTTTGCCAGCGAGGCGTTTCGTGGTAAGTCGGCCAACGGGCCGTGGGGCGATTCGGTCGAGGAGTTGGACTGGTCAACCGGCGAGATTCTGGCAGCCTTGAAGCGTTTGGAACTGGATGAACAGACGCTGGTCATTTGGACCAACGACAACGGCGCCCCGAGGCGAAATCCTCCGCAAGGAATCAACCTGCCATTGGCGGGCTGGGGATACACCACGGCAGAAGGCGGCATGCGATCGTCCTGCATCATGCGCTGGCCGGGCAAGATACCCGCGGGCACAACGTGCAGCGAGCTTTGCACGACCATGGATCTGATGCCTACGTTTGCCGGCTTGGCTGGTACTGAAGAGCCCCAAGACCGCATCATCGACGGTCACGATATCTGGCCGTTGATGACTGGCCAGCCGGGAGCCAAGTCGCCTTACGAGGTGTTCTACTATTACTACCTTCCCCAGTTGCAGGCAGTCCGTTCGGGACGTTGGAAGCTATACCTGCCGCTGGCGAACAAATGGAAGAACTTTCGCGGCGACACGGAGGAGAGTCCCGCCAGGCTGTTCGACTTGGTGGCTGACTTGAGTGAAACCACCGACTTGGTCGACGAGCACCCCGACGTTGTTAATCGGCTAATGGGGTTGGCCGAGGCGGCGCGCAAAGACCTCGGCGATCTGAACCGGCCGGGCAAAGACCAACGCCCGGCCGCAATGGTCGACAAGCCGACGCCACGTGTGCTTGATACCCCAAGAAAGGCAGCCGGCAGCAAGCCTAATATTGTCTTCATGCTGGCCGACGACATGGGGTGGGCACAACCGGGATTCAATGGCGGCAACAAGGAACTGACGCCGAACATAGACAAGCTGGCAGGCGAGAGCCTCAGGCTCACCCAGTTCTATACCCATTCGGTTTGCGCACCGACGCGTGGCGCATTTCTCACCGGCCGTTACGCCTTTCGCAATTGGATGGACTGGCGTTCGGAAGACTTCGGCAAACCCAGCTACCTGAAGAAGTTGGGACTCACGCTTGCGCACAATGAACGAGGCGAACCCACTCGCCGCATCCACGCGTTGGATACGAACGAGCGCACGATCGCAGAAGCGCTGAAGGAAGCAGGTTACTTCACCGGCTTGATCGGCAAGTGGCATTGTGGCGAGTGGTTGAACGAGCACTTGCCCATGCAGCAAGGCTTCATGCACCAGTACGGACATTACGCCTGGGGAATCGACTATTACACCAAGACCATTGTTCACAACGCGCCCGCGCGCTTCGCGGTCTACGACTGGCACCGCAACCAGCAGCCGCTGCAAGAAGACGGTTATGCCACCGACCTGTTCGCCGCCGAGGCCGAACGAGTCATCGCTTCGCAAACCACCGATAGACCTTTCTTCCTGTACGTACCCTTCAATGCTGTTCACGGCCCGCTGAACGAACCGCCACGCTATGCTGACAAGTACGATGTCCGCAGCGCCATGTTGAAATGCCTGGACGACGCCGTCGGTCGCATCGTAACCGCCATCGATAAGCAGGGTTTCAAAGACAACACCTTGATTGTCTTCACCAACGACAACGGGCCTGTATTGGAGGAGATGAGCAAGCCGTACCGAGGCACGAAAAACACAACCTTCGAGGGCGGCGTGCGCGTGCCCTGCCTGGTGCGCTGGCCCGGCCATACGCATCCCGGAAGCACGAACGACGGCATGATGTTCATCGCCGATTGGTTCTCGACGTTCATCACCTTGGGCGGTGGCAAGCACGAACAAGAAATAGCGGTCGACGCGATCGACACGACCGCCATGCTGTTCGGCGGCCAGCCCAGCCCGCGAAACGAGATCATATTCGAGGTGACCGGTAGCGTCCGCCTGCCGACCATTCGCAGTGGCGACTACAAACTGATGGGCGACATGCTGTTCAACATCAAGGAAGACCCAAGCGAAACGACGGATATCGCGGTGAAACACCCAGAGATCGTAGAGAAGCTCGCGGCCCGTCTCGGAGAAGTCGGCAAACAGCGCCCACCCCTGGGCGACAAACCGCTGCTGATGGACCCGCCATTGCCCTACATCTACGGACTAGACGAGAACAAGGAGCCACCCGAGTGGTTGAAAGAAGCCGTCGACAAAGTCCGCGACAAGCAACCCAAAGAATGGGCGCCAGGCGAGACGCCCTGGCCACAAGCACCAAAGGGTGCCAACGCGAGTAGGTGAACACCGCCTGTTTGATAACTGTGGACCTTCCTGCGCACTTTGCGTGGGGCAATACGGGAGGAAAGTTGTGAAGCACTTGAGTAAATTGCTGATTATCCTCTGCGGCCTGGGTTCGGTTTCTCGTGCGGCCGAGCCTGGCACTGAAGTGGATGTTCAGGTTGACGCTATACCGCTGTGGCGGGCTGTGGCGAATGGTTGGGTTGACGTCAACGTTCGAGGGCGCAATTCTTCAACCGGAGCTGCCACGACTGTTCAAGTTCGGGTTACAGACAAAGGAAGAAGGGAAAAGGGCGCTAGTGTAAGAGTCGGCATTGAACCAGGTACCGTGTTTGCAGGTGGTGGAGACGTGCAAGACATGGGCGCCATGGGCGTCAAATACAAAGTGCGGACTGTCAACGTTCGCGTAAGGGGACGAAGGAGATCTGTATCCAAGGCCGTTTACGAACCTGCGGATGTTATGGTTGCAGTTGACGGGTGGACCACGTGGGTGGCCGAGTCCTACTGCAAGGA
>CAZUAH010000633.1:0-7676 GCA_964617665.1 uncultured Pirellulaceae bacterium
AATCCGAGCCGCTACTTCATGGCCACGCGCTCGCAGAGTGCGCCGCCGGAAGGCCTGTACGGGAGAACGAGTGCGAAACGCAGTGGACAAACTGCCCTCTCGCGGAGTCCTCGTATTAGAGAATACGCGTTTTGCCGAGTCGAGAAAGACGCCCAGCGAATCACGTGACGAGCAGGAGGATTTGGCCTTTGCCAAAGAGATCGTTGATGCCGTAAAACCTGCAGCGTACGTGATCGATGGATTCAGTGTTTGTCATCGGAACCACGCCAGTGTTACTGGTATTGCGCATGCGCTGCGGACTCGACGAGATGAAGGGGCTGCCGGACCAGCCGCGCCGATCGTTGCCGGGTATCTACTGCAGGACGAAATCCGTGAAGTCGTCAACCGGCTTCAGGTCGATCGCGTCCAACATCCCTACGTTGCGGTGCTCGGTGGTGCCAAGGTGTCAGGAAAGGGCGGCAAGCTTAAGGCTATCCAGGGGCTCGTAGGAGTCGCGGATGCCATCGTTATAGGTGGGGCCATGCTGTATCCGTTTCTCCGCGCGAAAGGTCTCAATGTGGGACAAGAACCGCGCGGCCGTGACCCTAGAAGTAAACAAGTCAAGCAGGATATTGAGCAAGCCGAGAAGTTGCTGAAAGGCCCAGGCAACTTCCTTATTCCTACCGTCGTTTCGGGTTTGGTTGGCGACACGGTAGTACCTTCTGTCGATGTTACGCAATCATGCCCGCCCGACTTCCGGATGCAGGACGTCGACGCGGACAATCTGACATCCATGCTCTTGGGCTTAGCCAAGCCGGCGACCATTGCCTGGAACGGGCCGCTGGGCCACTTTGAAGAGCCCCCGTTCCGTGACGGCACAAAAGCCTTGTTAGAGTATTTGGTGAATACAAGACGTGAATACGGCACAAGAACCGTGGCAGGTGGCGGCGACACCGAAGCGGCGATCCGAGACTGCTACCCTGGAGCCGAACTGACGCACATCAGCACAGGTGGCGGTGCAATGCTAGCCGCTCTTGCCAACCAACCGTTGCCCGGTATCGATGTGCTAGACATCGTTTTGGACGGGCATGGGTAACATGATCAGAGTCAAGCAAGAACTACAGTTTTCAACTGGGAACAGAGGCAAGGATCGTGTGATCGACGCGACTTGCGGCTGATTGCCGCGGGAAAGGACTGGGACAGGCGAAGAACGAGGGGGCAGTTTGCTTTGATACGTCGTCCGATTGCTCAACAAGTCGACGGCCGATCTTCGTTAAGGACAATCTCTTCGAGAAAGGTACACCTCTACGGCCTTGCGATTTGATTCAAACGCCATCTCGGCCAACATCGCCTCCGTAGGGTGACAGAAGTGCCAACTTGCGACCTCCGATCTTTCGGCGGCGATGGTCTCAAAGGTCTCTACGCCACACGTGAAGAACACGTCGGTCACGGGTAACGTCACGCCCTCGTATGTGTAGCTGTTCGGGAAAGACGCGAGGAAATCCATGCAGCGAATCTGTAGATTCATCTCTTCGAGGACTTCGCGTTTCAGCGCGTCTTCGACGGACTCACCCGCGTCTGTGAATCCGCCGGGGATTCCGAGTTTGCCTTTCCCAGGATCCCGTTGACGTCGCAGAAACAGAACACGTCCCCGCTCGTCGGCGAGGATTCCCGCCACGGCAACACATGGACTGAAAAAATACGTGAACTCGCATCCCGAGCAACGAAACGGATTCATGCCTATCGTTTCGGAAACGAGCCCGCAACGTGGGCAGAATCGAAATACATCGGAAATCAACTCGCTCATAAGTGCCTCTCCCATCCAAACCGGTCGTGTGACGGTGTGCTTGCCCAGCGAGTCAACCGCCACTCAATCCCCGCGGCAAATCGTCTTTCTTCGACGCTAAGTCCGACGAGTGGCGGGAAGCCCAAGCCGAGATCCGCAGACAGATGGGACAGCATGAGAAGACCGATCGCGTCTACATGGACGAAGGCTTGATAATTCTCGAACGCGCACAAGACGCGGTAAATCTCTTTGAAAAGCAACCTACCCGCGAAAAACGTCGATTGCTGCGTTTTGTACTTTCGAACTGCACTTGGGGCGGCGAGCACTTGACGTCGGAGTTTCGCCAACCCTTTGACATGATTGCGGATATGGCGACTGCTTGCGCATCAGAAAAGATCGCCGAAGCCACTTCCGACGACCTTTGTCAACTTAAGGGTGGATGAGGGGATTCGAACCCCCGACCCTTGGAACCACAATCCAATGCTCTAACCAACTGAGCTACATCCACCGCATTGGAAGAAACTAATTTAGTCCTGATGCGGAAAACGGTCAATGACCGGTTTGCCGCTCAGGGCTTCGATCCAAGACGAACGGCCATGATCGAGATAGCAATCAAGGCGACTTTCCGGATCGGTCAAGTAGGCCGCACAGGATCTCGGACTCCGGCGAGGTCTTTCGTTGGTCATTTCACCGACCAAATCTCTGACGGCACGTGGGCTTCTTGCATGGCGGACTGGATCTTCTTGACTACGTCGGCGTTATCGGCCGCTACGTTTTCTGTTTCGCCTATGTCTCTAGATCAGTTCTTTGCTCCCGCAAGCCAGAATAGCAGAACACCGCCCGGTGACAGGTTGCCTCGGGTCGAGTCTTCGAGCCCCCAGAAACGCAAAACCTGGGGGCGGACTCCGTCCGACCCCAGCCACCCTCAAGTCCAGACTTCCGACTACTGAGATTCCATCGCCTTGCGGATCGCCTTCAGGCCTTTGACGCCGGCGTCGTAGGGGTCTGGGATTTCCCAGGGGTCGATCATGATCCAGCCGCGGAAACCGCCGTCGAGCAGAGTAGCCAACGCCGCGTCTACATCAACATGACCGTCGCCGCAGGGCAGGTGCTTGGACGTGCCGCCGTCGCGAAGCGTGCCGTCGGTGTCCGTAAAGTGGACATAGCCGATGTTCTCGACGCCAATACGCTTCAGCATCTCGTGTGGCCGGCCATTCGATTCGTTCATCAAATCGAAATGGCTGGGATCGAAGATCGTTTTCACGTTGGGGTGATTTGCCGCTGCCAGGATCCGCCGCAAATGCTTTTCGGTGTTGAAGACAAAGGGCGGTTCGATCTCGAAAGCCGCGACAAGGCCCAGATCTCCTGCGATCTTGCCAACTTCGCGAAACGACGTAGCGACGCGCTCGATCGCTTGGTCGATCGTCTGATCGCGCAACGGTCCGCCGGGCCACATACCGACACAGTCGCAGCCTAAAGCTCTCGCCAGTCGGCACTGGTCGCGCATCGTGTCCACCCATTTGCGTCGCACTTCAGCATCCGGCGCAAACGCGCCGCCTGCGGAAGTCTGTATCGAAAAAATCTGCAACTCGAAGCCATCGTACATCTGACGAAGGGCCCGGATTCGATCGGTTTGATCCGGACTTGGATAGCCTTTCGTCGGCCAGTTTTGGGTCAACTCAATGCCGTCGAATCCGGTTTCGGATGCGAAGTCGAGCACTTCCCGAATCGGATACGTCTTGCTGTACTTCCGCGACGAAGACGCAAATCCATTCAGGCCGATAGCCGTTTTCCAGATCGGCTTGGCGGGTCCGTCGTCCGCGGCAGAGTCGCGTAGCGTTGAGAAAAGGCACGTCGCACCCAACAGTTTCAGCATCTCTCGTCGTCGCATGTCCGTTTCCTCCCCATCTTTGCTGTTCTTTCAACATCGGGAACACTATTGGGCGATAGGCACGCCGATCTCGTCGGCCAAATCGAACAGGAATTTGCGCGACTTGTCGTACTCTTCAGCGCCTTTCATGTGCTCGATCATCAGCGGTGGATCGCCGGGCAGGGCTTCGAGGCACTTCAAGTACGTCTTGTAGTCCAACGAGCCGGTGCCCAAGGTCACCTCGCGAAAGTGGATTTGCATCTCGACATCCCACGCCACGTCCTTGGCGTGACAACTGACGATCCATGGGCCCAGCTTCTCGAAGCACTCTTTGATCACCTTGGCGTTTTGATAGAAACGCGACGGTGAATTGATCAGGTTGCACGGATCCAGATGGACTGCGAAGGCGTCTCGCTGGACCGCCTTGATCAGATCGACATACGAGTCCGCACTGTCCGGCAGCGCCCATCCCATCATTTCGTAGCAGAACTTTGCCCGTTTCGGTTTGACTGCGTCGATGATCTTTCGCGCGTTTTCGACGATTTCGTCAAAGAACCTCTGCGATAGATTCTCCGGATGCGGACCATACCAGACTTCCTTGCTGTACGACCCGGCAATGTCGACGCAGCATCGAGCGCCGATCTCCTCGGCCAAGGCCAAGCCGTCGGTCACGCGTTTCAGGTTCTCTTCACGTTGGTCTGGCTTGGCCTCCAGCAGGTTGCACCAGCGGCCTACCTCGGCAATCACGACGTCGTGTTTCGCAAAGGCACGCGAGATGTCGCGGATACGATCCGCGTCGTTCAGGTCGACACGAGGACAGTAGGCGGCCGTATAGCCAAGCTTTCGATGGGCCAAAGCCAACTCTTCCGGATCTTGCGGAGCTCCGAAAACGGGAGCGCCAACACGGATCGGCTTTAGACCGGCGGCTTGCTGGGCCGCCTCGACGCGCACGACCTTCGGCGAAGCCAAACTGCCAGCGGCTGCAGCCGCAAGAGCAGCCTGCTTGAGGAATCTACGGCGGTCGAGCGATGATGAGTTCATGGTGGCCTCCTGGGCGTCAATGACAAAGTTGCTGGGCAGAGTCACTTCCGTATCAATTGTATTGCGTCTACGACGACATAACCGTCGGTGTCTTTGTTCTCAATGATGATGTTCGTCTTGCGGCCTGCCGGCAACTGAAATTCGCCCAACTTGTGAAACAGGTTGTCGATTTCCGGCGTCAATCGTTGATTGACAAGGATCACCTTCGAGCCTTGTGGCGTCGTGATGGTGACGGGCGTATTGGTGGCTCGGTTGGTGAAGGGGACATAAGCGATGCGCACTTCGTATGTGCCAGCTTCGGCGACGGCGGGAGTGAAGACGACCGACTTCTGTCTTTTGCCGTCGTTGCCATCGTGGATGTAGCCGTCCAAAACGTACGGCCGTGCGTAGGTGGAAGTCACCCAACGGCCGACCTGTTTGACGGCGCCGGCATCAATCACGATGCCAGGTAACTTTCTGGGGTCGACGTCGATCATCCACGCTAGAGCCGGAGCGTCATCGCGATTGGCCATGGTTGCCTCGGCCCGGCGCGCGATTTCGACCAGCCGTTGCGGTTCGTCGTAAACGCGGATCTCGGACACTGTGCACGGATCGGCGAACACCACTCGGAGCGCAGATGTCGTGATTCGTTCGAGACCCAGGACATGTCGGCGATAGCGGACCTCCGTCCGGTTGGCGATCGTCTTCCATTCCTCGCCCTGTCGCGCATCCACGTGAAATATTTCCGGTGCGTGTGCCTTGGTCGCGAACGTCACGTGAACCATGTTGAAGGATTGTGGCTGGTCCCACTGCAACTCCAGCCAATGAGATGTGGGGCCCTCGGAAGCCGGGCTCCACGCGTTCGTTTTGCCGTCGGCAGCCCGCGCGTAGCCATTGACTACGTTAAATGCTGCCATGACCTGGCCGTCTTCGCGCGTCAGTTCGCTGGACGCAGTGACCGTTGCCAGCTTGGCCAGATCGTGCTGGTCGCGGTTCGCGAGATCAATGATGTAAGCGCCGTCTTTCAATAACTGCTGCTGAAGTTGTTCGAGGTGGTCGTTGTACGCGCCACGCGGACTCGTGTCGTGATCAACGCATAGGGCAGCGGCCGCTCCTGCCGCTTGGCCGATCACTGCGCAGGTAAGCATGACCCGCGTGTTCGACAATGCCATGTGGCTGGCCGAAATATTGCGCCCGGCCATCAGCAGGTTATTGACGTTCTTTGAGTACAGGCTTCGATAGGGAACCGAATACAGCCAGGCTTGGCACGCGTCGAGGCCGCCCGGCCGATCCATGTGGATGCCGAATGTGCCGCGGTGGAAGAACCCTTCTGAATAATGATCGTCCAGGCACCAGCCACCATAGGCTACGCGATCCGGGAACGACGTTTGATCGCGGATGTCGTTTTCGGTCAGCACATAGTCGCCGATGAGCCGCCGGTTCTCGCGTTTGCCAGCCACATGGCCGACCCACGCCAGGCGGTGGTACGCCGCAGCTTCGCTCTGCCGCGGGCAGTGATTCTTGACGTGGTCCCACAGGCCGTAGATCAGGCGCAAGAGATCGTCGCGGATCCCCTCGGCGTCGGCGTAGGTATCGCGGGTTCCGCCCAGTTCCAGCTTCCACTGCCAACCGATGTCGCCGCCGAGAATGGGATGTCTGCCCGTTCCGAATTCTTCGCAAGTGGGGAACTTCATAGCCCACGGCAACGCGGTGAACGGGTACAGCGAGTCCGTCTTTTCGCTGACGTATTTCAGCGAGTTACCCATGGTGTGACGGCTCGCTTCCTTCGGCGCCCACGGCTCGTTGTACATCGAACGAGGTTCTTTGCCATGCCGAAATTCAGCCCCTGCCGCCACGCCGATCACTGCGTCGCCAGTGCAATCGATGAACACTTGTCCGCCGAAACGCAATCGCTCGCCCGAGACAACATTGACGGCCTGTACCGCCTCGATCATCGAAGGCGTCTTGCGGTTCATTTGGACGCCCGTGGCGTGCGTGTTCAAGTGCAACGCCAGGTTCGGTTCTCCGCGGACGAATCTCATCAAACGGTCGGAATACAACACGCCCTCAGAAACACGTTGGTTACCCGCAGTCCGATACTCCTCGATCAAGCCCGTTTCGCGAGGATCAAGCGGCCCCTGTTTCCTGTGAGGCCAGATGCCGACCGGCGGCACGAGGATCTCTGTGCTCGCGTTGCCGCCCAAGACGGGGCGGTTCTGAATGAGGACCGTGTCGGCTCCCATGCGAGCCGCTGCCACGGCAGCCGTGCAACCCGCCAGTCCACCGCCGACAACGACAACGTCGAAATGGCCCACATCCTTGACTTCACGGCTCACGCCACCGTGCAACTCGCGCAACTTGGTGATCGCTTCCACGTCGATGGGTGGAGTCCACTTGATATCGTCGGTCAAGACAATGGCGTCACAACGACCGTAGTACCCCGTCAAATCACGCAGACGCAGTTCAACACCGCCTGACAGCTCGTGCACACCGCCGTCTTCCCACACCCAGCCCTTCTGACCACTCGCCCCAAAACCCTCGCCAGATGTTTGGCCGTCCACAAGAATCTGAAAACGGCCAGGGTGATGTTCGGGGACCCAGTCGTTTGTGCGCGCCCACAGTCGGTATCGGCCCGGTCGCGGCACGACAACGGTCGTAACCGCATCATCAACGGGCGTGCCTAGACCAATTGCCATCAGATATGGCGATCCCATCTGGTCGATGAACTGAGCGTCGTTGGTCCAGCCGCCACAGCTCTCGAACTGCTCTGCTTCGATCCAGACGAATTCACCGGCCCTGGCGAGATTCACGAAGAGTGCGACGCCGAATAGAAGACATGAGCCTGCAGCCCGTATCCAGTCTCGGCCAAGCCGTCGAGATCTGTCGATCCGCTGGCCAGGTCGGGCCACGATGTGCAGTGTCCGCATTGCATCACCTTTCCAAGCGATTTGTCCGTGCCAGTGTAGGTCGCTTCCCTGTGGAAGCGACTCCGAGGACGATCCTCCGGTTGAGGCCCGTTCC
>CAZUAH010000634.1:0-7675 GCA_964617665.1 uncultured Pirellulaceae bacterium
CTGCGACGACCGCCGGGGCCAGCCGCTACAACACGGTCAGCAAGAAATGGACGATTTACACCGAGAAGAACGCCCCGATGGAGGAGATCTGGAATTACGGCGTCTGTCACGACAAAGGCAAGGTCTTCCTGGGCGTGTGGGGAAGTGGGGTGCTGGAGTTCGACATTGCGGCTGATAAGTGGGTCGACGTGTACATGGACCCAGATGGCGAAATGGAGATCGACCTTTACCGCGACGATGGCATCGTGCATGTGATCACCACCGGCGTCAGCTACGTGGACGAGATCCTCTGGGTGTCGACGTATTTCGGGATGAGTCGCTACGACGGACGCCATTGGCGAGGGATCTATGCCCACGAGACGGGTATGCCCAGTGATTTTGGCAACGCGGTCAAAGGCCGCAGTGCCAACGAGGCATGGTATTCGACGGACAAGGGCCTAGGCGTGTTCGCCGATTTCCCGTCCGACACGTGGGTGACTTACACGATGGATCCGGCAACGCGTGGCGGCACGGCAGTTGTCAGCCGGGAGAAGAAAGTGCTGAAGACCGTGAAGCTTGAACGGAGCATTCCACACAACTATGTCCTTTGGGTCGAGTTCGACGGCAAAGATGCCTGGGTCGGCACGTCCAAAGGCCTGGGCTGGGCCAAGGGGGCCGGATACTACGCGGGCTTGAAAGAAGTGAAGTAGACCTCGTCGCGTGAGCCGAAATCGAAAGGCTGGAAATACCAAGGAGCTCATCCTTTCACAAAGAGCCAGACAATGAAACGCCAACTGCCTTTGTTCATCGCACTCGTCCTACTCACGGCACCGTGTTATGCGGAGTCGAAGAAACAGAAGGCTGATCAGTCACCTCCACCTGTGGAGGTCGATGACGAAACGCGTGAAGTCCTTGACAAGATCAATACGTCAAACGCCTACGAGGTTCCGAACCTGGAACTGAAGAAGGACAAAAACTACGCGCGCACCTCGCGACAATTCCAGCCGTTTAGCCAGTACGACATCAAGCCCTTCAAACGTCACTTTCTAGAGCAACTGGAGTACACCGGCCCGGGCCGAGCGATTCCTGAACCCGAGCATGTAGAGAAGGTCAAGATCGGTTTCCTTGGGCCCATTGTTCCTACCGTCTCGGTGGCCACTGGCGGTAAGAGCCATGAAGAGCACATGGGCGTGATGATGCTGCGAGGCGCGCAATTAGCAATCGATGAAGCCAATGCGCGCGGTGGCTACCTCAAGCGGACGATCCCGTTCGACATGGTTATCCACAACGATAACGGCCTGTGGGGTGCATCGGGCAACGAGATTACCGACATGGTCTACAAGGAAAACGTTTGGGCCATCCTGGGTACCATCGACGGTGCCAACAGCCACATCGCCATACGCGTGGCGTTGAAGGCCGAGATTTTCATGATGAACTCGGGCGATACCGACCCAACGTTCATAGAAACCAATATTCCTTGGGTGGCCCGATGCATCGGCGACGATCGGCAAATGGGATATCTGCTGGTTGAATACATGTACGGCAAGCTCGGATTGAAACGGGTGGGCATCATTCGGTCCAGCAACCGGTTTGGCCGTTTCGGCGTACGCGAGGTGCGTGATGGGAGCCGTCGTCTCGGGAACCCGGTGATTCTCGAGAGACCATACAAGTTGGGAGTCGACGACTTCTCTCCGCAACTGACGCCGCTGCAGCAAGCCAACGTCGATGCCGTTGTCCACTGGGGCAACGACGTGGAAGGCGCCAAGATCCTCAACCAGATGCGGACCATGGGCATGCAGCAGCCGTTCTTCTGTTGCGACCGCTGCATCTCCGATCGCTTCCTCGAGATTGCCGGCGAGAATGCCGAAGGCATCGTCTGCATGTCCGCATGGAATCCCACTCGCAAAGACGCGAAGTACCGGACGTTCTGCGATGTATTCGAAAAGAAGTATGGTGTGGCCCCTGAGACTAATGCCGCGCACGCCTACGACGGGATGAACATGCTGATCTGGGCCGTGCAAGTTGCCGGGCTGAACCGGGCCAAGATCCGCGACGTGTTGGCTTACCGCACAAAGCCATGGAAGGGCGTCACCGGCGACATTCCGTTGAGCGCGGCTCTTGACGACATGGGCGAAGTGTTTCTGGCCAAATACGAGAACGGCAAGTGGAACTACTATTCACGCCAGGAACTCGACATCCCGCCCGTCAATATCCCTACTCTCAAAGAAAAGCCGATCGGACGCCCATAGCCGGGGCGTCACGATAGGGCAAAGCTACACCGCTGTCGGCGAGACATGGTCCATTTGCTTGTCTTTCGGCAAGCCGAAGGCGGCGGCGTTCACCGAACCGACAACGCCTTGATTTCCTTGGCGGACAGCGCTCGATCGAACACGGCGATCTCGTCGAGTCGGCCTTCCCAATTCGACTGATTGTCGCAGCGGCCGCCGAGGAACAACTGGTCAAACCCAGCAGGAAAGTCCACTGGTGATGTGGTTTCGATCTCCGGCTGCGAAGCTCCGTTCAAGTAGATTCGCACTCGCTCGCCGTCGCGAACGAACACCACGTGGTACCAAGTCCAACGCTCGATTTCCGTGCGGCCCGCGACTGGCTTCGCTCCTTCGCTGTCGTTGCCGTGAAGGAAAAGCAGTTTACCTGGATCACCGGCCGTGCCGCCGATACCGAGGTGGTCCCCGTCGGGGCCCAGACCAAGATCGCGACCGCGCGAGAGCATCCAACCCGTGATTTCGCGGCCATCAACGGGCATGCCATTCCACAGCCAGAGCGATACGGAGTACCTATCTCCCAAATCGGCGATTCGCGACCGCATTCGCCCCCCAGCGAAATGCGCCGCTCGATTCGTCTCGCCTTCCGTGCAGAAAGCGTCCGAGCGAGGTCCTTCCAGGAAGAACGCCACGGCTGGTTCGTAAGAAGCAGCATGATGTTGCCCCGTCGAATCGACGGCCGCAGGACCGGCCATTTCGTCCATTCGCCAGTAGGCCACAGGTTTGGCCTTTTGAATGGCTTCGCAAGCTGGACCGCAGCCCTGTTTCGAATCGCGACGAGGTTGAGCAGCTACCTTCTCCAGCAATTGGAGCGCCGTTTCTGTAATCTTCGGTTCGGCTTGGACTTCCAAACCGGCTGAACGAGCGGGCCAAGTGTTATAGCCACCTAGCAACATTTGCTCCGGCGGCGGGATGTAGCCATCGCCACCGTTGGCCAGTTCGATCACCATCGTCTTTGACAGCGGGCTTTTTAGCTTCATCTTCAGGCCGGTCAGGGCATAGGTCTCGTTTGGCGTGGTGGCAATTCCAATGTCGCCAATGCGCACAGCCTGAACGACGATATCCGTCGACTGCCGCTCGTGAAGAATGATCTGTTCCTTCGCATAGACCTCCTCCGTATTCTTCGGTGGCCGATCACCCATCTCGTCGACGATCCGTTGGGCCCACTCCAAGAGCTGTCTGTCAGGAACGCGGTAGTTCAGATGCAACCTGGCCTCGGCCATGGCCAAGCCCACATCCTCGCTGTATTCGATCGTGTCGCAAGCCGCAATGGCGATATCGACCAAGCCCCCCGCGTACGTCTCGACAGTGAAGTCCTGCTCCCGGGAAGGAGCGGGTTTCGTGTAATCGCGCCGCCAGATGTCACCGCTGCAACCATGAGACATGATCCCGACGAACGGCGGATGGTCGTCGTCCTGACCGGCGGCAAGGCGTGATTTCAATCCTTCGCAGAACAGCCCAAAGTAGTCCGCGCCCAGCGCCTGCTGGCCGCCAAAGTAGTGCATGGAGAAATTGGCCAGTACGGCGATCGGGCGACCGTCTTTCGCTTGAAATGAAATGAGCGACAAGTCGGGATCTTCTGGCCCGGATTCTCCCGTTACGTCGTCCCAATTGCGTCCGGCGTGCATATTCGCGCGCACGGTCGGATTACCGAACGGATCGTTGGCGATTCGATCGGGCCGGCGAATCCACCGTCTGAGCGCAGTGAACTCTTCGGCGTTCTCGACTGCCCAACCCACACGGGCTGGCTCCAGATTCGCCTCGGCGGCCGCCAGGGCTTCGGCCAGTTTCTCGCGGAGAAACGGCACGTAGCCCGGATCGGCGTCTGTGCCCAGGCATCCCATGGACGCCGGTGCCGTGTGCGAGTGCGAAGCCGAAATCAGCATTCGATCCGGACTGATCTTCGTCCGTTTGGCCGCCAAACTCTTAGCTTCGTCCAGCAATGGACGCGGCATCATGCAACTGTCCACCACCACGATGCCCAGGCGCACCTTCCCATCGTCCAGCACGATCGCTCGAGCATTTATCGGTGTTGTAACCTTGTCTGCGCTACGACTGGTCATGCCACCGTTGACCAAGACGGGAAGCTGCGTGGGCGTCACGTCAACGACCGCAGCACCCGCTCTGAATTCAGCCAGTGCGCCGGTTGTTGGGATGAGGCACAGCGCGAGGAACAAGAGAGTTGAAGCCGTAGATTTCATTCGAAGCTCCCTACTGATGACGATTGGAAGATAGCGAACCATCGCTTCCCGCCCATTGACGGATTGCGTTTGTTATACTCGTGGCTACGTGGCAACGAAACAACAGACGCCATTTCCGGCGACGTTTTTCGACAGGACAATTTCGTGAGGCGGCGATCATGAGAAGAACATTCGCAGAATCTCAGGTTCCGGACGTGGCCAAGGGACGGGAGGGCGAGGCTCCCGCCGAGCCGCGCATCGGTGCCAGGAATTCGGCTCAGCGGGAGCTTCGCCCTCCCAAGCTTGCCGCCGCTGCCATATTTCTCTTGTTGGCCGCCGCCTCCTCGGTGACCCTGGCATCTGAGGCGAGTCTATTCCTGATTGACTTCGAACGAGGCGCGGAAGTGGCGACATACGATGGATTGGATGTCGGCGACCTGGAGGCGGGAATCGTCGAAGGCGGTCCGGATGGCAAAGGGCATTGCCTGCGGCTGCACAACGCGACGCCGGCCACCGCGTGCCCGTTGCGAATCAGACGGCCGATTGAGGTGCAGAAAAACCTGATTCTGTCATTCGACTATCGGGTGGAAATCGAACCGGGATACGAAGGTTCGTATCTCGGCATGAGTTGGTTTGTCGATGGTGAGCAATGGTTTTGGACCAGCGATGAGTTCTCCGCCGAGTGGCGTCACGCCGAGGTGCAAATCGCCAGACTGCGAAGCTCAAGCGGCAAGGTGATCCGTCCCGGCCTGAAATTCTCACATGTACAGCTTTATGGCCGAGTGAAAGAAGTGACCGAAGTGCGAACTGCGACAAAGGCGCGGATGACTGTCTGGTTCGACAACATTCGGCTTTTCACTGGCTTGCCGAAGTCGACGCTAACGGATCGGACTCGGGACTCTACTTCGAATCCTCCCATGTTCAACTGGCCGCGATCAGATCAGCCGGTTCGCCAGAAACTTCAGTATTCGAAGAGCCCGGGGTTTCCTGACGATGCCTCGACCACGGTTGAATTGACGAACAACTTCTTCACGCCCAAAAAACCGATCGAAACAGGCACATGGTACTGGCGAGTCTGGACCGAGACCGATTTGTCTGAAGGTTGGTCGGACATTGAACGAACTGTTGTCCTGCCGGAGGCGCATCGGTTCGTCACCGATCCCGTGCTGACTGAAGATTTACGCCGTTTGCCGCGTCCACGACTTCTGCCGGTCGCCAAACTGGCCGAATCGAATGTGACGGAAGAGCGCAAAGCGCAATTGGTCAAGAATGCTCGGAGGCTGTACGACCAGGGCGTGCCCGAGCATCCTGGGCCTCATGTGCCCGGCGATCCTCGCTGGCCTACTTGGATTGATTGGTATGGCAATGTAGCTGGGAAGATCACCGGCGGTACGGGCCGCCGATTGGAGCGGATCGCGCAATATGCCATGCTTACACAAAACGAAGAAGTAATCGAATGGGCGAAGCAAATGGCGCTGGATGCCTGCAGTTGGGATCCAGAAGGCGGCAGCGCCATGCGTCGCGGTGACATTGGCGCGCACCACCTACTGCGCGGGCTGAATTGGTGCTACGACGCGTGCCGCGAAACGATGACGGAGGGCGAGCGCGACAGGCTACGGAATGTGATCGTTCAACGTACGAATCAATTCTACAGATCACTGAATCCCTTCCGCCGAGGCGAGGCGAACAATCACGCCTGGCTGCGGGCGTTTGGCGTGGCGGAATCGGGGATTGTGTTGGCGGGCGATCACGATCTGGCAGGCGAGTGGGTCGAATACGTTCGGCAACTCTACGTGGGCCGATTCCTTTGCTGTTTGGGATACCAGGGCGACAACAACGAAGGCGTGTCGTATTGGGGCTACGGACTAATGTTCATCGTGGACTATGCCGACATGATGAAGGCCGTTTGCAGGATCGATCTGTACCAACATCCCTGGTTGAAGCAAACAACGCGGTTTCCCATGTATTGCGCTCCGCCAAACGCATGGGCGGTGTCGTTTGCCGACACGGGGATGCCGAATCACGGCGTCCGCGGTCCGGCCCAGACGCACCGTGTGCGCGATCTGGCAATTCGGACTCGAGATCCCTATGCGTTGTGGTACAGCGGCCAGCGCGAACCGATCGACGGACTGACGCCCCGCGAGCCCGTCGACTTGCCGCCGTCGATTCACTACCGCCACGTCGGTGTCGCGATCTTCAACACATCGTTGATCGATGGCCGCGACGGCGTGACTGTCGCCATGCACAGCGGCCCGTATTTCGCCGGCCATCAACACCCGGATCAAAACCACTTCGTGATTCATGCCTATGGCGAGAAACTCGCAATTGATGGCGGATACTACGACTGGTACGGCAGTCCGCACTTCAAGGCGTACTCGATGCAGACGCTGGCCCATAACACGTTGCTGGTGGACGGCGAGGGGCAGGCGGTATGCAAGCCTGGAGCCGACGGCCGAGTGGCCGCGTATTTCGACTCGCCCGGCTACGGTTACGTCGTGGGCGACGCATCCGATCCCGATGTCTATGGCGGACGATTGAATCGTTTCGACCGACGTATTCTCTTCATCAAACCCGGCTTTGTGATTGTACACGATCTCGTCGCATCCGACGCTGCAGCACGATACGACTGGATGCTGCACGCGATTGTCCCGATTGAACTGGATACCGGAACGAAGTCGTTTTCGATTCGATGCAAGGAAGCCGCGTTGCACGGACGATTCTTCAGTCCGGCGAATGTCGGTCTAGAGGTTAAAAAGGGCTTCCCCGCCGAACCCGTGAACCGTTACAGCACCGATCCGGTCCCGTCTGAGAACTACTTTCCCGAATCCATCCTTCGCGCGACGCCAGCTGAGAAGACGGCTGAGGAGGAGTTCTTCGCTGCAATGCAAATCCAGCGACTGGGCGCGGATGCCCAGCCCCGAGCGAAGATGGATCGCCTAGATGCGGACGGCGCCCATGCTGTCCATCTGCAGTGCGGCGATCGAACGCACTTGATCCTATCTCGGAATCGCGGCGCCGAAGGCACAATTCGATCTGCGGATCTAGAAACCGATGGTCAGGCGGCAGCGATCGAGTTAGCCGCCGACGGCAGAGTACTCCGAGCAATGGCGACGGATGCAGGGTTCCTACGATACAAAGGCCAAATGTTGTTCGAGGAAGCCGAGCGAACGGACTGGGCGACCCCCTAGGGGAGATGAACTATCGGAGGAAACGCAGGGAAAATCGCCCCAATGG
>CAZUAH010000635.1:0-7660 GCA_964617665.1 uncultured Pirellulaceae bacterium
GACGCTTTTTTATATTTTGGGAAAGGTGGCCGAGCGGATCCCGACGACGCCGAAGACGAAAATTTTAAAATAGCTCTACAGGAGTATAAAAAGCGTCAAAAAATCCGATCATTTTAACGCTTTAATTTTCTATTTGATAATCGCCTTTATTAACTCTGCCTAAGTAATGAGTAAAATCAGGTGATAAAATTGAAACGCTTTTAGTCCCATAAAATAAATAATTGCAAAACATTTTAAAATGGTGATATGGGTTTTTATCTGATGGGGCTAAAAATACGTTCTTTTGCATTTGGAATGTTGGCCTGTGGAAGGCAGGCACAGGAGAAAATTTTACACCTGGTCCTGTATGCCCTGGATAATTATATAGTAAAAGACCGTCCTCAATACTCAGTATCAAGTTATGTTTATTTCTGGGTTCTATATCCTCTTCATAAAGAGCGTTTAATTCGTTAGTTATATTTTTATAGTCAAAATCAAAACGCTCACATATTAGAAATGTAAACATACTATCAGAGCCGTATAGTTCGGGATCAAATGTTGCAGGTAAAGATCTTTGAGGATTATTGGTTTTAATAATTTGAGTATCAGTTTCTTTTATTCGTTCTCTTATTTCTTTTGTTCTTGCCAATTTATTTATTGCTATCTTAAATCCAGTTTTATCTAGTACAGACTTTATTTCTCCAACTGCACAAACGGTTTCCACTGGATAGAAAAATTGTTTTTCTGAATCTTGAACAAGCGGTGTTTCATTTTTATCATAAATAACTAAATCAACTTGGGTGCTTACCTCGCCCGTATGATTCAATAAAAATCCTGTACCTATATCCAATCTTCTAGCAATAATAAATTGAACAAAATCTTTACTAACAACCTCTCGAAGACGACCAAATTCCCCTGTATGAATTAATCTATTTTTTTCTTCAGAAAAGAATAGTTCTCTTGAGACTTTTTTAAATGAATAAATAAAGTGCTCAATTTTTTCTTCAAGTAACGCATGATAAATATTATTTTCTGTTGCCACGAAAACACTCCGGAACAGTTAAATTATTTTTAACGTTAAAACACTTTTAACGTTTTAGTACTTATTCTTATCAAGCCATTCTTTAAGGACTATTTCGACAAGTAAAGACTTGTCGATTTTTTCTTGCTTCTTAGCTCGTTTGAGCCGTTCAGACAAATAAGCTAAGTCGAAACGGCTTGCAGTTTCATCCGTTAAATAACAAGCTAAACGGGCGTTTCTCTCCCCTGCTAATGGTGGCTTACCTGGCTTTTTTTTGCTCTCCCCTCCCCTGCTCTGTTTAGTCGTTTGTGTAGGTGTTTGGTTTTCGTTTGCACCCGCCATTTCTAGAGCTTTGTCTATTTTTTTATCTATATTTTTTGTTTTTTTCTTTATTGGTAAGCCCATATTAATCAACCTGTTTTAATATCTCTTTAGCTATAGTTTCTATATCCCCTACTGCCTTTTTCGCAGGGTTGTAATGTCTTGAATTTGATTTAACAGAGTTGGCATATTCTATAAGTGTTGTGCCGTCCCTTGAGAAATTTTCAAAAACGCTTCTATGAGGAAAACAGGTATTCAAACATCCTACCTCTTCCGGCAAGATGCTTAAAAAATATTCCCTTATCTTTTTATAGTTCGCTTGCGGATGCGTGAAAGCTGGCAAAACAAAAAACGACCCTCCCCTATCCGGATCTGTTTGTATTGTTTGCTCGATCACCGGCAATATATTATCTAAAAAACTTTGCTCATCATTCGTGCTTGATCGCATGGGAATCAAAACAACATCACTCAAAGCCATAGCGAATTTTGTAGCAAACTTCCCTACGCTCTCTCCAGGCACATCTAAAATTATTGTGTCGTGTACCTTAACCAGTTTAGTCAGTTTTGTTTTTATGTCTTCATGCCCTAAACCGGCCAGACTTACAAATTCCGTCTTACCCTTTTTATGGCCGTTCTCTACTCTCTCTTTATGCCATGCCGAAACAGTCCTTTGTGAATCTAGCTCGATGAAACACACAGAGCTAAACACCCGCCTAAAAGTTCGTGAGTAAGCCAGACATTTTGCTAATGTCGTTTTGCCTGTTCCGCCTTTTGTCTGTATCAATGAAATAATCATACCACTCCCCTACTCTAATAAATAAAACGTTGCAATGATTTTATTCATTACTTTGTTTTACATGTATTTAACGTTAAAACGTTAAATACAATTAACGCATTTTACTTCTAATAACCTAACTATTTGGTATTATTCAACTTTGTGCTATACTTTAAATAGATTTATTAATGATTAAGTCGTGTTTGCAAGCGACTTTAAGTGTTTAAGCCCTGGTGTTTAAGCACCGCAATCAAACTAATTTTTGTTTTTATGTTGGATATAAATGAGGTCTCAACGGCCACAGGACTAACGGTTAATCTTATACGAAAGTATATAAACCGTTCAAATAATTTGCTCAGCCCATATTTAAAAAGGGGGGAGTTTAATCGACTTTTATTTGATAGTGATTGTGTCGCTATTCTTTCAAGAATTAACCACCTAAGAGGGGAGGGTATAGGCTACTCTGAAATTGTAAAACAACTTTCCAAAGAGCTAAATAGAGATGAAGAAAGCAATGAAACATCCAGCGAAACTATACAAAGCAATCATTTAAACAAAAGCCAAACACCTATTCATCCCGCTCAAACTAATTCAAACGATTTAGTTTTAAATTTGAATAAACAAATTGAAGAAAAAAATAATCAGATTGCGGAAATAACAAAAAAGAGAGAAGACGAACTTAAAAAAAATTCGGATCTCAAAGATGAGATTGTGGGATTAAATTTTGAAAATACCAGCCTTAAAGGTGATATAAAATTATTACCTCTTGGAAAAAGCCCAAAAGAAATAAGGGCAGATTATGAAAAAAGGATAGAGGAAGAGAGAGAAATAGCCAGAATTGAAAAAGAAAGGCTTAAAATATGGATGGAATTAAAAACAATGAAAGGTCTTTTTAAAGGAAAAAGAAAAAAGCAATTAACTCAAAAATTAGATGAGCTTTTAAAGTAGGGGAGTCTTTTAAAAAAAATAATTTAAAAAAAACAAACTTCTTTCTGTAGCTTTATATAGTTTATAACTACTTTAATATATTTCGGGTCGATTTAATTCAATAAAATCAATAGGTTTTAGAGCTAAAGGACGACAACTTCAGGGTTAAAGGACGACAACTTCAGGGTTGTTTAGAGCTAAAGGACGACAAGATCAGGGCTATTGGACGACAACTTCAGGGTTAAAGGACGACAACTTCAGGGTTGGAATTTAACTTTTGGAGAGTTGTTGTGGAAAACTTATAATTCCAATAAAATCAACTAATTACGCTGACCAGAGAGGGGAGACTAGAGTTGAAGATTTAAAGGCGAGAATTAATTTTCTTAAAAATTGATCTCGTTTTTTTATTAAAATAAGCAAAAAAAAAGATTCTATGGGCGACAACTTCAGGGTTAAAGGGCGACAAGAAAAAGGAAAGGCTTGAATTTGTGCGCCCTTATGGTAGAATAAAAAATATTAAAATTTATTTCATAACTATATGAAAAAACTGGATAATGTCCAGACGGAAACCTCAGTTAAGGTTTTTAACATGAATAAATACATCTTAAAAAAGACTATTAAGCAATCTAATTTTTTGATTGAAGCTTTTCAGGATGTTTTAACTAAGAGGCAAAGGGATTTTTTATATTTGGCTTTTAGTTTGGCCCAAACCGGAAAGGATAAAAAAATAAAGGATAAAATTTATAGAATGCACATTAGTCAATATATTCAGACGGTAGGCGTGAGCGGTAAAAGCCATTCTGTATATAAAGAAATAGGAGACATGTTAAATGATGTTGCTACTAAAGGTTTTAGGTTAAAAGGGGAAGGCATAAGAGGAAGAATAAATTGGTTTCAATACGCAGTATTAAGAGAAAGGACAGGATATATAGAGTGGCAACTAACTGATCAAATGGAAGGCTTTTTGGTAAAAGTGGAAGGCTTTTTTACAAAAATGCAGCTGCAAATATTGTTAGGAATTGAGAAAGAAAGAGCTCAAAGAATGTATGAAGTTATAATTCAATGGAGAAATCTTAAATCTCAAACTGTAACCCTTGAGCTTGACGAATTAAAGCGCCAGTTGGGTTATGAGAAAGGAAAGTATAAAAGATATAAAGATTTTAAAAGACGAATTTTGGTTCCTTCTCAAAAAGAATTAGCAGATGACGAGAACAGCAGGACAGATATGTATTTTGATTTTGAGGAGGTAAAAAAAGGCAGAAAAGTAACCGCTATAAAATTTATACTTCATAAAAGGAAGGTTGGGATTGTACCAAAAGAAGTTGAAAACAAGGAACTATTTAGAAAGCTTATAGATATATTTCGTTTGAAAGCTGATGAAGCTATTGAAATAATAAATGATCTCAAAGAAGAAGATATTGAAGTTAGTCTTGCATACACAATAAACAGAATAAAAGAGGGGATTGCTGGGATACAGCCTAAAGTCAAAGACATCCGAACATATACTTTAAAGGCTATAAGAGAAGGGTATGGAATAGAAAAACAATTGCCGTTATTTGAAGGAGGGCTAAAAAAAGAAGAGGATGAACGAAGAGAGAAAATAAAACAACAACAAGAAGATTATAGACTAGAACAACTATACGGAGGATTTATAAGAAGTTCGATAGATAAAGCCTTAGACTCTTTTCCAGAAAAGAAGTTAAAAGAGTTAGAGGCCAGGGCTGAAGAAAGTGCAAAAGAAGAAGCAGGAAATTTTAAAGACGGTGTGAAACTTTTGAAAAAACTTCACTTAGATACTTTAGTGAGAGAGGAGAAAAACCTGCCTACGCTAGAAGAATGGAAAGAGCAAAAGAGTCAAACAATAGATATATAATTCCTTCTCTAACCAGTTAATTTATAGCTCGTATTTTCGCAAAATTGCCCCTCTACAGGCCCGTTTCCCATAAAATAGGGAAGTGGGCGTTTTTTTTCAAAAATCGCTCTAAGGGGCTTATATGGCCAAATTTGGCCACCCAAAAAATAAGTATTTACTACCGTGCTATTGAGTACCAATTTCTAAAAGCCACACTTTCGGAGAACACCCCCCCAAAGGGGGAAGGATTCAGGAGAGCAAAGATTTTTTGCCTAAAAATAAGGAAAAAAATAATTGCTAAAGGACGAAGGATTCAGGATGGAGAAAAAAACCACATTCTAAAAGCCACACTTTTGGTACTTATTGCCACAGCATTGCCCTGTTTGTGGCTTTTGTTTTACTACCGTGCTATTGAGTACCACCCTTTAATTTATTGATTTTTCTTAAAGCTCTTTTATTATCCCACCCATTTTCTCGGATCAAACACCCCACTCACTTGGATCAAAGGCCCCACCTTATCCACGTTGCCTTTCTTCCTCATCTCCATTCAGAGTAGCAACACCTCATTGCCAGTAAAGGGTAGTCTGCCCACAACCTCCTTTTCTCTCCGGATGTGGACAGCTCCACCCTTGACAGACAACAAGGTCTCCGTTGCTTTCCTTCCTTTTATGATGAGGAAGAAAGGCAGGCTTGCTCATCATGTTTTATTCTTACTGCCCACAAAAACATATGAGCTACAAAGGAATCTTAAAAACACATCGAGAGGTGTTAAAGATCGTACTTCCGAATCAAAGAAAATTAAGAATTAACCAAGTCGATTGGGATGATCTGACGTATGCAGCAGAGATAAACGGATTATCATTTGATAGACCGTTGGCCGAATTTGCTAAAGAGGCAATCGACAAACTAGGCATTAAACATAAAGATCTGATTGTTGAATGCCGAGTTTATTGGAATTAATTTTCTTTTTAAAAAAGCAGAGTTTAATAGCTCTGCTTTTTTTGGAAGTAGGGGAGAGGGGTTTGAAAAAATTGCCCACCCGTTAAGGTAGAGCTTTAAGAAAAATCATTTTAATTTAATCAATCCTACCCAAATTAAGGTAAGCACAAAACGTGCTTTTCTTGCCCGCCCTTTTGCATTCAAAATTGAATGCTTTTTTATAAAAAATAGGTTGGTTTTTTAATTGCCCACCCCTACATAAGGGCCTACATACCAGGTATGTATAGGTCTTATGTAGGGGTAAAAAACCATTTAACCCCTGCTACCGCAGGGAAACTTGTTCCCCCCAGTTCGTCGGGGCTACCGCCCGACCCCGATCTTTTAAAACACTCCGCTATCGCTACATAAAAAGATCGGGGTCGGCCGCTAACGCTCCTAAATTTTGCAACCTTTCACGGCGTCGCTTCGCTCCTTGTTCTCGGGCAAAAGTTGGCCGACGAACTGGGGGGGAACAAAAAAAGAGTTAGCTTCGCTAACTGGTTTAACTGGTTGGCTTACAGCCAACTGGTTTTTAGGCTTGGTGCTTGCTTATGGCATCGGCTTGGTTTAATAAATAATGGTTATTTTGTTGTTTTTAAGTTGGAGGAAAAAGGAGAGCAGAGTGAAACTTGCTAAAGCAATTTTTGATTATTTAAAAAATGATCCAGGCCTTACTAATGAAAAAGGGTTGGCCCTGGCTTATAAAAATTTGAAGAAGAATCAAGCGCATTTTATCATCGGAAAGGTTTGGAAAAAAACAGTTTATAGCCATGAGTTTTGTTTTAGGTTGATGGTTGATGTGAACATAACTGATTTAGATAAATTTGCTGAAAAGCAAATGTTAGAAGAGGAAGGGCATACAGAGTTTTTGCATTTTTATTGTGATAATATTTTTGATGCTGAATTTATGAAGGGTTATTTTTGGATGTACGATGGTTTCAGAGAAAATTTTCCTTCCTTGTGTACCATTGTCGAAGATGAAGAAGGAAAGTGTGTTGAGAGGCGTAATTTTTTCACGGATTTGTGGGAATCATTAATACAATTACATCCGAAATATGAAGAAGAGTTGAATGAAAAATTTGGAGTAAGAATTACCGGTGCCAGGATTGACCCTGTTATACATGAGGATTGGCAAGGAGGGGAAGAGAACATGATTTCAGAGCAAGATAGAAAATTGCTATTGGAAAACGATTATTTGAAATTGGTTGAATTGAAATGTGTTGCCCTGCAGAAAGATATTATTGAAAAAATGCAGAGAAGAAGATTTGACCAATACGGAATTAAGGTTGGTTCCGACGTGATCCCGGAAGGGGTAATGTTGAAATGGGAAATTAACCGTGATGATGTTTGGAGGGTGGCAGTTTATAGAAAGATTGAAGGTTTTTGTGAGGATAAATTTAGCTTAACGGATAATGGAGAGATAATAGTAGATACAGCCATTGATGGTGAGATGATGGATTATGTCGAGCCTGGGGTTTATTACTATACGGTTTTGTTTCAGTGTTTTAAAGAGGAAGGGAAATTTAAAAAGAAGAAAGTGAAAGATGGTAGAGTTTGTTTTTATGACAGATTTACTGTCAAAATCGAAGAGCAAAAGGAAGAAACAAAGTCAGCAATAGAAAGTCATAGAGAAGCAAAGAAAGAAGAAGTTGAGATACACAAAATAAATCTGGAGTTTAATGATAAGATTGACAAGGCCGACAAAGCAGCGACTGAGAAACGCCGGAAAGAAAACGAAGAGTGGTACAAGATCTCCATTCAAGCTATCGACCTTGACCCCGACACAACCGAGGAAGAGAAACGGAAG
>CAZUAH010000636.1:0-7647 GCA_964617665.1 uncultured Pirellulaceae bacterium
TGGAGTCCCTCAAAATGATCCCCAATCGTGAAGAGAATCTGGGCCGCCGGAGGAGTCGCAGCCCCCAGCGCACTCGAATTGATCTGGGACCACTTGATCAGGATGCTGCGCAATCCCTGTGCTTACTTGCAGCTCTTCATTGCCGCGAAACCGGCTTGAGTCAGCGAATACCCGCCGCTGAATTTCTCTTTGACCAAAAAACCCTTGTCAGCCAATTGCCGAAATGCTGACCTGTGTCTCGTGATGCTTGGGCGGTTGAAGCACAACATCTGCCCCGGAGTGACGAGAAATTGTCGAAAAACGCCCAGTACCCATCGTTCTGACTTGGACAGCATAGCTCTCTCCTGCGCGCGTTGACATTGGGTGGATACTCTGGTCATCATACCACGTTTCGTCCGGCGATGCGACTATCGTGAGCAACAAAGCGATGATAGCATCGTTTACCGGCAGTAATATCGGTAGACGCACCACGGATTCACACGGGGTGTGTTAACCGAATTGACTATGTGCTAACCTGAGATGGGTTCACAGGTCCTCGGGGATATCGGGATGCATGTCAGACTCATTACCCGTTGCGGTATCACTGTGCTGATGGCCTTGAGCATCCATGTTTTTTCCGCAAGCATCCGCGCATCACAAGAACCAGTTCGAGGCATGTTCGGCGACCGCACGATGGGCCGGTCACTGGCACCACGCCCGCGAACAAGGTTCAACAGTGCAATCCGTCGAGGCCCCAGCGGCAACATTATTGGCCTGCGACGCGAGAGCCGTTTTCATTCTTTATCCAGTACCGACCGTCGTGTAACATCCCAGCCACGTGCTCAAGTCTCGCAAACGGCCCGATTGCGCATTCCCACACGCCCAGCGCCACGCGTCGCACCTCGCGCGACTACGCAGGGCATTCCGACACGAGTTCAACCGCAAACCCAACCTACACGCCCCGCCGATATCTGGTTCCGAAACCGTCCGCCACGTGGTAGGTGATCCCTACGTGTTCGCAAACGTGGTGGCCACCAAAGCCTGAAGGAACGGTTCGCAACCCGAGAATTCTGAAGAAGGAGTGGACATTGCCGCAGCTCTTCGAAAGTACATCGCTCGCGGGTCTTTCACTGAAGAACCGATTTGTTCGTTCGGCGACCTGGGAAGGCATGGCGTCGGAGGATGGCTCGTGCAACGCCGCCTTGGTTGACATCACAGAAGATCTAGCCAAAGGCGAGATCGGTCTGATTATTTCCAGCCATGCCTTTTCCAGTCCTGAAGGACGATCCAGCATCGGGCAACTCGCCGTCTACGACGATCGATTCACCGAAGGCCTCCGACAGATGGCCCAAGCGGCCCATGACCACGGCAGCAAGATCATCCTTCAGATTGGCCACGCCGGCGTACGTTCCCCGACATCACTGACCAAACAAGACGCGGTTGGTCCTTCCTGTATGGAGACGGGACCTGGCGAATCGGCGAGGGCCTTGACGCGGGAAGAAATCGACGGATTGGTCGAAGCATTTGTCGACGCCGCGAAACGTGCGAAAGCAGCAGAATACGATGGCGTGCAAGTCCATGTAGCCCACGGCTACTTGCTGTCCCAGTTTCTGTCGCCGTATTTCAACAAACGCACGGACGAGTATGGCGGAACGATCGAGAATCGAGCGCGAATCGTGCTACATATTTTCGCGGGGATCCGAAATGCACTGGGCGAAGCCTTTCCTGTGCTGGTCAAGTTGAACTCCGAGGACTTCATCAACCAAGGTTTGACGGTTGACGAAATGCTGCGGGTGGCCACGATGCTGGAAGAGGCTGGCATTGACGGGATCGAACTCAGCGGCGGCACCACCGATCCAAACGGCGACGAACACCCGGTGCGAGAAGGAACACCAACGACGGTGGAGGAAGAAGTCTACTACCGAGACGCCGCTCGACGGTTTAAGGAAGCGATTACTGTACCGCTGATGCTCGTGGGCGGTATCCGTTCTTACGGTGTGGCAAAGGAATTGGTCGAAAGCGGTGTTACGGACTACGTTGCGCTCTGCCGCCCGCTGATCCGGGAACCCCATCTAGTCGCCCGCTGGCAGTCCGGAGACACTCGCCCGTCTGAGTGCGATTCCTGCGGCAAATGCCTTGGACCAATCCGCCGAGGTGAAGGAATGTCCTGTGTCGCGGCGAAAGCGTCAACTTCAGGCAACACCAGTTGACCCGCGCAGACACGATCGGAGGCCCGAAGCGACAGCCTGCTGCCTCTCTCTGCCCAGCGAATTCGGTAACAAATACTCGTCGCCAGTCAGCCGAAACGACTGGCAGACGGGCTTTTCAGTTCGTACACTGTCAAAGGCATTCGAGTAGTCGGAATTGCACCATATGAGAGTTGGAGTTCGCGAGACATGACCAAGACTAATCGTGCGTTAGCTGTTGTCGCAATACTTGTTACGGCGTCATGGACGCTTCCACTGACTGATTCGAGTTCGTCTGCACAAGCAGGCGAACCAGCAAACACGGACCTGGAACGATTCTTGCCCAACCACGGCAACAGCGTGTACGACGTCACCGGCCTGCTGCGAGAGTGGCCGCCCGAAGGTCCGAAGCAGTTGTGGTGCAAGGAGATTGGGTGGGGGAAAAGCGCGGTTGTGGAGGCCAATGGTCTGACGTTTACCGCTACCGAGATAGATGACGAACAGTATGCGATCTGCCTGGATCCACTGACCGGCGAAATGAAATGGAGGCACCTCCTCTTCCCAGAAAAGAACCGCCATTTTGCCTGGGGGCCAGCGACTTCGCCGGTCATCGACGGCGATCGCGTCTATTACATTCCGTATGCGAAATACGAAGACGATGTGTGGGAGATGCGTGCTCCCATTTTCTGTCTGAAAACCGACGGCACAGAACTGTGGTGTGCCGACGAAACGTTCTGGGGCACCGAAGGGTCTACGCCACTGGTGGTTGGTGACACACTTTTCGTAGGTGCGGACAATCCGGATCGCGTGGTACTGGTCGCCTTGGACAAAATGACGGGCTCGCTTCGCTGGTCGGTTACTGTTCCGGAGTCTCCCAAGAAGCGAGAACTTGGTGCGCCGGCCTCGCTGACCTATCAAGTCGTGGACGGAGTCCCGCAAGTGATTGCAGCCACCTACGGGACCAGAGAGTTGTTGGGCGTGCACGCGACTACAGGCGAGATCATGTGGCGTTACCCTTATCCGGCCGGCATCATAATCGGTTTGGTTAGTACCCCAGTGGCCATCGGTTCGCGTCTGTTCGTCTCAGGCGGGGAGGGAAAGAACAAGAACTTCTCAGCATGTCTGGAGATGAAGGCTGTCGACGGGAAGATCAACTTCCGGGAATTGTATCGCAGTACCGAGTTGCAGACGAATATGTACAACACTCCGGCCATCTACAAAGGCGCCGTATTCGGCTTCGGCGGCCTAAGCAAGACTGGTTTCCTGCATTGCACCAGTTTCGAAGACGGGAGTTTGCTCTGGAAGAATGAGAGCAACGAATGGACCAAAGACCAGAACCTAATCATCGCAGACGGTCTGCTCTTTGCCTTGACCAAAGACGACGAACTAGTGATGGCCGAAGCCAGCCGCGAGTGCTACAAGGAACTGGCTCGGACGAGCCTAGGCTTCGAGTTGGGTAGACCACAACAACCGACTATCGCCAACGGCAGGATGTACATTCGAGGCAAGAATACTGTGGCCTGCTATCAGGTCGCCGAGTGAGGTAATCCACAAGAAGACCAGCGTAGAACGTGAATGCCGTCCCGTCCTACGCCGGCCGGATTCGCAGGCATCCTTCTCACTGCAAGTTGCGCTTTGGTACCGCGGCTCAACCAGATGGCTATTTCAGTTTGGTAAGCCCGGGGATTGGCACGGGATAGGTGTCGTCGGCATTGGGTTTGACCGGCGGTTCCATGTCGAGTGAGCATTCCTCTGGGCCGGCTTTCCACGTCGAGTTCAGGGCATCCTCCCAGGTCATCTGGCGTCCACTGTAGACGACCATCTGCCCCATAATGGCCGCCATCGTACTGTTTACCATATAGTCGCCATTGTTGATCGGTTTGCCCGCCCGAATCGAAGCGAACAACTCTTGGTGTTCGATCTCGTACATGCTTCCTTTGGGGCCCTCGTACTGCCATTCCGTCTCGCCTTCGATCCGTCCTTTGATCACGTTACAGCGTCCCTTGGTGCCAAGCAGGTTGTCGGACACATCACCGAAGCAGCCGGTTTGTGCACGGCAGTTGCCGAACATACGCACGCCGTTGGCGTATTCGTAGACAATCGAATGGTGATCAAACACGTCGCCGTAGACCGAACCGAATGACGAGGACCGACCGCCCAACCCGAACGCCTTGACCGGCGGCTCCTCCAGCATCGCCCAGGCCCCCTTGTCCGTGCAGTGCAAGAGCGACTGCGGTACGTCGTCGCCGGACAGCCAGCGGAAGTGATACCAGTTGCGGAACTGATACTCCAACTCGCTCCAGCCCTCTTTTCGCGCGATCAGCCGATATGGTCCGCGCATGTAGGTCTCTTGAATGGCAACGATGTCGCCGATCGCGCCGTCCAACACACGCTTCATGGTCTCGCGCACGATCGTGCTGTACCGCCAACACAGCCCCGAAACGACGGCCAAGTCTTTCTTCCTCGCCTCTTCACAAGCGGATTTCACCAACTGAATCCCAGGCGGGTCGATGGCATGAGGCTTTTCGACAAACACATGCTTGCCCGCATCCACCGCTGCCTTGAGGTACGGCGCGTGAAATCGGGAGGCGCAGGCAATCAATACGACGTCGACGCCGCTTTCGATCACTTTCTGATATGCATCTAGGCCGACGAAACAATGATCATCGTCCACTGCCACCTGCTCCCCTTTCATCTGGGCCAGTCGATCACGGCTGGCTCTAGCGCGGTCCTCGAAAACATCGGCCATGGCCGTCAGTTTCGCGTTCGCATCAGCAGCCAGAGCCTGCGCGGCCGCACCCGAGCCGCGACCGCCGCAGCCGATCAAACCGACCTTGAGGATATCGCTACCCGCAGCGTGCGCGCCCCGGCTGATGGCCAAGCTTCCGACGGCCGCACCGGACAACGCCGCAGCAGAAGTCGTCAGGAAGTCCCGACGTGAAGACACATTGGTTGTGGCCCTGCTCGCAGACATCGGCATGGTGACACCTTTCTGATAGAGTCTGTTTTCGTTCTGGCAATTCGCCGATTCTTGCATCAGTGCGCAGCAACCGCAACCTCGACAATGTCGTCTCCCAAGAAAAACAGCACTAGACGCCTTCAGGGAGCATGCTTGGGGCGTCTTGCTCTGCTATCCTATGTTTGCCTTCCAATTCCCAAGGACCTGCCATGACTACGAACCTCGCTACCGTCCGTGTTCTTCTTCGTATGGTGCCTGCCCTCTTTTTGCTTGTGGGCGGATGTCAAGAACGGACACCGTCAACGTCCCTCGAACCAGCCGGGCAGGCAAAAACGTCGGAAGCCACAGAGGCTTCGACTGATGAAAAGCCGGAAGTGACCGTCGAGGTGAAGAGTTGGGCAGACGTCCAGCAGATGGTGGCCGACCAGAAAAGCAAGGTTGTCGTCGTCGATGTCTGGTCGACGTGGTGTGAGCCCTGCATGCGCGAGTTCCCCAACCTCGTAAAACTGCATCGCCAGTTTCCCGAGAAGGTAGCCTGCATCTCGGTGGACATCGACTACATCGGGCGGACAGATGAACCGCCCGAGTCGTTCCGCGACGACGTGCTGAAATTCGTCAGCAAGCACGAAGCAACGTTTCAGAACGTGATCTCCAGCGATCCAGACGAAGACGTACTCAACGCTCTGGAAGTGGGCTCGATTCCTGTCGTGCTGGTCTACGATCGCGAAGGAAAGCTGCAAAAGAAGTTCACCAACGACGACAACGAGTACGGCGACGAAGGCTTCACGTATCAGCAGCACATCATCCCGCTAGTTGAAAAGCTGTTAGGCGATGAAACGGCAACGCCGTGAGAGTCACTTTGTCAGCGGATGCAGCTCAAATCGGCGGTAGTAGATCTCGTTGCCTTCATTCTGTAACAGGACCTTGCCCGACGTGGGCCAAACGTCGATCGCTTCATTTACCGTTACACCATTGATCTTGACGGTCACGCGATCACCGTCGCAGATGCATTCGACCTTGGTCCACTGGCCCAACGGGCTGGCCACGTCGTCCTTGCCGCGGGTGTCAAGTCTTTCTTTGAAGAACGGTTCGTGCTTCGACCACCAGAACTGTCGGCCGCTGTACTCGACTTTCTTTCCGCCCTTCTTCCATCGCGTCTTTCCGTCGGCAGCGATCGTGGTTTCACAGGTGACGTCGATAGGTATCACCTCGCCACTTTCGTCCTTACCTCGGATCACGATCAGGTCCCCTTCGCAGCCTTGGGCGAGTTGGCACTCCAACGATGCCATCCAAGTTCCGCTTCTGTGCGATCCGTCCGGGCCGGTCCCGTGCAGCAGCACACCTGCATTGCGAACGTACCCCGAGCCATCGACCCGTTTGCCCCACTTGTACTCGACAACCAAGTGATAGTCCCGATACGTCTTCTCCGTGGCCACATAACCCCGGCCCTCACCGGAGACATGTATCATGCCATCGTGGACCGTGAAGGTTCGATTGGGATCGTTTCGTTCATGCTCTTTCAGCCAGGTATACAGGCCCGTCAGGTTCTTGCCGTTAAACAGCTTAATGACCTTGTCGCCGGGTGAGATCGGCTGCTCTTGCGGTTCTTCCGAAGCGGCGGCAAAGCCGACGACGGAGCACGCGAGTGCGGTGGTGATCCAGTGGAATTGAGTTCTCATGGTCCGATCCCCTCCGTGAGAATCTGAGTCGTGTCGTCTGTGCAACTTACACGGGCAATTGTTGGCGGTCAACTATTTGCCGTTGCCTGGCCGGTAGCTTGCCAGTTGCCGCGTGACTTTGCCACAATGATGGCGCTGTTCCTGGCAATCAAACACTCCTGGAGAGACGAGCCATGTCCACGATCAAATCTACCAATCGGTCACGCGTCGATCGGCGAGCTCTGCTGAGGACGGGCGCTGCTGTGATATCTGGGGCAGTACTCAGCCGGTCTACCTCGGCATCAGTGGCTGACGAACGAGGAAAGCCCACGGAGTTTCAGATCGCTTGCATGACGTTGCCATACGGGCAGTTTCCGCTCCAGCGTGCATTGAGTGGTATCAAGGCGGCAGGCTACGAGTGCGTTGCCTGGGGCACCCGTCATGTTGAAACACCCGGCGGTCCGCGAGTGCCGCTCATGCCTGCGGACGCTCCGCCCGCGAAGGCCAATGAATTGGGCAAGAGATGCCGCGACATGGGCCTGGAACCGTTGATGATGTTCTCGACTGTGTATCCCGAAGCGTCCGACGGCCTGGAGATCTTGACCAACCGCGTCAAACAGGCGGCCGCAGCGGGTATCCCCCAGGTGCTGACCTTCGGGCACACAGAGGGAGGAAATGCAAAGCTGTGGATTGAGCGGTTCAAGAAACTCGCCCCCGTTGCCCGCGATCACGGCGTGATGATCGTGGTCAAACAGCATGGCGGATCGACCGGCACCGGCGAGGCGTGTGCGAAGATCACCCGCGAAGTCAACGACCCGGCCATCATGGTCAACTTCGACGCCGGCAACGTGATGGACTACCTGAA
>CAZUAH010000637.1:0-7645 GCA_964617665.1 uncultured Pirellulaceae bacterium
CGTCGATTCCCAATCGAACCTTGTCACCACGGATGTCGACGATCGTGACGACCACGTCGTCGCCAATCATGATGCTTTCGTCTCGGTGTCTCGACAGGACCAACATCTTAGGCTCCTTGCCCTCTTGGTTTCACGGCTTCCTGGTCAGTGAGAGCGGGACCTTGCCCATCTCTTGCCGACACACTGGGTATCGGGTAGACAGTCCCGTGAATATTACCCCGGAGCTCAAACGACTTGTTTTGCTGACGGCAACGGATTTATCACGCACTTTTTCGGAGTGGCAGCGTTAGCGCGGGGAGTGCCAGCTGTAGCGGTTGTTCGTCAACAGTCACTATTTGACGGCCTATTCGGCGGTCCAGGTTGATGATAACAGGCGCTTTCAGATTAACCGTCAGTTCTCCGGCGTTTTGGCTCAGCACGTTCAGTACGAACGCTTGATCCAGCGCAGCCAGCTCAAGCGGCGTCAATTGGCTACGCAAAATATGAACCTGATATGCCGGCACGAACTTGCGTGGGCTTACCATCGGAAGGGCGACTTCCGGATCGTTCAAGCTCTGTAGCCAAGCTAGCGCGTCGTTGCATCCATCGGTCAACAGGATCCAATGGCGGTGGTTCTCGAATGCAAACAAACCGCGAGAGAATAGCAGAATGTCCTCCGGTTCAATTTCGATCGGGCCAAAGCGAGAAGCGTTGATCTGCATGGCTGTTCCGTTCCGCAGGCAATGAACGAGTTCCAATAGGGAGTCCGCGCAGAAGCGCACTGTCACTAGTTATCGGCCGGGAAATGCTGCAGGAACAGAAAAATCGGCATTTCGTGAACAAAGCGAACAACAACCGCGAAGGCGTCGGGCTACTCCAGCGGGCGAGATGAGGCCATTAGATCAGCCGCTCCCTCGTCGAGTAGTCGATCGGCAACTTCTTCGCCGATTCGCTCCGCGTTATTGAGTGAGCCTGAACTGGTGGCTGCGATTCGCTGCGAGCCATCACTCGTCAGCACGACACCATCCAATGTCAATTGGCCAGTTTCAACTCGGCCCCACGCCCCGACAGGTGCAAGGCACCCGCCGCGAAGACTCGCCAACATGGACCGCTCGGCGACGACTGCGCAGCGTGTCTCTGTATGGTTCAGAACGGCGATCGCTGCCAGCGTCTCGTCATCGTCAGCTCGGGCTTCTATGCCCAGCGCCCCCTGGCCTATAGCGGGCAGCATGATCGACAGTGGAATGACTTGAGTTATCCGGTGTTCGAACCCGAGTCGCTTCAAACCGGCTTCAGCCAACACAATGGCATCGTATTGGCCTTCATCAAGCTTTCGCAGACGCGTATCCACGTTGCCGCGAATGTCTAGAATCTCCAAGTCATTGCGGGCATGCAACAATTGTGCTTTGCGCCGCATGCTACCGGTACCGACGCGAGCCCCGCTGGGCAGAGCGTTGATGCTGTCCGCCGTCGTTGATACCAACACGTCTCGCGTGCTCTCGCGAACGGGAATGGCGGCCAACGTCAATCCGTCAACCTTCTCGGTGGGCAGATCCTTCAGACTATGGACGGCAAAATCGATGTCACCGACCAGCAACGCTCGCTGGATTTCCTTAGTGAACACGCCTTGTCCGCCAATGGCACCAAGAGGTTTGGATGAAGCATCGCCTTGCGTCGCGATTGGGACCATTTCGACGTCCACGCCCAACTGCCCCAATTGGGCAGCTACCCAGTCGGCCTGCCATCGGGCCAGGGCGCTGGAACGGGTACCCAACCTGACGCAGCGGCGAGGGTTGTTGATGGACTCGGGAGGCGCAGCACCGTTTTCGTCCAACGGTTCCTGTTCTGGTCGTTGCACAGCCACGTTTTTCCTTATGGACAGTTGGGCACTTGGGATTCAGCCGGTTTTCCGAAACAAACATGATCCAGAAATGCGGCTGCGTGGAAAAGGGGGGAGACATGACGAGGCCGACCCTCGTAGTAGACGTGACGAAGACAGCGCTACGCTTGCTCCTGCATCGCACTCTCTTCTGCCTCGCTGCCATCGTCGTCGCACGGTGCCGTTGGTGGAGGCATATCCAGTGTCCGTTGTGCGGACGCCACTCTCGAAGAGACGGAGGCGGTGACCTGCTCGCCGTTGTCTTCCTTATGCTGCTGCTGTGCAGGCACGACGACACCGCAACTGACGACGAACTGAATTGCCTGGTCGACGGTGATGTCCAGGTCGATTGTCTCGCTCTTGCGAACTGTGATCGTGAACCCGGTCGCCGGCATTGGCGATGTGGGCATCAGAACGCTTAGGACCGGCTCGTTTGCTGCGGAGCGGATGTCAAGCATGCTCTCGCCGGTGACAAAGCCAATGGACCAGACCCCCTTGCGAGGATATTCGACCGCCACGACTCGGTTGAACTCGATTTCACGCTCGCTGAAGACGAAATCCGTAACCTGTTTGACTGCAGAGTACACGTTACGGATGATTGGAACGCGTTGAATGAGGCTCTCGAAGGACCCCAAGGCCAGACGTCCCATTCCGGCGGCTAGGAACTTGCCCAGCAAGTACAGAATCAGGATGAATAGCGACAGGAACAGCGGAATGACTTTCGCGCGATTCAGCCACCGAATTCGGACATAGCGGTCGAAATAGTCCTGGGCGGTCTGTGGAGAGATCTTGCCCGGATTCTCACGAACGGAGTCGTAGACGTCTCTCGGTATCCATTCGTTGCCGGCCAACTTCTCGTAGTTGGCGGCCTCAGCATCACTTGGCTCTTCGGTGCGCACGTCCCAAATCCGGTGGACAATCACCGAATGGGCCATGCCCTCCACCGGTTCCAGCACATAATCCTGAATCAGATTCCAGGCCCAGAGGAACAGAAGAATCGTCAGTAACGGTGGCAATACGACGCCCAGGCCGCGCAGCACCGCACGTCGGAATGGTCGCGGTTTCCCGCTTTTTGACATCTTGCCGCCTCTTGCTGGACCTTCTGGCATCTGACTGAATCGCTATCGCGTTCTCCAATTACCATTCTTCGCAATAAGCCGACGGACGCAAGCGGCCTTTCAAAAACCGCCAATCAAGAATTCCCTGTTCCGCGATAGGCGCCCCGCTTGACTCTTCAAGTGCCTCGCTGGTCAACCCCCGCGCCGCGGGCGACTACAGCCACGTCGACCACTTTCGCGCCAGATTTTCGCAACGTCTTGGCCGCCTCGCTGGCAGTCGCGCCCGTGGTCATGATGTCGTCCACCAGCAACACGTGCGCACCTGCAATATCGTAGCCCGAACTTGCACCGAATGCGTTGCGCACGTTGGCGAATCGCTCGGATGGCAGCAACATGCCCTGTTTCTGCGTTCTTCGACGACAGAAAAGAAGGTCGGTGGCCGTCGCAATCGTCAAACGTCGTCCGATCGCTTCGACCAGCAGATCCGGCCCGTTCACACCGCGCATGATGCGTTTGAACCAGTGAGTTGGGACTGGAGCCAAGAGATCCGGCAGAGACTGTGAGAATCTGTCTTGAATGTGAGTCGCCAAAACATGGCCCATGGATAGCGTCAAGGGCTCGTTGGCCTTCTGCTTCATCCGAATCACAGCGTCGCGCAGCGTGTCACGGTAGACGCCCAGTGACGTGGCGTGCCGAAAATGATAACGGCGCCTCCGGCATCGAGGACAGTCGTCGCCGGCGTGGACCGAACTGACGGGCGCAGAGCATCGAGAACAGACAGGCCCCTTGAAAGCAAGGAACCCTTCGAGGCACGAACTGCAAACGAGCGGCTGCGAGCCAGGGGACGGCAATTCCCGTTCGCAGAAGTTGCAGGCCGGCGGCAGAAGCAGATCCACAACACGCGTTGTAGCGTTTCGGATACCACGGCGAAGACTCAACGCCCGAATAGCCATGTCCGGCCCCGAATGCAGGTTACGCTGTCCCGAACACTTCATCGACATTGTCCCGCAACACTCGCTTGCCTAAGGCGATTGCACGCTCCTCGCTCCATCCGCGGTCGATCACGAATCGTTCGGCCAGCACTTTCGCCAGGACCCGTTTGTACATTGCGAATTTGGGCAGGGCAAATTCCAGCTTGTACATGTCGCTGTAATAGCCGATTTGCTTCGTTTGCGGTACGGCTTCCAATCTGGACGCCAAATCGTGCTGGATAAACGCGGGCGTATTTGAATACCACCAATGTCCGCTGGTCACGACATTAGGGAAGATCCACGCGTAGCTGACCAGTTCCTGGTTTGTCACACTGGCCAACACCGATATTGGAAACGTCACTTGAGGAAAGGCGTTCAACAACTCCTTGTACTGGATCAAGGATACGCGGCTGTCGTACAAATCCTGGCCCTGATACACGCCATCTTCATAGACGCCTCGATTCACGCCGATCATTAGGTCGAATGGCAGTTTGTACTCGGCGCAGAACTCGGCCAGTGTCCAGAAGACGAAATGGGACAGGGCCTGCCGATGGGCGGGTGAAGCCTCCATACCCTGCGCGCAAACCGCCGAGATCGCCGTATCAGCACGGCCCTTCGACACCTTCGTGGGCGCGAAATCCGGCGGCAGGCTAATTGCGCACGCCCTGGCGTTGTTCGACGTGAAGTGATCGAACAGTTTACCTATCGTTGTCCAGAGTGAGTCGGCATCACTGATCGACGTTCCGCATGCCTTTTCCAGCCGTTCGCGAACGTCGGGCTTGGCCAAGTGGAAAACGAGGTCGTCGGTTCGTAGGCAAGGAATGTACACGCTGGTATCGAAGCCCTCCAGCGGATCATCAAAGTCGTTCGTCAGAAACACGGCATTCAGCTTGCTTTGCTTCAGCACTTGATCCGCCCAATCGTCTTGGGCCATCTTCTCAGCCGCCGAATCGTAGACGGATTCCCAGTTGTCGGCTCCGATCCGATCACCTTCGAAGCCAAACAACGCCCGGACCATTTCCACGAGCCAACTGTATTGGATCGTGTTTTCGAGCGGGACGAGGTTGGCGAACAACCGCGAGCATTTTTCTCTTGGATCCAGTCCTGCCTCTTCGATCTGATCCTTCGGCATGCCGGCCGAGTGGGCCAATTCCGTGTAGTAGTGATAGCCGAGGATGTCCGCCAATGTCGTGGATGCCGGACTCAGCGCGTTGATGTGTGTGTGCGGATCGGTGAACGTGAAGGAATCTAGTTCCTGAAAGATCTGTGTACGAAGTGCATCGGACATGTTGGCGGTTACCTCCCATTGTCAGTCAGTGTCATTGCCCCATTTTGTCACGGGGATCACGTAGGGTCCAGTACACAGGTTCCTCGATGCAGTGTGGCCCCTTCAGGGCTTGGGGGCGTTGCGTCTACGTACCCAGGGCGGCGCTGCGCTCTGTCCTGGGCTGATTTGATTGGGCCCCTTCAGGGCGGCCGCACGTCGTTCTGCCGTTCTGGGAATGCGATAGGGGGGGAGCAGTCAAAGCCGAGTGGTAAGGCCAACCGATGGATCTGGCCAACGGGATTTTTTCTGAGGCGGTGACGGTGTGGCCAACGGCAGGCGGTCGGCGCGGGAGATCGGCGGTCGAGAATTCGATAGCGAGCAGAGCCGATCAAAGGCACCAACGGTGGGAACCGAACAGGTCAGCTAACGGAGCATCCAGCGGCCCCGGGGCCTGCAGACGAAAAACGACACGGTTAACGCGGCGGCGGCCGATCAACTATCCACTTGATTCCGACGCGACCCGCCGCTCGCGTTCAACCGGTACGCCCGACATGGGCGTGAACTTGTGGGGTGCAAGTCCCCTGTACGAAAACGGGAAGTCTCAAGGAGGACAGTATACCAAATGTAACTCCCATCGACAGAAGTACTAGGCGAAGGCAACTGCGGGGAGGCGACGAACCGTGGGGAGGAAGCCTGCGAATGTGCTGGTTAAGCGGCCAACTATCCTGGTCGCCGCATTCACGCCAAAGCTGCGAGGCTACGAACAGAAACGTCGTAGAGGCCTAGAGAGATCCTGAGGTGAGTTGCCCGTGGACAACGAAACCGTTCCCGACAGACTCCAAGGTAGACGGCGAGCTTGTGCAGCGAAAGTTCACGTTCTTATCCGGGGAGATCTGGACGCGTACCCGTGAGTAAGGCTTGCCTGAAAGGCGGGGCGAACCGAGGTAACTCGGCTCGTGCCTCCAGAAGTCAGCAGAGGCCGTAGTACCGATCCTCCAAGACCAATGGAGACGGGAAGGGCTGAACGTTTCTTGATAAGGAAGATCCATTCATGACCTCAAGCCGTCTGATACCCGTCCAGTTTGTCTTCGACTTCGTGGACGAAGCCGAAAGACCGAGTAAGGCATCGGAACCTCAGCGAGGCCAATCGGATTTGGCGGTCATGAAGAAGACAGCCTTAGGTTCTACTTCAGAGAATCTGATGGAGCAGGTTGTCGACCTGCGGAACATCGAACGCGCTTGGAAGAAAGTCAAGGCAAACGGCGGAGCCCCAGGCTTCGACGGAGTGACCTTGGATGACTTCTTCCGGACTTTTCGCGACGCGTGGCCGACCGTTCGACAGCAACTGTTGGAGGGAACCTACGAGCCGTCCCCGGCTCGCAGGAAATCCATTCCCAAGCCGGATGGCTCTGAGCGTTTGTTGGGCATTCCCAATGTCCAAGAAAGACTGCTTCAGCAAGCCATCTTACAAGTCCTCACGCCGATTTTCGATCCGGGCTTCTCGGATTGGAGTTTCGGTTTTCGGCCAAAACGCTCTGCCGGGCAAGCAACCCAGCAAGTACAGACCTACATTCGGGCCGGTTACCGTCACTGCGTGGACATGGATCTGTCGAAATTTTTCGATCGGGTTCAGCATGACGGGTTGCTCGCAAGAGTAGCCCGGAAAGTCCACGATAAACGAGTGCTGCGTCTGATCGGACGGTACTTGCGAGCGGGCGTGATGGTCGACGCCGACCTGCAACCCTCGATCGAAGGCACGATGCAAGGGGGCCCGCTGTCACCACTCCTTGCCAACATCCTGTTGGATGATTTTGACAAGGAACTGGAACGACGGGGTCTCCGATTTGTGCGTTATGCGGACGACTTCCTGGTGTTCACCAAGACCAGCGAAGCCGCACGCCGTGTCTATGCGTCGGTGGGTCGGTACCTAACGCGAAAGCTGAAACTGGTGGTCAATCGCCAGAAGAGCCGCGTCGGTAGCACGGACGGAGTCGAGTTCCTCGGCTTCATCTTTACGGGCTACGGCGGTCAGATTCGCGTCAGTCCGAAGAATATTCGGAAGTTCAAAGATCGGGTACGTGAAATCACGCGTCGCAATCGCGGCGTGTCGATGACGCACCGGTACCAAGAACTACAACAGTATTTCCTGGGCTGGGTAGGCTACTTTCGGATCGTCCCGATCAAGAGCTTCTTCAGCGAGATGGACAAGTGGGTTCGCCGCCGTATCCGTAGCTGCTACTGGAAGCAGTGGCGTCGCCCACGAACCAGGATCATCAACTTGAGGAAGCTTGGCATCCGAGAGCACGAAGCGGTCACCCATGGTATCAGCAGCAAAGGCCCGTGGGTCATGTCGGCCAGCCAAGCAGTACATCAGGCACTGTCGGTCGACTACCTCCACGAGCGAGGATTGGCAAGTCTATTAGCAATCTGGAGCAAGCTTGCTGCCAAGAAGCGAACCGCCTAGTGCGGACCTTATGTGAAGCTGCTGATT
>CAZUAH010000638.1:0-7625 GCA_964617665.1 uncultured Pirellulaceae bacterium
GAAACGAGGCCGTTGTTGCAGGGCGCGCGGCTAACCGCGTGGGAGTTGGCCCAGCGAGGCATCAAAGTCACGTTGATCTGCGATTCGATGGCCGCCCAAGTGATGCGGGAAGGTCGCATTCAGGCCGTTGTTACCGGCGCCGATCGGATCGCAGCCAATGGCGATGTAGTTAACAAGATAGGAACCTACTCCGTGGCGCTTCTAGCCGCTGCGCACGAGATTCCATTTTACGTGGTGGCACCCAGCAATACCTTTGACATGTCGCTTGCCAGCGGCGAGCAGATTCCCATCGAACGGCGAGCTGCCGAGGAGATCACACACGGCTTTGGTCGCCAAACGGCACCTGATGGAATCGACGTTTACAATCCGGCCTTTGACATGACTCCGGCTCGTTACATCAAGGCGATCATCACCGAGCGTGGTGTCATCTCTCCGGTAACGCCCGAGAATGTCCGATCCAACGTAGCGCCGGAGTAGACGCCTGACGTAGATCACTTCTTGCTCTTCCAGTATTCGGCCAAGTCCTGTTTCGTGTCTTGAAGGATCTCGCTGATGGCTCCGCGATCGGCCGCGGAGAGGTGTGAGAAGTCCTCGTCGGCTTTCCCTTGGGCCAGGATTTCCCGGAGCCGATCATAGACGTGGTGCTTCACCTGATTCGGCAGGCCGTCAAACGCTTCTGAGTAGATCAAGTAGCTACACGGATACTTGAACAGGCGTCGCTTCAAGTCAAACTCGCGCAACGACCTGCCTTCGGTATCACGCGGCCCGCGCAAGGCGAATTCCTTGGCAAAGGCTGATGTGCCCTGCATGGCATCTGTCAATTCTGCCTCATCGACGAACAGCATGTACTTCAGCAATTTCTCGCCGGAATTCGCGATCCGACGCTTGATGGACGGGCCAAGGTGATCGGCGGGCTCGCCGAGCATTTCGTTCAGCACTGCTGCATCGCGAAGTGCACGTCGCGTGTCGTAGTTGGCGCGCGTGATCAGGTTGTGCATGTCCGTCTGGTGTTCCAATACCATCAAAGCCACGATGTCGCTGTGAGGCGTTAGGTAGGGCGATGCGTTAACCAGTTTGCTCAACTGCTTCAAGTTGGCATGAGTTTCCATGTCCAGCTTTTCGGGATTACTTGAGTCCGACGAAATGGCGTTTCCCATATGACGCTGCGCGCCGTGAGTTCCCGTCACATACCAACCACCCCATCGTTCTACGAACGGGCTGCTGTGATTCGTGCGAAAAGTTCCCGCGTCAAAATGCGGCTGGCCCGTCGGCGAGGGATACACCGATCTGACCAAACTGCCCGGTACGTCCCTGGTGCGCGAAGACGCATGGCAGCTCAGGCAGTCGCCGCTGTCGCGCGCGAATCGTGGACTTTCGGATTCCTTCTGGGCGAGTGTGTAGAAGATCGTTCCTTGCTGAGCGTCGACCGAAGAGACCTCAATCACGTCGCCGCCTTGCACCCAACCGATGTAGACATCGTCGCCAAAATAAATCGCTCGCGGAGCTGACGGCGATATGCGAGCAAGTTGGAAGCTGGTTTTCGAAAAAACCAACATCTGACTCGACGGTGAAATGTCCAACGATCGCAGAACGGACTTCAGATAGCCATGCTTCGCGTCGAATTCCAGCGTCGCGTTGCCTTCGTCGAGCGTTTTCTGCAGTCGCGCCACGGGATCATTGACTGGCGCCTTGGAGTAGCTGATGGGCTCCTGCTCGAAAAACGACTGGCCCAGGGTGACTCGGCAAGTTGGACCAATCGCAGAAATCGCGATAGGAAAGAAGATGACTATGCCTGCCAAGATGCGCCGACGTTTCAACATTGGACATTGGTGCTTGATCATTAGGCATTCTCTTCGTCTTCGTTGTCTGCCTTATCCTCGTGCAACGTCTCGTACTGATCCGTCAGCATTGTCGGGCAGACTTCCTCGGCGCCGCACTGTTTGCAGACGATTCGGACCACGTCTGTTCCGCCGATCTTGATGTCTTCTTGGCGGCACATGTCGAAGAGTCTCTTTAGATGTGCACAACTCATATCAAAGCTCCGTCTGTCAGCATTTCGATTCTAATCGCGACGCCACAACCTGGGTGGTTGCGTTTCGCGAAAGTGGGGTCTGGTGTTGGCGTAGTACGTGAACCAACCGGTGTCACACGAGTGAGTATATTCTATCGGTACGAAGTGCTAATGACACGGGTACGGGCGCCGACATCTTGTCTAGAGAGGGCTCAATACAGCCTAAACTGCGACCAAGGCCAGACAACATGCGAGCAAATGCCCCAACAGACGATCGGAATAGCCCTCTACCCATCTTTCTTGCGGCGGGTTGGAAAAACGTGTGGTTGTTTGTTATGGTGGTTCTACCGGAATGCCGGAGACAGTACTGTGAATCGACACCCAGAATCAGCGAGGTAGCCATGACTACGACGAATGCCGTGCCGAAGGTGCTTGCAGTCCTTTCATTAGTAGCCTGCGTGTTGACTGCCTCGCAGTCTCGTGCCGACGATCCGTGGGTCGTTTACGAGGGAGAAGATGGACCGGGCAAAGGCAAACACATTGTGCTGATTGCAGGCGACGAAGAGTACCGATCCGAGGAAGCCATGCCCATGCTGGGTCGAATTCTGGCGGTGCGTCACGGTTTCAAATGCACCGTACTGTTTTCGATCAATCCAGATGATGGAACGATCGACCCCGTAAACCAGACCAACATTCCTGGCCTCAAGAGCCTGGAAACAGCCGACATGATGATGATGTCTCTGCGTTTCCGTGAGCTACCGGATGAAGACATGAAGTATATCGACGACTTCGTGAATTCCGGCAAGCCGATCATGGGCCTGCGCACCTCGACACATGCTTTTGCCTACAAGCGAAACGCCAACAGCCCCTACGCCAAATACCATTTCCGTAGCAAAGAGTGGCCTGGTGGTTTCGGCCAACAGGTTTTGGGGGACACTTGGATCAACCACCACGGACACCACAAGGTGGAAGCCACGCGAGGCGTGATCAACGAGACGTACAAGGACTGCCCGATCCTGAAAGGCGTCAGCGACGTTTTTGGGCCGACCGATGTGTACGGCATCAAGAACTTGACTGACGATGCCAAGGTACTGATGTGGGGACAAGTACTCGAGGGTATGAATCCCACGGACAAACCCGTCGACGGGCCAAAGAATGATCCCATGATGCCTCTGGTCTGGCTGAAGGACTATACCGGCGAGAAGGGAAAGACGTCTAAGGTGATCTGCACCACCATGGGCGCTTCGGTGGATTTGGAGTGCGAAGATCTGCGCCGATTACTCGTAAACTCCTGCTACTGGGCCCTGGGGCTGGCAGACCAGATTCCAGAGAAATCTAACGTTGACTACGTGGGTAAGTATGAGCCCACCTTCTACGGCTTCGGCAAGTTCAAACCTGGCTTGAAGCCTTCGGACTTGAAGCTGTAGTCTCTGATCAACGGCAACGCATATCAAGTTAGCACTGCGCTTGGCGTCCCGAAATCCGCTGGGATCGTCAAGCCGCGGCCAGCAGCGTTCGACGGGAACGATTGCTCATGCCTAATGTGGTGTTCATTCGTTCGCCTACTCCACTGGCGGCGTTCACCAAATCTTGAGCTAGAGCACAGGGTTCACGAGTCTGCGCATCCGCGTTCTTGCCCGATAAAGTCGACTGCGCACCGTGCCAATATTGACGCATAGGATCTCTGCAATCGCTTCGTAGTCATACCGTTCGACCTCACGCAGCACCAGAATCGTACGATGCTCTTCACTTAGTCCGGCGAGCGCTGCGGTGATCAGGGGGCCGCGTTCTTCGCGCAACAGTTTGTCCATGGGCGAGTCGCCTTGGTCTGTCGGTTCGTTCGCTCCCAGTTCGCGTCCTATATCAAGCGACATCCTCCGTGTTTTCCATCGCAGATAGTTGGTCGCGAGATTGACGGCAACTCGATAGAGCCAGGAATAGAAGGCACAACTCTGCCTGAATCTGCCCAACGTTACAAAGGCCCGAACGAATGTCTCTTGCACGATGTCTTCGGCCTCCGCCGGACAGCCGACAATGCAGACGATCGTGTTGTACAGACGGTCGCGGTACCTGTTGACCAATTCGCCGAACGCTTCCGTGTTTCCCTGGAGAGTCTCCTGGATCAAATCCGCTTCGTGCGCCCGCGATGATACGGAACGGCCGTGACGGTCCTTTCTCGCATCATGCGCACGCGAATGCCGCCTTCTCGCATCGTGAGAATCTGGATAGGTCATAGACCACACGCAGCCGAAGCTCGGCTTCTTTCAGAATCTACGCGACCATGCTCGAGATAACGTCGTCCACCAACGAGCCCCAACCATGCGCGCCGGCGGAGCCTTGAAATAGGAGGCTGTCGATATCGACCAAGTCTGCGTACGGAACGAAGCTGTCCGTTGGTGATACTGGGTACACAGAGTCCGTAGGCGTTTTCAGTGGCGCGAAGAAACCTCCGTTGGCGTTGCTTGCCAGCGACGCCCAGTCGAACGTCGAGACGGTACCATCGCCGGTACTTGGATTGGACGAGCTTCGAGTACTGGTCGATGTGTAGCCCGCGGCGCTGGCCACTACGGTTGCCGCGTTCAGGCCGCCAGCGGAATCCGAGCCGCCGATGCGGCGATCGGCGCCCTTCACGATCAGTTCACGAAGCTTGGAAGCGGTGAGTTCCGGATCGGCAGATAGAGCCAGCGCCGCCACGCCCGCTGCGTGTGGTGTTGACATGCTGGTGCCGGTGAAGCGTGCGTACCCATCGCCATTCACCGTGCTGTGGACGTTCACGCCCGGCGCATCCACCTGCACCGCACCGCTACCACCCACAGCGTTACTGAACCATGCCAGTTGGTTGTCGCCGTCGTGAGCACCGACGGATAGCACGTTGCCGAGGCGGGCGCTGAGAGCTGCTGGGAAGTCGGGCGGTGGCCATCCATTGTTACCCGCTGCTGCCGCAACGAACACGCTGTTATCGCGAGCGTACTCCAGGGCCGATACGAGCACGGGAGAGAACGCGCCGCCTAGGCTCATGCTAATTACCCGCGCGCCGTTGTCGACTGCATAACGCACCGCCGCCGCGACGTTGCTGGTGTCGCCATCGCCGTCCACGTTCAGGGCCTGCAACGCCATCACTTTCGAATCGTAGGCTACCCCGGTCGAACCTGTGTCGTCTCTTGCGGCAACGATCGTACCTGCCGTATGCGAACCGTGGCCGTTTAGGTCGGTCGGATCGTTGTCGTCGTGGGCAAAGTCCCAGCCACGATAGTCGTCGACATAGCCATTGCCATCATCGTCGATTTGGTTTCCTGCGATCTCTTGGGCGTTCGTCCAGATGGCATCAGCGAACTCCGGATGGTCGAACTGAATCCCCGTGTCAATCACGGCTATCGTTACGCCTTTTCCCGTGTAGCCCTGCGCCCACGCTTCCGGTGCGTTGATCGCGTTCAAGTTCCAATCATTCGCTCCACCGAAGTACGGCACGTCCGGAAACCGCACACCATCGTCCTTCGGATCCTCTGGATCGTTCGGCGGGACGTTCGGCGGAGTCTTCTGCGGATCCCGTGGCTGCTCACTCCCCGGATCCTTCCAGGGATCGTTCCACGGGAACTCCCACGGCACTTCTTCCGGCGGATTCGTGGAAGGCGGCTGGAACTGCATGTCGATCTGCCAGACATCCAGCCGGTAACCGCCGGTCCCATCCTCCGTATTCGCAGCGACTGAAACGAAGTACCTTCCGGCGGCCAGTTCCTCGCCTTGCGGTGTGCCCCACCGGTCACCCGTGTCCCAAGCACGAAACTGTTTGCCGCTGCCATCGTACAACGTCAGGGCCACGTCTAGCGCGTTGTCCCACGGATGCCCCATGCCGGACATGTCGACTACTGCTTGTTGCTCGAGTGAGAATTGAAATACGTCGATGTCGCCGGGCGTGTCAATTCGACTGTCGACTATTGCAGAGCCATAGGAATCAAACTTCAGGACCGTAGCATCCTCACCGACTTCGTCGGCGTGCTGGTCCTCGGAGGGTTCGTCTTCATCGGGCTTCTTGGGAATTCCCCATGGATCGGGCAGGTCGGCGTTGCGAATTTTGGCCGTCACCAGCAGATACTGACCCGTTTCGCCTTCGTCCTCGCCGGAAACAACGACGTAGTGTTTACCTTCACCATCCTTCAATTCGATCGCAGCCGCGCCAAGACCAACTGCCTGCGAGCGGGCGACCTCGTTTCCATCGGCGTCAAGGACATGCAACTCGACCTCAAACTCACAGCTCACGCCGAAGCCGGAAAACGTCACGGTTTCGCCTTCGGATTTCGAGAAACTGAATACATCGAGGTCGCCGGGCGCATCAACGAAGCTGTGGACCGTGGCCATGCCCCATTCGTCGAACTTCAGTTCGTTGGCCTCGTCACCATGTTCGTCCGCGTGCGGGTCGTCGCCCTTCTCCGAGTCGGGATCGCCCCAGTAGTCTACGAAGTCGACCTCGCGGTCCAATCGGAACGCGTCCAGCACGTATTCCCCCGCGGCCTCGACCGGAGTGCCGCTGACCGAGACGTAGTATAATGCCCCCTTCTTCACATCGAATTCAAGCGGTTGAGACCACTGGGCATCGCCCTGTTCTTCTGACCGGGCGACCTCGTTTCCCTCCGAGCCCGTCACTTTCAGGTTGATGGCCATGCCTTCGCTCAGGCTAAGCCCGGCGACGGCCAAGCGTTCGTTTGCCTCGGCGGTAAACTTGAAGACATCCACGTCACCTGCCGTATCGATCAAACTGTTGACCGTCGCGAACCCCTGATGGAATTCCAGCGGTGTCGCATCGTCTCCGGGCGTATCGGGATGCAAATCGCTACTCGAAGGCGAAATGTCCGGCGACGAGACATCCGGCCCGCGCGTCAATGCCCCGTTCAGATCATTGATCACTTCGAGTACGTCCAAGGGTGTGAGCATCCCATCGCCGCTCGGATCAACGAAGAACTGTGAGCCGGCTGCCCGTGTGTCGTGTTGGTTGGCTCGCTGTCGAGCCTGGTCCTCCAGGTTACCGCCGAGATCGTTGTTCAAGGCGTTGATCAGCGTCAAGGCATCCAACGGCGAGACGGTACCGTCGTAGTTGACATCACTGGCCTCGGCGATGTTCTGCCACGAACTGCTGAGGAAGCTGGTACCGTTGAGCACCCGCCGCGATTCAAGTGGTTCAATCCGGCTCTTTCTTGTGAGGGACGTCCGCTTTCGATGCGGCGACTGCGGCGTTCTTCGTGAACTCAAACGTGACAGGATATCCCTAAGCATGTCGCTTTCTCACTGCATCTGAGGTTTGTGACGCGGTTCGATGGACACAACCAAGCCGACAAGCCAGTCGACTTGTGGGCTTGGTGTCCTTGACGATGGGTGTGGATCGTCTAGGCAAACAGCAGGTCAAATTCGTCGAGCCCATCCCAACCCGCGAAAGCTGCTTCCGTTGGGTCGTCAGATTCTTCGTCGGCAGGGTCTTCCGGCATGCCCGCGTCATGCAGGACGCCTTTCGGCCCGTTGAGCCAGTTGATCAGCACCAGCGCATCAAGGGGCGTTACCCGCTCGTCCGCATTGACGTCTACGTACACCACTGCGTCCTGAGGTTCATGAGGCACTGGACGAG
>CAZUAH010000639.1:0-7618 GCA_964617665.1 uncultured Pirellulaceae bacterium
GACCCGCACTACCAGAGGTCATCAAATAAATGGGCCTCAGAAAATCGCTGGTGAACGCCCCTCACTGGCAAAAGCGGCCTCGCGTAGCGGATTCGCTCGGTGTGATCCATCGCGACTGTGAACAATGTAGATTCTGCACGGCCATTTATGGTCGTTTTTCGCCGAAGGCGATATTCGGCCCGGCGTTCATGCCGGGTTTGTGGTGGTCCCGCACCGCGTCCCAAATCCCCATTCCGGCCGCTGCCTTCGACAGCGGCCGGAATGGGGATTCTTCGGACTTGACCGATCGGCTGCACCGAACCCGCGGTAAACCACGGGCCGAAGACCGCTGCGCGGCAAAGGGGCGTAAACGCCCCTGCAACCCACTGCATGTGGACCACGCGGGCCTACTCGATTAGGTCCTCGTATTCCTTGCGGACGAGGTGCATCACGCGATACTTCGCCTTGTAGACGGCGCCTTGCGACATACCAAGGTCTTTCCCCACATCCGCGACTGAATGGCCTTCCACAACCAAACGCCAAAACGCTTGCCAAGTGTGGTCTTCGATTCCGGCACGGACCAATTCAATCGCGCGAAGGTCAACTGCATCTTCCTCCGGCGCATGGGAAATGGAAGCAAATGACTGCGATAGCTCTTCGGCAAGTTCGGCCAACCGCTGCTGGGCCAAAGTGCCTCCTTCGGCCTGCGGTTTGTCCTGCTGCCTCCGGAAATGATCGCGTACTTTGTTGTGTGTGATGGTGCACAGCCATCCGCGAAAACTGTCGTCTGGGCGGTCGCGTCGGAAGTCTTCGACCTTGCGTGCTACGGCAGAGAACACCTCCTGGACCACATCCGCCGCATCCTCGGCATTCAACCCGCACCGGCGACACCAGCCGTAGACAGCCGGACCGTAGAGATCTGTCAAGCGCTGCCATGCGTCCTGATTGTGTTCCTTGACGCGAGCCAGTAGGGTCGTGGATGTGGTTTCGGGAGCGTCCATACGTGAATGATCCTTTGGGCCGGCTCCACCGAGAATTGACAAGCTGACACTCAAGCAGGCTGTGATCGAGTAAGCATACCCCTTCCGCAGCAGTGTGATCAAGGGAAAGAATGTACGATCGAAACTGAGCGGGAACACCGTGCCGCTACGATACGAGACTGACGGTCGTTGGCCCCATCGCTTCGTGCGGCATCGTGACGGTTGGTGTGACTTGTGGGGAAGCCTGTCGACGCAGGTTTGCCTGCAACTCGAACTCGCGGATCTGGATTGCGGGAACCTCCGATATCGCAAGCCGCAGATCCTCTGGCACGGTCAATGCGACCAGAATCCCGCGAACCGGTCGCGTGCCAGCCAAGTGTTGTCTGACCCATGCGATTTGTGCGAGCATGTTGCTGACGAGGTCTTCCGGTTTGTCGTTCACGGCGATTTTCACAACGACCAAGTCGCCGACGCGATTCTTCGCAAGGATATCAATAACGCCAAGCGGGGTGGCAAGTTCAACGCCTCGAGTTCCGTCCCTGCCGACATGCTCACTAAAACCTGGTTCCATTGCATCCAATTGCCTGGTGATGCATTCGTGGACATGCCGTTCGATGGGATGCAGGTCTCGGCCGTTAGACTCTGCTGTTTTGTCGGGCATCGCGTCCGAAGTCGTGGCGTTCTCTTCGCGATGTATCTCGGGCACGGTCTGAAGGGTTCGTGCGACCAATTCCGCGGATGCCTCTCTATCCGTGGAGCGTCGCGTCTTCGGCACGCACCCAAGACCAACCAGCGCAAATGCCGAGACCGCCAACGCTCCGAATCCCGATAGGACCTGCAGCAGTTCGGTGCTCAGGTCAAGGGCGAATGCCTGTGCCGTCAGAGTCGAAAGTGAATCTTCAGCGATCAGGATTCTCAGTCTGGCCCACAAGACTCCCAACACCAAGCCGAATGATACCGCGGCCACTGCTTGGAACAGTCGTTTCATCGAATCCACTTGCCTCCGCATTTGTCGCAAGAAATCATCCCCCAAGAAGAGAGTTCGTGACAAATGAGCAGAGATACGGGTTCCGACGATGTCAAACTGAGGGAACTGAGCTTGACTTGTCCGCTTGTAGAGGTCGTGCGGATGGTAACAGCTCTCGCCTTATTGGGCTGAGCGTTCGGGGATACGAAAACAGGCCAGTTGTCCGCAGACAACCGGCCTGTTGAATTTTTCCTAGGTCCCGCGTTCAGGGTGGGACTTTGGCGTCGACTGCCGGATCAGACCTTTGGGAACAGCGGGCCGCCGTACTGTGCCGCGTCGCCCAATTCCTCTTCGATCCGCAGCAGTTGATTGTACTTGGCCATGCGGTCACTGCGCGATGCCGAGCCGGTCTTGATCTGACCGGTCGACAGGGCCACCGCCAAATCGGAAATCGTCGCGTCTTCCGTCTCGCCGCTGCGATGGCTGGCAATTGTCGTGTAGCCATTACGGGCGGCCAACTGGATCGCCTCGATCGTCTCAGTCAGTGTACCGATCTGATTCACCTTAATCAGGATGCTATTGGCGATGCCTTGGTCGATACCGCGCTGTAGTCGCTCGGTGTTAGTCACGAACAGATCATCGCCAACCAGTTGCACCTTTTCGCCCATCTTCTCCGTCATCAACTTCCATCCGTCCCAGTCGTCCTCGCCGCAGCCGTCCTCGATCGAGCAGATGGGATACCTCGCAGCCCAGTCGGCGAGGAAGCCCACCATGGCGGGTGAATCGATTTCCTTGCCGTCGATTGTGTAGACGCCTTTGTCTGCATCGTAGAACTCGGTGGCGGCCACGTCCAAAGCGATGTAAACCTGTTTGCCGGCTTCGTAGCCAGCCTTGTCAATCGCCTCCAGGATTCGATCCAACGCCTCGACGTTACTGCCCAAGTCGGGTGCGAAGCCACCTTCGTCGCCCACCGCTGTGTTCAGCTTATTGGACTTCAGGACCTTCTTCAGGTTGTGGAAGATCTCCACGCCGCAACGCAGGGCATCGCTGAATCGCTCGAAGCCCAATGGCATGACCATGAACTCCTGGACGTCCACCGAGTTGTCCGCGTGTTCGCCGCCGTTCACGATGTTCATCATCGGTGCGGGCAGGAGGCAAGCTCCGGAACCGCCGAGATAGCGATAAAGTGGTTGACTGGTGTACTGAGCCGCTGCTTTGGCCACGGCCAGCGAAACGCCCAAGATTGCATTGGCGCCCAGGTTTTTCTTGTTCGGCGTGCCATCCAAAGCGATCATCTTCTTGTCCAGGCCGATTTGGTCCAGGCCGTCCAAGCCTTCTAGTTCGCTGGCCAGCGTGGTATTGATGTTCTCTACGGCTTGGCTGACGCCTTTTCCCACGTAGACAGCGTCGTCGCCATCCCGCAATTCCCACGCCTCGTGTGCGCCGGTGCTGGCACCACTGGGGACTGCTGCACGGCCAAAAGAACCGTCCACCAACGTGACTTCGACCTCGACCGTGGGATTTCCCCGGCTATCCAAGATCTGACGACCATGAATGTCTGCAATTGTGCTCATTGAAATACCTCTCTGAATATTGGTGTCGAAATGCTCTCTGGGCGAATCGCGTATTGTTGCGGATAGGCCGCAGATTGGCTAGGTGGCAGATTCCGCGGTCATGGCTCTTTGGCCAGAAACTGTGGTTTCGGGGAGTTGCGCGAGAGAAACGAGGCGATGCGGACGGCTATGGCAGAGAGCCGTAAACGAGGCTTCCGGCGTTGATTGTTGCGTCGACGATCAAACTGGCCATTAGCCGGTCTTCGGCTAGCTGATCCCAGATGTAATTTGGATGGCGGCGAAGTGTCCCGTGAGCGCCGTTGCCCAGGTGAGTGCTGAGGCGAGCCCCCGCGTCCACAGCGGCCCTGATCTGGTCCGCGTTAGCGCTTGTATGGCCAATCGCTACCAATACGCCCGTATCGGCAACTTTGGATATGAACTCTGCCGAGCCCTCATATTCCGGCGACATTGTCAGGATGCGTATTCGGCCTTCGGCAGCCTCTTGCAGACGCTGGAATTCGTCCCAATCCGGCGGTCTAATGTGTTCGATGGGATGAGCACCGCGGGGGCCTTCCTCCGCAGAGGTATACGGGCCTTCAAGGTGGATTCCCGCCACTCGATCCGCCACTTCCGTGGACTGCTCGCAAGCTCGTGCAACGGTAGCCATCGCGGTAGAAAGCGTTTCGAAGCTGTGCGTAGTTGTGGTTGGACAATAGGTTGTGACACCATCACGATCCAAAGCTGTGCTGATGGCCACAACGTCTTCGACAGTTAGTGACGAGTTGGCGAAATCTCGTCCGCCATGACCGTTGACCTGCAGATCAACGAATCCTGGTGCAATCCACGGCAGATCGTCACCGCCGTTGGAGCCTAATCGCTTGACTTCCTGGATGTGGCGGCCTTTGATGTGGACAGCGACGGGACAGCGCGTGTCGTAGCGACGGGCAACGATCTCCATGACTCGGCGTACCGCTTGCAGTAGCAGGTGTGGTGAAAGTCGGTGTGTCCGTCTCCAATTGGCCCGCCCGTTACGGGGCGGCCACCGTCAGGAAACCAAGTCCTGCCAATCAGCATCAATCGCGGTGGTGGACCACATAGGGAACAACGATTACGGCCGGCCTTCTGCTATCACCTTGCATGAACGGCGTCGCGCCTACCGGGGGCCTTAGAGGCGAGTATCCCATCCATTTCCAAGCTTCGATTCGTTTGCGACGTTCTTCCGCCCGTAGCAGGGCGCGTTCTCGGACGAGCCTTGCGGGATCAATCTCAGAATACCGACTTGAATCGTAATGCGGAGCCACTGGGCGGACCGGTGCGACTGCCGGAGGCTCAGTGAGCGCAGGAATCTCTATTCGTGTGCGTGGCAAGCCAGTGCCACTGGGGCGATTTTCAGAATCAGCAACGGCAGTTGCGTCTGGAATGGGAGTTGGCTTTGGCGGTGTAGGCAAAATATCGATGTTTGTTTCTGGTTCCGGGACTATAGGGTTCGGTGATGGGGACGGGGAGTCATCTTGGACAAGCTCTCGCGGATGAAGGTGTGCGTCCTCCGCATCGTTTACATTTTCGTGCTGCTGCGATTGGGTAGGCTCTGGGCCATAAGCGGTCGACGGCTTGTCCCCATCGGGTGCCTGCACTACCTCCGTGATCTGGTCATCGGTACTCGTCAGTGTTTTCGGCGCCTCCGGTGAAGCGTTTTCGGCCGCGGCCAACTGCAAGTGGGATACCTCTGTCGCGCGATAATACCCTTCTGCGTTAGTCCACATGCCCAGGGCCGAAAGACGAGGTTCGTTAGGCTGCTCGTCGTCCACCGCAATCCGCGAAACGGTCTCTTGCGTGACCATGCCGGCGCCAATGGACATACAAATGAACACCATGGATCGAGTCAGAAGAATCATATGATTACCGCGCGGGAAGTTTGGTGGGGTGGGGATAGACCGATGCGCTAACTGGTAGGGGTTAGGGGCGAGCGGTGGGGCGACCCGCCCTAATCGGCTTCGGTCTGCGTAGCGCTGGAAGATGAATCTATTTGTGCTACGCCAAAGAAAGGCGTTAAGCCTTGCGGGTGGGGCAAAGAGAAGGCCCTGCCATCCGTCATTCGTTAGATTATCGTGCGGGGGCCAAAGAAGCTCCGGTAATCCCGCTTGTCTCCATCCACTACAAGGACGTACACCATTCCCGGTCGCTGCCAAGCCCCAACGGTAACTCCACCCGTGGTCCGTAGTGGGGCCATTGGCGGAGCATTCGGCAGCCCAATGACCTTGCCCTTTGTGCTGATGCAGAACAGGTATGCGGATGTTCCTCGACGTGAGATGTCATAGACAGTCGCCCGCGAATCGTAACGCGTCTGAGCAACTCGCCATTGCTTGGCGTTGGCCCGTACCGCGGCATCAGGCGGGTAGTGTTGAAGTGGCGCCTCTGAAAGGTCGCCGTTCCAGTCGTCGGCGACAACAACTTCGTCGATCCATTCGTTGACATCGATGGATATCTGCTCACGCGTAACATCCGGATGGCCGCGCAGGAAGAGCGAGAGACACACAAGAACGATCGCGGCAACCGGAATACCAGCAAACGCATATTTCCAGCGTTTGTGGCGGGGCGCGGACGGAGCGACACTGGCTTCCGCCGTTAGGTCGTCTTGTTCTGCGGCTGCTTCGCTGACGAAGGATGTGGCTTCTTGGCCGGGCTCGCTATCAGCGTTCTGGACGGCCGCTACCAGCCGGTCTGCTAGACCGTCGGGGACTGGGACATCCCGAAACACGCGACCGATGGCCGCATCGCTTTGCTGGGTGCGGTCGTACCATCCGCGCACCTGCTCATCTTCCTGCATAACGTCGGCCAAGGCGGACATTTCAGGCAGATTCGCATCGTCCGTGCCTGGGCGGCAGGCGTCGATTGCCTCTTTGAACGCTTTCTTGGTATCTGGATCGTTCATTTGTTGGTACCTCACCGGCCAACTCGACGCCCTCTCGTTTCCGCAGGTTGTCCTGCCCCGCTGGTGGCATCGGTCGACGACTTCCGTGCTGGTGTGTCCTGCTGACTCCCTTCCGCTTCAAACAGCCGGGCTCGCAAGCGGCCTTTGGCGCGTGCCAGGCGACTCATCACTGTGCCGATCGGAATACTCAACTTGGCGGCGATTTCTTTGTACGAACACTCCTCGAAATAGAACATCACCAAGACAAGTCTGTATTCATCGGTCAACTCATCAATGGCCAATTGAATCAGGTCCGAGTCGATCTCCTCTTCCGAAACAATATCCGGAATGGCCTCGACATCCAACTCCAAACTGGCGGCCGCTACTGGGCGGCGTCTCCTTTGGCTCTTCAGGAAGCAACTACGCAATATGGCGAACAGCCACGCGGCTGCCTTATCCGGCTCGCGGAGCTGCTCAAGGCGTTGGTGGGCAATCAGAAACGTCTGTTGTGCCAAATCCTCGGCATCAGATTGATTGCCGGACAAGCGGTAGGCGTATCGGTACACGTCGCCGTGATACTGGCCCACCAGCGATTCGAGATCGATTTTCGCTCGGCTCGTGGCGTTGCTGGTGGCGCACGTCATGCGCGTGGAGCGATTGGCCATACTCGTCCTACCCTTTAGCGATCCCAAACACTGCTTTATTATTCCCCATTTCCACAAGAATATCGATACTGGTGTGGATTTCGTGCAATCTTCACGCGTATTGCCCGGTTTGTCCCCGCTTTTTTCTGAGCACGGGAATATCTTGGGCCCAAGAGGGATCATGTGTCTGTGAAGTTAGCGTATTAGCAGCCAACGGTTGTGTTGCTAGATCTATAGTTTTGTGAGTCGCGAAAGGAGCGAGAGTATGAAGACCTTATCTTGGCTGATTGTGATCCTGGGACTGGGCGTGTTCATCGTTGGATGTGGCGAGGCTGACACTCCGAGTGACGATGGCGTGTCGCCTGCTGAGCCTGCGAATGTCGGTGAAGGCGACGCTCCGGTTGAAGGCGACGCCCCGGCTGAAGGCGACGCCCCGGCTGAAGGCGACGCCCCGGCTGAAGGCGACGCTCCGGCCGAAGGCGACGCTCCGGCCGAAGGCGACGCTCCGGCCGAAGGCGACGCTCCGGCCGAAGGCGACGCTCCGGCCGAAGGCGACGCTCCGGCCGAAGGCGACGCTCCGGCCG
>CAZUAH010000640.1:0-1895 GCA_964617665.1 uncultured Pirellulaceae bacterium
CGACCTGTCTCGCCACGCGCGACGAGAGCAGCATGCTCATATGCGACGCGGCAAGTACGGAAGTCTCCTTCAATTCAGGGCGTTGCGTTTCTCGGACTGCGACCACGCTGTCATTCGGTCGCGGAAGCCACAATAGCCAGCCGATGCCCAAGTTGATCCGTCCCGCGATACTGCCGACGTCCCGGTTCTCGGGAATCGGTAGCGGCAACTCGCGGCAGGCAGTGGTCATGCATCTGCCAAGGAATAAACTGCCAAGAGGGAACTTGAGGACACGCTTCGCCGCCGTTGAACCGTTTATGGGCGAACCCAACAGAACCACTTTCCCATCGCGAATGTCAGAGTGATCGGCCAACGCTTTGAGGATGATGAGGCCACCCATGCTGTGTCCGACGAAATGGACGATTGGTGAGCCCATCGACGTCACCAACTGCTGAAGCGTCTTCGCTTTGTCGGCCAGCGTGCCACACCAAGGACAATGACGAAACATGGTGACCCGATAGCCTCGTCTCCTTAGACGCCGGGAGAGAAGGAGCATTTCGGTGCCGCCCAATCCGAGCCCCGGTACCAGGATAACTGCGTCTGACATTGCTGCGCATCCCACCTATTGACCGTCGCGACCGTACCGCTTCTGTCGCATCTGCCGTTCGATGAAGTCTAATCTCTTTCGTCAGCCGGCGGCAACTGCTCGGTGTTTTCCTCGATCTTTTCTACTCGGCTAACAAGTTGGCCGCGGGCAAGGCGGGAATTGATGGCATCGCCCACCGACAAGGTATCGACGTTGGTGATGACTTCACCGTTATCCGCCATCTGCGTTACGCTGTAGCCGCGATTCAGGACGGCCAAAGGGCTAAGCGATTCCAGCCGACCGGCCAGTCCGCGCAGACGTTCTTGCGAGCGGGAGACGGTGTAGCGAAGCCCACGCGTGGCACGTAATTCCAGATCGTCCAATTGTCGCGACAAGTCGTGTACTCGTTCGAAGGGCCGTCGGAACGCGTGATGCTCGGCGATTGCGGTCAGTCGTGCACGTGCCTCGGTTGCGCGCGATCGTAGTGCCGCCGCCAGGCGTTGCTTCGCGCTGTTCAGGCCGCCGCGAATATCTTCTTCCGATGGAACCACAAGCTCGGCCGCTTCACTGGGCGTCAACGCGCGAACGTCAGCGACCAAGTCAGACAGAGTCACGTCGATTTCGTGTCCCACGGCCGACACGACAGGCACTTGAGAGGCGAATATGGCGCGGACTACCGATTCCTCGTTGAAGCACCAGAGATCCTCCAGACTTCCACCGCCACGCCCGACGACTAGCACATCCGGCGGTTCTGCCAGTGCGTTTGCTGCCTGAATGCCACGTACGATGTCTTCCGCGGCTCCTTCGCCTTGGACCCTGGCCGGGATCACCAAGACCTGAATGCCTCGCCACCGGCGACGCAATACCTCCAGGAAGTCGCGAACCGCTGCCCCGGTCGGGCTGGTGACAAACGCGACCCGTCGCGGGAATTGGGGCAGGGGCTTTTTGTGAACCGAGTCGAAAAGGCCTTCGGTTGTCAGCCGCTCTTGAAGCTGACGAAGCGCCAACTGAAGAGCGCCAACTCCCAAGGGTTCGATGCGCCGGATGATCAATTGATACGTGCCGCGAGGTGGGTAGACGTCGATATCGCCACGGCACGCTACCTCTTGACCGTCCTGCAAGTCGAACTTCAATCGCGAGGCAGCGCTGCGCCACATGACCCCGCGAAGCTGGGCGTCTTCGTCCTTCAGCGTGAGATAGATGTGTCCGGATTGAGGACGCGCGACATTGGATAATTCGCCCGCGACCCAGACTGACGAGAATGAAGCTTGCAGCGATTCCTTGATCTGCAAGCTCAGCTGACTCACACTCAGCGGCTGTTCAGGTGTCA
>CAZUAH010000640.1:1995-6138 GCA_964617665.1 uncultured Pirellulaceae bacterium
TCCTTCACTGCGGCGACGATGTCCAGAACCGCCTTCTGACCGTCACCGAAGAACATCAATGTGTTGTCGGCCGCGAACAATGGGTTGGGGATACCGGCAAAACCGGGACTCAGGCTTCGTTTGATCACAATCACCGTTCGGGCCTTGTCGACGTTGATGATCGGCATCCCGGCAATGGGGCTATTGGGATCGGTCCTGGCCAGCGGATTCACTACATCGTTGGCCCCAATAACGATGGCCACATCTACGGTTTCCATCGTTGGGTTTATGTGGTCCATTTCCTTCAGGTTTTCGTAGTCGACATCCGCCTCGGCCAACAGTACATTCATGTGGCCCGGCATTCGGCCAGCCACCGGATGAATGGCGTACTCGACCGTCGCACCGCGTTCTTCGATCAGGGACCCCAAGTCGCGAACGGCATGCTGAGCTTGAGCCACGGCCATGCCGTAACCCGGCACAAAAACAACGCGTTGGGCGCCGTCCAAGATCATGGCGACGTCTTCAGCTGATGTGCTGCGAACGTTGGCGTAGATCTCGTCGGCGGCTTCGGCTAGAGACCCGCCTTCCATCACACCGAACAGCACGTTGGCCAGCGATCGGTTCATCGCCTTGCACATGATATTGGTCAGGATCAGCCCCGATGCGCCGACTAGCGAACCGGCGATGATCAACACGCTGTTATCGATAACGAAACCGGTGGCGGCGGCCGCCAAGCCCGAATAGGAGTTGAGCAGAGCGATGACAACGGGCATGTCGGCACCGCCGATAGGACTAACCAGGAGTATACCCAGGACCGAGGCGACTAAGACCATGACGAGGTAAATCCAGTTGTCGCCGCCGGCGACGAGCCACGCTCCGAGCCCGAGTACACCGATGAACAGAATGGCGTTGATAACCTGTTGGCCCCGCAAGCTGAACGGTCGCTTGAACATCTTTAGCTCTTTCAGCTTTCCAAACGCGACCATGCTGCCCCAGAAGGTCACGGCGCCGATGATCGCGGTTGCCGCCGTGGCGGTCAGCATTACGTGCACGTTGACGCCCTCGCCCGCTCCGCGGGTCAATTCGGCACCGGCCACCAATACCGATGCGGCGCCGCCAAAACCGTTGAACGCGCCGACCAATTGCGGCATAGCTGTCATTTGGATTCTCAACGCCAAGAATCCTCCAAGCAGCGCACCGGCGATGGCTCCCGTGATGATGTACTCGAAGCGTATCACGTTAACCAACGTGACAATGACGGCCAGCAGCATGGCCAGCGATCCCAGCAGATTGCCTCGAACCGCCGTACGCGGGTGGGCCATGAGCTTCAAGCCGACGATGAACAGGATCGCGGCCACGACGTAGGCTAGTTTTGCGATTGAAGCAAGATCCACGATTGATACTTCCACTATCTCTTACGGAACATTCCCAACATGCGATGCGTCACAAGGAAACCACCAACGACGTTGACTGTTGCCATGGCTACAGCGATCGTGCCCAGGACGGTTGCCAGTCCAGTTTCTTCCGCCCCGGCCGACACTAGCGCGCCAACCAACGTGATGCCGCTGATGGCGTTCGAACCAGACATCAAGGGCGTGTGTAGCGTGGGCGGCACCTTGGTGATCACTTCAAATCCAACAAAGATGGCCAGAACGAAAATCGTTAGACTGGCGATCAATGCGTTTGTGGTTCCGTTCCCAGCCGTCTCGCCGCCGGTCGTCGAGTCCTTCGAGTCCGTTGATACGGCGAAGTTGCCTGTCGTATTCGATGCGGGAGCATCTGCGGACAATTCGGATGCGAAGCCAATCCAGAATAAGCAGGCGGCAGCACAAGCGGCCCATGTCATGATAGAAACGACTCGCATTTGACGATGCCTTTCGAAAGCCAGGCGTTGAGGCTCATTCGGCCTCTGGTTCGGGGGGATCATCGTTCGGTGGTTCGGTAGCCACGAGCGGTTCCAGTCCTAGTAGTTCGCGAAGACGTGGGTTGGCCACTTCGCCGTCGCTCGCGACCAGAGTGTCGCGGATGATCTCGTCTTCCACGTTTACTTCGGCTTGACCATCCTTGACCATGTTCAGCAAGAACTTGGTGACGTTGTTCGAGAACATTTGGCTGGCGTGATAGGGCACTTCCGACGGCAGGTTCGTCGGCCCCAGTACTGCTACGCCCGCGTAAATGACCCGTTGGTCCGGCTCGCTAACCTCGCAGTTGCCGCCACGCTCGGCGGCCAAGTCGACGATCACGCCACCGGGCGTCATGCGTTCGACCGCGTCTCGCGTAATCAGCAGCGGTGATTTCTTACCCGGTATCGCGGCCGTGGTAATCACCACGTCGCTTTCGGAGACCACGTCGGCCATTAGTTCACGCTGTTTCCGATAGAAATCCTCGTCCATCGCCTTGGCGTACCCGCCTTTGTCTTCGGATTCACCAGCCTCCAGTTGCAGTTCCACGAATCTGCCCCCGAGGCTTTCCACTTGTTCGCGACATGCCGGCCGCACGTCATACGCATGAACGACGCCACCCAGCCGTTTGCCTGTGGCAATAGCCTGCAAACCGGCGACACCGGCACCTATTACAAAGACGCGGGCCGGAGAAATCGTCCCCGCCGCGGTCATCAGCATCGGGAACATCTTGGGCAACTCCATGGCTGCCAATGTCACAGCGCGATAACCGGCAATTGTGGCCATCGAAGACAGAACGTCCATGCTCTGAGCGCGCGTGATGCGTGGGATCAACTCCAAGGAGAACAGTGAGGCTCCGGTCCCCGCCACCTCCTGCACGGCCTGAGGTTCACCGAGCGGATCGCACATGCCGACAACAACTTGTCCGCTTCGCATAAGCTCCAGGTCCGCTCGGCCTTCGTTCGGATTGGCACCCAGACAGCGGACCTGTAGCACCACTTCCGAGTCAAACGTTGTTGCGCGATCCTGGACGATCTCAGCCCCTTTGTCCTGATAGTCCTCGTCGGCAAAACCAGCAGCTTCGCCGGCGCCAGTCTCGACGACCACGTCCAATCCCGCCTTGGCCAACTGCGGCATATTGGACGGAATCAGCGCAACACGTTTCTCTCCGGGAAACGTCTCCTTGACAACTGCAACCTTCATAAGCCACCAGACAAAAGCGAGCAAAACGTATAAGTCTATTCGGATTGGAGAAAAAGCCAAGGAGGCGTGCTTCGAACGAGGATAGGGCTGCTTACAATGCGTGAGCGGTCTGTGCACGTGCGTTTCCGGCCTTGACGACACCTTAGCAAGCAAGTGTTTGATGCTTGTAACACACGCGCACAGTGCCGATAATAGAACCGTAGGTTACTCGAACTGCGCAACTCCCATTATGAAGACTCATGACTGAAGCAATTTGGTACTTTGCTGACGGTGACGAAGAGCGTGGCCCTGTTACGGAGGGTCAAATCCGAGCCTTAGTCGGCACCGGCAACCTGAAGCCCGACGATTTGGTTTGGAAAGAGGGCATGGACGACTGGGCGCCGGCCGAGGAGATACCCGGTTTGTTCGAGGCTGGGCCACCTGCTCCACCGCTCGAAACGCCTTCGAACGACACCGCAGCCGAGGAGAAAGCATCGCAAGAGGAAGAAGAACCTCCCGAGAAGCCCAAGACACCGGAGGTGAGTCGGCCACGGCGACCGAGGGCCTCGCTGGATATTTCAAAACCCATCGAAGTATTCCAGGTTGCCAGCTTTCTTGGACAACCATTGTTCTTGGCCGGTCTCTTGCTGATCCTGCTCTCACGAGGGTGCGATTCGCTGGGACAACGCCACGTGGCACGGGTTACCGCAAAAGCGGAGGTGGTCCAGAGCCAGTTTCAGGACCGGTGGGATCGCGATCGCGACGCAATTGACACCCGCCGCAAGGCATTGGCGGACAAGACTGACCAGACAGTGGAAGACCGGCAGCAATTGAGTGCGTTGGACGACCAGTTGCAGCAACTAAACCAGGACAGGCAGGAGGAATTGGAGAAACTGCGTCAGGGCAAATGGCAAAGCATGGCCGCCGCAGCACGCGACGCCGAAGCCAATAATGACATGTGGCGATTCTGGCGCGAAGGATTCTTTTGGCTGGGAACGTTTGTGTTTGTACTTGGACTGGCAATAATCGGTTTCACCGAGAAACGCACCGAGCGCCGGTGGATATGCCTGATCATCCTTGC
>CAZUAH010000640.1:6238-7609 GCA_964617665.1 uncultured Pirellulaceae bacterium
CCCGTGGCCAGTATCGTGCCCGATTGGTCATTTGTCTTGCTCTGATAAGCGGTCAGCAAGTGACTGTCCTGGATGAGCTTGCGCGTGTGGTACATACGAATCTCGGCCAACTCAGCTAGTGGATTCTGACCGGGCTCCTGAAGTTGCCCCCAGCGGGCCTGAAACAGCGGAACATTTTCTGGGTTCTGCAACGACGGCAGGCCTACGAGCTTCCACTTGGTGTCGATCTCCTCGAACAGCTTCTCGATCTCCTTGTCAACCGTGTCACCGCCCCGCGGTGGCGTGTCCTTGGACCGTTCGACTTGTACAGCGAGATTGTTCAGTCGCCCACCTGTGTACGTCTTCTTGCCATCCCCTACGTTGTAGAGTTGAATCTCGACGTTGTTTGAGATTTGACCGGTACGGCGGATCTGAGTCACCGCGACGTTGAATACGCATAGTACGTCAATACCGGCCTGTTCAGCAATCTTGACCAAGTCTTTTGCCGGTGCCAGACCGACAAGCGTTACACCGGGAACCAGTTGCGAGGGACCGCCCCCACCACGATTGCCTCCCCCGCCGCGCATTTCGCCCCCAACTCCGGTGTTGTACCCACCGCCGAAGTTCTCTTCATCACCCATTTCGTCTCCGGAGCCGTACTGTCCCTGGCCCATTCCGCCGCGTCCTTGGTTCCCTGCGCCCGTCGAGCCAGCCTCCTTCAGAACTGAGCCAAAATCGCCTCGTTCCACACGTTCCCGAAGTCCATCCACCACTTTCTGGCCCACCTCGCCAGTGAACTTCTCGAGTTGGGCGTTGGATCCGCCTCCGCCACCTTGCATGCCGCCGCCAAATCCGCTGTCCATGCCGCCCATGTCTCCCGGACCACCGGATCCACCCCCGCCGTCATCGCGATGGCCTTGTCCAAAACCTCTTGGATTCCTGTCTTGCACTTGTTGGGTCGTGCCGATGGGATACAGATCGTTGCCGTTGTATCCCTTGCTGTTGAATTCGATGCCGACGCCCCATCGTACGCCGAGCCCCGGACGTTTCAGCGGAGTAATCCATCCCATCTTGGCCAGCAATGCGCCTGCGGATTGGTCGTCGGCGGTCACCGCGTGAGCGAACAAGAATTGAAACGCCTCGGTTTCACGTCCCTGCCCAAAAGCCTGACTGGCCATGTCAGCAAATGTTTTGGGCTGTGCGGACTCTCTGGGCCCGCTTCCTTCCCCGCTTCCGCCCCGGCTCCCTCCGCCTCCGTACATCTCCGCGGAGTCCTCTCCATCGCCGGAGTCTTCTTCATCATGTTCCCCGCGTGTATCACTCCCTTCGTACATCATCGCGGAGTCCTCTCCATCGCCGGAGTCTTCTTCATCATGTTCCCCGCGTGTATCA
>CAZUAH010000641.1:0-7601 GCA_964617665.1 uncultured Pirellulaceae bacterium
TGGAGTCCCTCAAAATGATCCCCAATCGTGAAGAGAATCTGGGCCGCCGGAGAGGCGTACAACGATGCGCCCACGGCGATTATTGTGGAGGCCGGCTACGACGCGACGGATGGCATCGCGCTGACGCTGCACGGGACTGGGCTAAGCGTGGCGGACCCGGATGCGGGCACCGGCAACGTACTGGTTACGTTGAGCGCGGGCGAAGGAACGTTGGACGTGTTCCCCATGCCCTCGTTTGCCGGCACCGTTTTGGGTTCCGGTTCCGCCAGTGTGACGCTGGAGGGTACACTCGCCCAGATCAACGACCTGCTGGCCGGCAGCGACGGCGCGACCGTGGAATACATCGCCGAGTTGGATCCCAGCGAGAGCACAACTCTGTCGCTGACGATCAACGACCAAGGCAACACGGGCGATGGCGTTCCTACACCTGAAGAGCACACGAAGACCGTCCCAATCACCGTCAACTCCGTGAACGACGCCCCGACGGCCACAATCACGGTGGACCAGTACGTCGCATTGGAGAGCACAGCGACGGCGTTGCACGGCACGGGAATGAGCGTAGCGGATCCTGATGCTGGCGCGAACGACGTGGAGGTCACATTGGAAGTAGGTGAAGGTGTTCTCGCCGTGAACCCAAGCAGTACCGGGGCCATAGCATCGGACTCAGGCACGAGCGTGACGCTAACCGGCACGCTCGACGAGATCAACGATGTGTTAGCCGGCAACGAAGATGCGACCGTGCTCTACGCACCTGAATCGACCTCCACCAGCGCCAGTACCCCCTTGACGTTAAGCATAGACGACTTGGGCAACACGGGTACGGGTGGCTTCAAGACGGACTCGGCGACGGCCACTATCGTTTTGGAGTCGATCAAACTTGACCCTCTCTCGCCGATCAATGAAGGTGACACATTCACCATCACAGGCAGTGCACTAGAGTTGGCGGGTTACGACACGTTAACAGTGGTGCTCGAAGTGGATCTGAACTTCGATGGCGACACCGACGACGACGGCGAATCGGCTACCGTGTCTGCCGTCACAGGATCGTGCTTCACGCACACGTTTGGCCCAGTGTCGGACGACGGGCCGTCGCCAGGCAACGATACATCGTCAGACGCGATCACAGTCTCCGCCAAAGTGCAAGAGTACGAGGACAGCAATAGTGTGGGTGCGACTGTGCACAATGTGGCCCCGCGATTCACGGATCATCCGAGTCTCACGTTTGACCTTGACGAGGACGGTAACAGGACGGTAACCGTGCAGGCAGAATTCTCCGATGTCGCGTCTGATCGCCACACGGCAACCGTGACCTGGGGCGATAGTACGACCACCACGACGGAAGATGATTCGGACGACGACTCGGATACTACAGTCGACATTACGCGTGACATCACGTCGGCGGCCAATCCGTTGATCCAGCCGCTCACTGTTACCATCGAGGATGACGACAACGGGTCAGCGACTTATAGTATTCTAGAACTCGATGTACTGCGCAACATCGACGACGACGATCATAATGGAACCATAGATCTGCAGGACCAAGGCTTCACCGACGACGATTTGAGATCCCTTTCTCTCGCATCGCTAATTACGGGAGAGATGGATCCCTTCAAAGGAGACTTTGTACTCTCATACGACCCCGACGTTGTCTTGTTGTGGGATTCGCAGGAAAAGGACACCCTCATGCTTCCGCACGGAGATACGGACCTCGATGGGATTCAATACTCAGGCCAGGGCACCGTCTGGGTCGAGGGGATATCGTTGGAGAAGACCCTTGTTACGATGGCCTGGGTCGCGGACGATGACGATTCCACCGTTTACGGCGGCGCGGCCCATGTAACGGTATGGGGTATCGATCTCGATATCGACAGCGACAACAATCAAGGTTTCAGTGCCCCGGCCCGCACCGAGTGGGAAGAAGAACTGGAAGATCATGAATACGCGATTGGCAAGATGCTTACCACGGAGGACGCGCATTTCACGCCGATGTGGATCCAGCTGCCTCGTGGACTGGACACCAACGATCCAACGATCGCGATCAAGGTGGGAATTCGTGACTCAGGGCTGTCGTCTGGAGCAGCCAATGTGTGGAACACCTTTAAAGCGAATCCGGAAAGAGTGGATGCCTTGATTGGAAATGGCGGCAACGCGCTCGGAGAATCGTATGGCGGCTACACATTGGATGAGTTGAACTACGATCCAGAAACTGGCGGAATCATCATCTGGCTTGAAGCCCGCCATGCCCGCGTAGAACATGACACAAAGGTCGAGGTCGACCGCTACGGAAAGCCTGATAACCGACACAGGGCGACCGTCTGTGGCCTGCAAATACCGGACATCTTCGATGAAGTCAAATGGATGATTGTTCTCCCAGGCTCCTTCTATCCCGTTTTGAACGGTAGCCAGACGATTCGGAACGCATTTGCGGCGGACCTCGTGTACGGTGAAAGGGGCTCTGACGGTGAGACCGATCCGGCAAACTACCCGATCGGCGATCCCAAGTTCACGATGAAACTGGTCCAGCCCGAGGAGTTGCAGGAGTTGCTTGACGCGAGTGAGCTTGACGAAGATCAGAAGACCTACGTGATGGATGTCTTCTATCGCGTACTGCCAACTGTCGAGGACCCCCTGCGCGGTGGCGTTGCTGGCTTTGGAGTCGGCCTGTACCGGGATCACGTTTCGGGCAAGTACGTCCTTGCCTTCCGGGGAACAAACTTCACCGAGATGGTAGACTGGGTCCAGAACCTCAGCCAAGTTATAGCTGAGCACGCCAAACACTATGAAGCGGCGATGCTTGTTTCCCATTACCTGAGTCAAGTTCCAACTCCCCAGGGCATGCAGATTGCCGGACAGTCGCTTGGAGGTGGTCTGGCAAGCGCAGCAGCTGTCGCGACCGGTATCCACGCCGACACCTTCAACGCTTCAGGACTAGCCAGGGACACCCTCAAAAAATACGGCACGGATGATGAACTCGTGGCTGGGTCGTTTGCCAGGTACGACAACGCGGATGCGCACGTTGATTCGTATCAAGTATCTTGGGGGCATGTTCGGCCGGACGGTACGGGTGACGCGCCGGACATTCTCAGCTACTTACAGTTGTACTTGAATCACCAAGTCGGTGGTATAGAGTTGATACCCGATGCTATTGGCACGTATCATGGTATCGAGGGGCTCCATGACTTTACGGCTGAAGAATACGAATTTGTCGACGCCTTGAAAGGTGCACTGTGCAGCGTGGGCTCGGCAGACCTGGATCTGTTGGCCGTTCTGACATCAGGTCTGTTCACGCTAGAACTAGGGGACTTCTTTGACCAATATATCGTACTTTTCCCAATACTTCTTGCCGTTCCCGGCCTCAACGAAGAGTTGGTCATGGCTGCAGGTGGAGAGATGGTTGATTCGCATGGCTTTCCATCGATCTACTACGGTTTGATGCACGGCCCAGACTGCAATGTGTATCATGTGAATCCGGGGAATGGTGGTCCCCAGTAGACTGTTCTTTTGGCTGAGGGCGCGTGGGTATCCGGAGCATGGAGATAAAATCAAAGTGGGTCTTGGCGGTCATCGTCCTGTTCTGCGCCATCGTGCTGGCCGCATCGGCTATCATGATCGGTCGACGAGCCAGACGTGTCGCCGACAATATGGACAAAGCCATGGTGTTCGCCAAGTCCATCGATGACGCAATTCACTATCGCGAACGAAGCTATCGCGAACGAGAGGGATGGGCGCCAGAGGACTTCTTCCAGACGACGGAGGCGATTCGCGCATGCGAGGCGATTTCGAGCGGCGATCGTGCGCGTCTACGTGAGCTGATCGATTCTGGTCTTGACGTCAATTCGTCCGGAAAGAAAGGTGTGACACTCCTTTACTGGGCTTTTTTCGATGACAATCTGGAGGCTTTCAAGCAGCTACTGGCATTCGGAGCGGATCCAGACAAGAAACTCACTGATTACGTTCATAGGAAGTACGAGATTCCCTTTCGCCACGGTGATTCGATCCTGTTTACGTGCATCGAGCAGCCGAAATGGGATTACTTCTTCGCTGCGTTGCCGCACACACGCGACGTCAATCAACGTAACGCCGCTGACCAAACGTTGTTGATCGCCTGCACGTGGGTACGTGGCATCTTTGGTACCGGCGAGGATACTCTCCAACGCATCATCGACGCTGGCGTTGACTTGGATGCGCAAGACATGAATGGCAATACCGCCGCATTTAATGCAATCGTGTGGGAACGACCCCAACACTGTTTGCAGATTCTGATGGCAGGCGCAGACCCGAGCATTCGCAACAACAATGGGCAAACAGTTGCCGATGTGGTCGCCAAGAGGCGCGGGCAAGAGTACGATACTTTCAAGGCTTGGTTGGAGTCACACGGCATCAATGTCGTGGGCGCACCGACGCCTGAAGGCGACGATAGCCATCCCCAGGGCGATAATGGCCAAGATTTGCGCGAACGTTGACATCACATCTGGGCGACTCGGCCGCGATGGGAAGGGGGGCGAGAGTCGTTTTTTGAAGACGATTTCCGACCTCTCTTCTTTGGATTACGTGATGACGAAGCGTCACAGGATCGACAGAATGGAGTAGAATTCGTACCAGTCCCCATCCGCAACACCTCGATGGTGTCACATGCGCGTTCCATTCCTGCCGCGACCGTATCAGTGCGATGCCGTTCTGATGTTTCCGCCCCGTCAGTCTCAGTGTGGCGCAACGTGGCCCGTACCTGTCGACGCCGCTTCTGGCTACGTTCCTGTCGAACAGCGGTTACGATGCCGCCAGTCTTTTCCGAAAGTGGATGGTCCCCTTTTTCCTTTCTTCCCAGGCTGTGTGCCAGAACCTGTTTGGCGACTGGCCTTTCGAGGTGATACATGATGCGAGCTAGGAGACAGGGTTTCACGCTGATCGAACTGCTGGTGGTCATCGCGATCATTGGCATTCTGGTGGCGCTGTTGCTGCCGGCGATTCAGGCGGCGCGGGAGGCGGCGCGGCGGACATCTTGCCGGAATAATTTCAAACAGATCGTGCTCGCTCTGCACAACTATCACGACAGTTTGGGATCGCTGCCGCCCGGGGGCGGTTCCGTCCACGCGTTTCTCGCAGGATCGCGCGACCTGGTCCTGGCACGTGCTGCTGTTGTCGCGAGTCGAACAGGAGCCCTTGCACGACCTGTTGCAGCCCAATGCGCCGCAGAGTCTATTCGAGGCGCTCTCGGTACCGGACAAAGTCGCGGCATTGCAGGATCCCATCAAGAGCTTTCGCTGTCCCAGTGATACGGGCGGTGCGATGAACGACGATCGACATTTGGAGCCGGGCGGTCTGAATATCGCCGTTACCAAAACGAACTACATCGGTTGTATGGGAGTCGACAACACTTCGCCGGCCGACGGGCTGTTCTATTTCAACAGCCGCCTCGGTTTCCGCGGCGTGACCGACGGGCTCAGTCACACCTTTGCTTTGGGCGAACGGGCAACGCGGCCCATCCAAGGAAACGCCAAGCCGGCTGCCGGCATCTGGGCCGGTGCTACATCGTTTCCGTGCAATACCAACTTGCCCAACGATTGCACCGTCGGTTTCTACGGCAATGTGAGTTTCGAGATCCAAACGGGCAGAGGGCTGGGCACCGTGACGGCCAACGGTGCTACGTGGGGATACAGCAGCCCGCATCCCGGCGGCGTGCCGTTCGCCATGGCCGACGGTTCGGTCAAGTTCATTGCCGACTCGATCGAATGGCGAATCGGCAACATGAACGATCCCACGACCTGGGGAACGTATCAGCGGTTGGGGGCACGCAACGACGGGCAAGAGATTGGGAAGTTCTGAGGTTGGATGTGGACGACAAGATCATTTGTGGGCGAGATCATTAGGACAGTGGAGGGGTGTGTTTTGCCACTCGTTCCCAAGCTCCGGCGTTCGTTGTTCTACATAACCTTTCGGTCAGGCATCCAAATCCGGGCCAAGGGCCCTTTGGTTTGCCTAGGCCAGCCCAACGAGCTGGTTAGAGAGATGAAGGAGGATGTAGGGCGGAAAAGCTGCCATGTGGGAACCAACTTACTGTAACACGGCGCGTACGGATAGCGCTACCGCGTTTGGCGGTTTTTGAAAGAGACTCGGGTCGACGCGGCTTGTCGCTCACGAGCGATCTCTGTCGATGAAATGGGGCTGTTCTCGCCAACCTGGTAATACGGGGCTTGGGCCCCACGGTGCCTTATCCGACCTTCAGCGCACGACAGAGCGCCATGCTCCAAACGAAGAAAGGTAGGTCGTTCCATGCCGATTCGTAGAAGTCTGCAATGTGGCTTTGCACATCTCGTTACAGGTTTTTGTCTGTTAGCCGTTCATGCCGACGATTCAATTCGAAAGACCGACGATGCTCAAGAGGTGATTGGGAGCAAGTTGGAGGAGCTCGGGGCGTGGTGCGCGTATGACCCACGGGACGGCTTGTGGGCTGTTCGCTTGAAGGAGTGCTCCGACGAGCAACTGCTTTCCCTGCAAAAGATCGACGATATCAAGACCGTCAACCTCTTTCGCACGAAGATAACAGACGAGGGTTTGGCCGTATTGAAGAAACTGGATCACATGAAGACCCTTCGGGTGGGCGGAACAGCGGTCACCGACGCCGGTTTGAAGCACATAGGCGACATCACGGGCATTCAGAAGCTCGACCTGTGGGGGACAGGCGTCACCGACGCCGGGCTCGCAGAGTTGAGAGGGCTGGCGGAATTGGAGTGGTTGGAACTGCGTGGTACTTCTGTCACGGACACTGGGTGTGCCGAACTTCGATATTGGCCCAAGCTCAAGTACCTGGCATTGCCTCGACCAGCGACTGACGACGGGCTCAGATTCGTCGGCGGTCTGGATGAGCTTGAGCACCTGATGCTCATCAACTGCAACGTGACCGACGCGGGGCTGGTTCATCTGCGCGGATTGAAGCGGTTACAGCATCTGAATCTGTCGTACACGAAGGTTACTGACGAAGGACTCGCATACTTGGCGGGGCTAACGAATTTGAAGACCATTTGCCTACACGGACTCGCGGGTGTCACGGATCGAGGACTGATGCAGCTCGCGCCACTAACCGATCTCGAAGCGGTCGGCGCGACAGGAACAAAGATCACCAAGATGGGGGGGGCGGAACGGTTACAGCAACGATTGAAGCGAGCAAAGGTCAATGGACCGTAGAGGCGCGCATCATCGAGTGCCTTCTGGTAGCATCGACATCCGAGGCCACATCAAACAGGTCGCTACTGAGTAGCGTGTTCATTCGGTTAAAGGGACCGAAAGGCCGAGAGCGTCCTGCGTATTCTGAAAAATCGACAAACGAGTGTACCGTAAGTGTTGACCATCTCTAGCCAGTGTATCTCGCCCCGCAATTCGGTCACTCGGCCGGAATCGGGCGCAACGAAAAGAAGGGCTGTAGTCGTCACCCGACCATCCTTGGAGTCGTCCTGTCGTGCCTCCCGAGAAGAAGTTGCGACTTGGCGTGCTGGTCGGCGGTCGATCACCCGAATATGCCGGAGGGGCGGAGCCGCTAGGCTACGGGTACGGTCCTATCTGCCGCTCGTCCAAAGGGACAGGCGACTGTGGACGTAGTTGTTCCC
>CAZUAH010000642.1:0-7599 GCA_964617665.1 uncultured Pirellulaceae bacterium
GTCTCACCAGGTCTTCTGGCTTTCGGGTCGTCAGTGCCTCAACGCCTTCCCACCGAGGTAAACCTCGGCAGTGGTTGGCATCCTAGTGCCATTGTTGAGTCACCTCGCCGATTACAGCGGCGGGTCCGCCACGGATTTGCACCGTGTTCCGAGATAATGAGACTGACGCCAGAATACGGTCCGGTCAGAGAGCAGTCAAGAGTGGGCTCTATCTTCCGTGTTTAACCCGCAGCCGGAGGCGCAGGCCGTTTTAGGTGTGTACACTGGCGGTTCGAAACGACCATCGCCTCCGGCTGCGGGTCAAACGGGGCCAAATCAAGAGATGGCTGTATTGGCGGGACTACGAACGGGGCAACCGCAAAGGGCTTCTTGACACCGGCGCGGGGCTGGGGTATCGTCCAAATCGAACTCGTTGGAGTTCAATGAAGGGAAGCTGGTGTGAATCCAGCACGGCCCCGCCACTGTGACTGGGGACGAAAGTCGCGAGGATGGCCACTGTTCCGGTTGGAATGCTGGAACGGGAAGGCCGCGGCGAGTAGGTTGATCCAGAAGTCAGGATACCTAGAGACGCGCTTGATCGCGTACCTTCGAGGGAAGGCCAGAGTTGGTCGTGCACTTGCTTGCCCAGCCCGTTCCTCGAAGGACGGGCTTTTTTGTTGGGTGTTGTGAGTCATGGCCTCTCAGTTGTTGCTTATTCGGCATGCGAATATCGCGCCGCAATATACGGGTCGATATGTGGGCAGCACGGACTTGCCCGCCGAGCCACGCGGATTGGAGCAGGCCCGCGAGTTGGCAGAACTTGTGCGATCCAGAAGACCAGGCCGGTGTTTCTGCAGCCCATTGGTCCGTGCGCGTCAGACGGCCGAAGTAATCTGCGAATCCACGGACCTTCGAACCCAGGTTGACGATGATCTGCGCGAGGTTGACTTTGGCCAGTGGGAAGGCAAGACGTTCGACGAGATTGCCGCTGAGGACCCGGAAAGAGTGGACCGCTGGGCAGACTTCTCAGAGGACTTTGCGTTTCCAGGCGGCGAATCGGTTGGCGGTTTTCTAGCAAGGATACGGCGGGCCGCTCGTCGTTTGGCAGAGGACTCCGCGGGTGTCGTTCTTGCAGTAACGCACGCGGGCGTTATACGCGGGATGATTTGCTATCTGCTGGGACTTCCGTCTCGCCACTATCTGTTGTTCAACGTCCGGCATGCCACCTGCACGACGATTGATCTCGCCGATGGCAAAGGTGTGCTGAGCGAACTGAACGAGCGGTGCATTTCCGAGGGGATTTGAGATGGGGCGTATCGTGCTCATCACCGGTGGAGCTCGGAGCGGCAAAAGCGTGTTTGCGCAGAAGCTGGCTGAGGCACTTCCCGGTCGGCGAGCGTACATTGCGACGTGCGAGCCGTTGGACGAGGAAATGCGAGAGCGAATTCGCAAGCATCGAGAAGCTCGCGATGGCGGTGGGTGGGATACAATCGAGGAACCGGTTCATTTGGCTCAGTCGTTGTCCCGCGCCACACACTACGACGTCGTTCTGGTGGATTGCCTTACACTGTGGATCTCCAACTTGATGCACGCACCAGGGCAGGACGCTATGCGCGTGAGTGAAGAGGAGATAGCGGAGCGATGCCAGGAGATTCTGGCTGCGTGCGACGCCCATCCAGGCACCGTCGTTTTTGTCACCAACGAGGTTGGCATGGGGATTGTTCCCGAAAACGCCATGGCCCGGCTGTACCGAGACTTGGTCGGGCGATGCAATCAGATCATCGCGGCTGCGGCTGACGGAGTCACACTCTTGTCATGCGGAATTCCTGTTGAATTGAAAGGCTAGGACGTGGATTTACTGGAACGGACCATTCGCAGCATTTCGCGGCAAGACCAGGAGGCCAGGGCGGCGGCGAAGGCTCACCTGGATCAATTGATCATGCCCCATTGGGCCCTGGGCCGGCTGATGGATTTGGCGCTCGATCTAGCCGGGATGACCGGATCGCTGCAGCCACGCGTGGCTCGGAAGACGATCGTGACCATGGCTGGCGACCACGGGGTGGTTGCCGAAGGCGTCAGCAAGTACCCGCAGGAAGTAACGGCGCAGATGGTCTTGGGCTTTGTCAGCGGCCGCGCGGGAATCAACGCGTTATCACGATTGAACGATGCCCAAGTTGTCGTTGTGGACATGGGCGTGGCTGCCGACCTGAGCTCCTTGGCCACCGCCGGCAAGATTGTCTCGAAGCGCGTCGCCGGTAGCACGCAAAACATGGCTGCAGGACCCGCCATGTCCCGCGAGCAAGCGATCCAAGCCGTTGAGGCTGGCATCGAGGTTGTCGAGGAGTTGGATGAGACAGTCGACGTTTTTGGCACTGGAGATATGGGGATCGGCAACACCACGCCCAGTGCGGCGATTGCTTCTGCGATCATCGGGGCCCCTGTTGCCGAAGTAACCGGCCGTGGCACGGGCATCGACGATCAACAGTTGGAACAGAAGATCGCCGTGATCCAACGAGCCCTGGAAAAAAACACTCCTGATCCCAAGGACGGACTGGACGTGTTGAGCAAGGTGGGCGGCTTCGAGATTGGCGGGATCGCCGGCCTCATTCTGGCCACGGCGGCTCGGCGAAAACCAATCCTGGTCGATGGATTTATTTCCACCGCTGGAGCCCTGATCGCTCACGCCCTGGCGCCCGCCGCTGCCGACTACATCGTGGCTGCGCATCGCAGCACAGAAAACGGCCACGTTCTGATGCAGAAGCACCTTGGTAAGGAACCGCTGCTGGATTTGGGAATGCGGCTGGGCGAAGGGACCGGTGCAGCGCTGGCGATGAATCTGGTTGAAGCCGCGGTTCGAATTCTGACCGACGTGGCCACGTTCGAAGAGGCATCGGTATCGAAGGCGGAATCATGAGAGGACTGCTGGCGGCAGTGCGATTTCTCACCATTCTGCCCGTACCTGGCAGATACGGCTCGGAGCCGGCGGATCTGGGTCGCAGTGCGCCGTTCTTCCCGGTGGTCGGCCTGCTGCTTGGCGCATTGGCGGCCCTGGCGGCGTGGGGTGTTTCCCTGGTAGCGCCGCCACTGGTCGTCAGCGCGGCGATCGTGGTTCTGCTTGTCTGTTTCTCCGGTTGCCTGCACATGGACGGCCTTTGCGACGCGGCCGATGGATTGCTCAGTGCCAGGCCAACGGAGCGGGCACTGGAGATTATGAAGGATAGCCATGTCGGAACGATGGGGGTAATGGCCGCCGTTTGTGTGTTGCTCATGAAGTTCGCCTCGTTGGCATCGTTGCAGCCGGACCACCTTTGGCCGGCGGTTTTTCTGATGCCGCTGGCCGGTCGATGCGCGATGGTCATGCACTTGGCCTTGCTGCCTTACGTCCGGTCAGACGGATTGGGGGCCGTGTTCTACACCAACCGCCGATACTTGGCGGCGATCGAAGCTGTCGTGGTCTTGTCCGCGGCGTGTTGGCTGATCTTCGGGGCAGGAGGATGGATCGTCGCAGCCGTCTCAATCGCTGTCGTGCTCTTGCTGGCCGTCTACTTTCGCTACAGGATCGGCGGCGCGACTGGCGACACCTTTGGTGCAGCGTGTGAGATCATTGAGATGGTGCCTGCATTGACATTGGTCCTGTGGCCATTGCCCGTAGTGAGGTGACGTGCGATGCCAGAACACGGCGGAAACCTCAGGGAATTGGCTGGAAAGGCCAATCGCGAGGCCCAGGAAATCCTCGATTTCAGCGCCAATATCAATCCGCTGGGACCGCCGGAATGGCTGCGGCCGGTGATTAGCAGGTCCATCGAACGGCTCGTGCAATACCCGGATCCGGACTCGGCGGAATTGGTCGAAGCCGTTGCCGCGCAGTATCGCGTGTCTCCTGATCAAATCGTCGTCGGCAACGGTTCCACTGATATCCTTTTTGCTCTGGCGCGGGCATTCACGTCTCGGCGGGCCGTGATTCCGGTGCCGTCTTACATCGATTATGTCGCGGCAAGCCGGTTGGCCGGACTGGCAGTAGAGCCTTTGGACTTGCACGAAGACGAGGGCTTCGTTCTGAACTGGTCCGCTCTCGCCCGGCAACTCCGTGGTCAGGAAATTGTGTTTCTAGGCCAGCCAAACAACCCGACAGGCTTACTGCTTGATCGCGACGAACTTTGCGAGTTTGCCGAAACGCATTCCCCGACGATCTTTGTTGTGGACGAGGCGTTTGCCGATTTCGTTGAGGGCTATCAGACCCTGGCCAGAGAGCGTTTGCCGAATATCATCGCCCTCCGTTCCTTGACCAAGTTCTACGCCATTCCGGGGCTGCGTTTGGGGCTGGCGATGGCCGAGGCGGATCTGGCAACACAGATACGAACTCAATTGCCGCCCTGGTCAGTAAACACCCTGGCCCAGTCGGTCGGTACGGCACTTGTGGCCGATGGAGAATACGGTTGCCGGACGAGAAGATTTGTCGCGGAAGAGCGCGAGCGACTGACTCGCGAATTGGGCAAGCTGCCAGGACTGTATGTGTATCCCGGTGTGGCGAATTATCTGTTGGTGCGAGTGGATGAGTCGTCGTTAGACGCTGTCGCCTTGGCCGAACGTTTGAGTCGCGATGGCATCGCCATCCGCACCTTTGACGCGGCCGAACAACTGGACAATCGATTCTTCCGCGTGGCCGTGCGGACCAGAGAGGAGAACGGCAGGCTTTGTGCCGTTTTGGCGAACGCATTGGGCGGGCCGCGTCTGGGACATCGCAAGAAGCGGGCCGCGGCTTTGATGATACAAGGGACTGGCTCGAACGCGGGCAAGAGTGTATTGACGGCCGCGTTGTGCCGGATTCTTCTCCAGGACGGCATCCGGGTGGCGCCGTTCAAGTCACAGAACATGTCACTCAATTCGTTTGTCACGCGGGATGGCGGCGAGATGGGCCGGGCTCAGGTCGTGCAGGCTCAAGCCTCTCGCCTGGAACCCGACGTGCGAATGAACCCGATTCTCTTGAAGCCCAATTCCGACACTGGTTGTCAAGTCATCGTCCGCGGTAAACCTGTCGGCAATATGAACGTGGCTGGATACATCGACTACAAGCCTCAGGCGTTCGAAGCGGCCAAGCAGTGTTACGACTCGTTGGCCTCCGAGTTTGACGCGATCATCATGGAGGGGGCCGGTTCCCCTGGCGAAGTCAACCTCAAGCATCACGATATCGTCAACATGCCCATGGCCGCGTACGCGGACGCGCCAGTCGTGATTGTGGGCGACATTGATCGGGGCGGGGTCTTCGCCTCGTTTGTCGGGACCATGGAAGTCCTGGCGCATTGGGAACGAGCCATGGTTGCGGGCTGGGTGGTCAATCGCTTCCGTGGCGACGAAAGTCTACTGGATTCGGCGTTGGACTACACCAAACGTCACACCGGGCGGCCGGTGCTGGGCGTGGTACCGTACGTTTCGCTGCTGAACCTTCCCCAGGAAGACTCCGTTGAATCCTGGAAGGGGACCTTCGACGAAATCCAGAAAGACCGCCCCGATATTGAAATCGCGGTGATCGCCCTGCCGCACATTTCAAACTTCACGGATTTCGACCCCTTCGGCGTTGAGACGGATGTGCGACTCCGAATTGTCCGTTCGGCTGCTGAACTGGATCGCCCTGACGCGGTGATCATTCCCGGTAGCAAGGCGACGCTCAGCGATATGAACTATCTGAGGCAAAGCGGTTTGGCCGAACGTATTGCCCGACTGGCAGCGGAAAACAAATCGGAAATCGTCGGTATCTGCGCTGGGTTTCAGATGCTGGGGCATAAGATTCAGGATCCGGATTTGGTCGAGTCGTCGGATGGCGGAGTCCAGGGGCTCGGCCTGTTGAAGGTGGATACGGTCATGCTCCTGGAGAAAACGCTCTTGCGGACCAGCGCTCGGCATTCGCCATCGGGCGTCGACGTGTCGGGCTACGAGATCCACCACGGACAAACCAACATCGGGCAACTGGTGCCGGCGTTCGTAAGCTCCGATGGGCAAGTCGTCGGCGCAGCCCGCCCGGACCATCGTGTCTGGGGTACATATTTGCACGGCGTTTTCGATTCGGCTCCGTTTCGCCGCTGGTTCATCGATCGTCTGCGAGTTCAGCGTGGTCTGGCGCCACACGGTGAATCTCACGGTGAATACGAGATCGAACCGGCCATGGACCGCTGGGCCGATGTCGTACGGCAGAGTTTGAAGATGGACGAAATCTACCGATTGATGCAATTGTGATGAGGCTGGAATACCAAATCCTGATCGCCGTTGGGCTGGACCTGGTGTTAGGGGACCCGCGATGGTTGCCGCATCCGGTCAAGGGCATCGGTTGGCTGTGCGCGCGTTTGGAATGGCTCACACGACGGTTGATTCCGCGGCCGAGGATGGCGGGCGTTGTGACCGCACTTGCCGTATGCGTTACGGTTGGCGTGGCCGCCTGGGGGATGATCCGCGTGGCGGGCATGGCGCACCCCATTGCCGCGGACATTGTGTCCATCGTGTTGATCTACACCACCGTTGCAGCGCGTGATCTGGCTCGGCACAGCATGGCCGTGTTTCGGCCGCTTGTGGCAGGTGATTTGGTCGAAGCCCGCGAGCAAGTCGGCAGGATGGTCGGTCGGGATACCGACCGGCTGGATGAATCGGACGTGACGCGCGCAACGGTGGAGAGCGTGGCAGAGAATACGGTGGACGGTGTGACCGCCCCGTTATTCTGGTCCATGATCGCGGGACCGGTGGGGGCGATGGTTTATCGTGCTGTCAGTACGCTCGATTCGACCTTTGGCTACAAGAATGAACGGTACGTCGAGTTCGGCTGGGCCTCGGCTCGCATGGACGATGTGGCAGCGTTCATTCCAGCCAGGCTGACGGCTCCCATTGTCGCTTTGGCTGCGATCCTCCTGAGGCAACGTCCACTTCTGTCCCTGCGGATCTTACGCCGCGACGGACGCAAGCACTCCAGCCCGAACGCTGGGCTGGCCGAAGCGGCGGTGGCTGGCGCGCTGGGAGTGCAACTCGGCGGATTGAGCATCTACGGCGGGCAACCGCTGGCAAAACCAACCCTAGGGGAGGCCGAGGTGCCGCTGACGGCCCGGCATATCCTCTTGGCCAATGCATTGATGCTTGCCACCACGGGATGGTTCCTCGCCGTTGGGCTGATCACACGGTTTGCGTCCGTTCATCTGTGGTGTCTTTGGAGGACCGCTTGATAAGTCTACCGGCGCGAGTACTAGTTTTCACCGGCGACGGCAAGGGCAAGACCACGGCGGCCCTGGGAATGGCCTTGCGCGCCGCTGGGCACGGCAAGGAGGTTGCCGTGATTCAGTTTGTCAAAGGCGATGCGTCGGTTGGCGAGCTGCAAGCACTGCAGACGATGCCCAACATCGACGTGATTCAGACCGGCTTGGGTTTTCTACCACCGCCGACCTCTCCGAAGTTCGAGCAGCACAAGACCGCCGCTGAACAAGGACTGCGAAGGGCAGAAGAGATCATCGCCGATGGTAGTTGTTTTCTCGTCGTCCTGGATGAAATCTGCATTGCCGTGGCCAAGGGACTCATTGAAGAACGACAAATCCTCGAACTCGTCCAGCAGGCCCGCTCGGACACGTGCCTTGTCCTGACCGGGCG
>CAZUAH010000643.1:0-7573 GCA_964617665.1 uncultured Pirellulaceae bacterium
GCAGTTCGCGCGTGGTCTCGTCCGGCCAATTCTCGGCCAACGCCTGAAGCGCGGCAGCACGGCTATCGTACTTCATGTCAAGAATGCGTTCGAGCAGAAAATCGCGAGTGTTCTCTGTTGGCCATCGGTCGGCCAGTTCCCGCAGGGCCAAGGAGGGCACGTACGAGGCGAAGGTCTTTTGCGATTGGTGCAAACAGAGCTTACGTACAATGTCGATATCATCGACGACGCGTGCAACGAGAATTGACCAAACGAACCGACCGTCGACGTCCAGCTTATCGACTTGAGAAATCGCGCACTGTTGGAGTCTCTCCTTTCCGGGCCATCGCGTCCCCAATTCAGTTGAAGCTACTACAAGCTCACTTTCCATAAAATCAATCAGTAGACGCGCGGGATTCGTTCGTCTGTTTGCCCTGCTGACAAGTTGAATAACCTGTTCCAACAAACGCTCACCGACGGCTGTGACTTTTCGTAGGCTGCGAGGCTCACTAAGGCAGTAGATCGCCAACGGCAACTCCGGCAGCGGCGTTTCGCGATCCCAAGTCTCTAGGTCGGTCCGCGTTGCCAGATGCTCGACAATGCGGCCCACGAACGCTTCGTCGATCTGGCCGCAGATCAGTCGCAGCACCTCGCGCCAGTCGTCGTCTCGGCAGTGCTCGTCGAACAGGGCGATCAGGTCCGGCTCGCTGAGCGTCTTGGCGACGTTGAACTGGTGCACAATGTCGGCCGCACAGAAATATTCCAGGAACGTGCGGTGCACGAAGGCGTAACTGTCCGCGCCCAGATAGCAAAGGATGAAGTTGCGGGCGCGCAACTGCTCGACCAGCGCTCGGGCCACGGCCCGAGCCTGTTCGAAACGCAATTCAGTGTGGAGGTAGTCCTCGATCAGGCTGGTCAGCGTCGTGCCGTCGATGTAGTTCGCGCGGGATTTGTCGGACAAGCGCGTCTGCATTGCGTAGGCCACGGTACGTAGGATGTCCGTCTTTTCCCGCAGACCAATCTCGGCGCTCAGGCCGGGGAACTCACCCAGCGTCCGCTCAACATCCCACTGGTGCAGCAGCAGGCGGGAGCACTGCTGGTACAAATCGACGCGGTCGTCCGGCAGCTTCTGGTTCCGGTTCAGGATGGCCATCATCGTCAGCAGCAGCGGGTTGCCCGCCAGTTGGGCGATGGATTTCGAGTTCTTAATCGCGCCAGCCAGCCGCTGTCGCTTGGCGTCACCTTCCTGCGGTTTGTCGAACGTGACATCGTGCCACTTGTCCAGGAAACTGCCGATCTGGTCTGCGTCCAGGTCCTGTAGCATGAAGTGGCGGAAATCGGCGTTGCGCAGCCGCGCAGGCTGGTAGCCGACCACCCGCGACGTGACGACGATGCGGACATGTTTGTAGTCGTTGCTGAAGCGGTGGATGTCGTTGACCACCCGCTCGCGCTCGACCGGATCGAACACTTCGTCCAGGCCGTCCAGCAGCAGCACGACCCGGTCCGGCTGCTGCAGCAAATGATCCAGCGTCTGCTGATTCAGCCGATGCCAGGTCGAAGCCTCGTGCAAGTATTTCAGGAATCCCTTGCCGCTGGGGCATTCCCAGCGATTGTACTGGCGCAACTCGATCAGCAGCGGCAGCGGTTGGGTGTATCGCAAGTTGGCGTCGTCGATCCTGGCCCACCGCAGCGCCAGGTACCGCAGCAGCGACGACTTGCCCGAACCGGGATCGCCCAGGATGACCTGGCGCTGCGGATTCATGTGAGCCGAACGCGCTAGCGTCGGGCGTGTACCGGAAGACGTCGCCCTACCCTGGCCCGCGGCTAGCGCCGTCGTGCAGCTTCTCAGATTCGGCCAGTTGTTCGGCATCCAGTTCCCCTGCCTCGGCCAGTCGCACGAGGTGCTCCTTCGGCACTTCCAACAGTTGCGGATCGTACTCGTGACACTCACGCACCGACTGGGGCACGAACACGCTCCACAGCCGCACGTCGCTGTAGTACGCACCGGTCGCGTCCAGAATGTCGAAATCCAGGTTGCCGTACCGCTCGACCAGCGCCTCGCGATAGGTCTCCAGATTGAAGTCGGGCGGCAGCCCGGCCAGTTCTTTTAGTGCGCTGGAATCCTGCGCCTTGGCAAGCGATGCGAACGTCTCCTGCAATTCGGTCGTGGACTGTCGGATTTCAGCCACTTTGGCGGCGAAGCGTTTGGCGACGTACTGCCAGTGGAAACCGTCCGGTAACGTGTGGGCGCCTTCGAGCTGTTGCCAAGCAGTGGCGAAAGTCTTCGGATCGAGATGGTAGTCCGGCTTCAAGAACAGCGACGCGATGGCCTCCCGGACATCGTCATGCTTGATGAACCGCCGCACGTCGTCGATCCAGTTGCGAAGTTCGTCATTTTCGATGTCCGCCCGGATCAGTTCGCTTTCGATCAACTCCAGCAGTTCTTTCAGCGCCAGCCCCGTTGCCTTGGTTAGCGGCTCGCGGTGGATAACCGAAAAGACGCTCTTGAAGCACTGCCCGACGTAGCTCTTCGCCGTATCCTTGGCGACATCTTTCGCCAGGTCCTCCAGAATCGGGCGAAAGACCGACCAAGCCGCTTGGCCTACACCCCAGATAGCAAGCCATTCCAACATGTTTCACTCCTAGGCGGATTGCTGGTGGCACAGCGGATCTGTTACGAACCGTCTAATTCTATACACCGAGCACGAGAATGTCAGCGTGGCAGCCAGCCCCTGGAATCGCCAAGCTTGAAGAGACGCGACCCTTGGCCCGGCGACGTAGGGAATCGTGGCTGCAAGGTGCATGCTTGATGCGCTGGTACGCAGCGCCTATCTTGGCCTCGGCCGAGAAATACGTGTCGCCCCCTGAGCGGACGGCGCTAAGCCGCGGGCTCTGCCAGTGAACGTGGTACGCTTCAATGCCGGACGCTAGCGCGTGCGGCTCCGTTGGTTAATACGATGCGTTGCGGAAACAGAGAAGTGGAATGGACACAGTGTAAGGTCGTGTGGCTTGACAACGACGCACCGGGAGACTTCACGCTGGGGACGTACGGATACTCTGTAGCAAGAAGATGAGGCTGAGGATTTGGAATTCATGAATTTGAGACGAATGCTGACGTTGGCTTGCCTGCTGGCTTGGGCGGGACACGATCTGGCAGCAGCTGCAGCGGACAATCCTCCGAACAGATCGCTGGCGGTGTGTGTGGATAAGGCGTGGGATATCTCGTGGAAGCGGTTCTATCTTCTGAAGACGAAGCTGCTTTATGACTACTTGAGCAGCTACGAACCCGGCCGTGAACTGGCACATCTGCCGACCGCCAACGAAGTCGCCCTGCAGTATCCCAACGAGTGCGGCTACGGTACCGGCATGGAAGATTGCATGATCTCCGCGGGAGTCATGCTCTCGCTGATCGTGGACCGTTACGCGGTCACGATAGACGAGAAGCTGCGGGATTGCGCCGATGCCGTGTTCCGAGGGATTCAGCTTTGCGCCACGGCACACGGTGTACCGGGTTTCCTGGCACGTGCCGTTTGCGACGAAGACCGCAAGAGCATCTACTTCAATTCCTCGCGCGACCAGTACACGCATGCCGTTCATGGGCTTTGGCTCTACTTGCACAGTCCGTTGTGCAGTCCCGAGAACACGAAGGCGATCGGCGAGATACTTTCGGCGATCGCTGATCGGATGACGCGAAACGTAACGCCGGAAAACGACTACGACTCTCTACGGGCCGACGGCACGCGAGATACTCGCGGCATCAGCAGAATGTGGAACGTCAAAGGGCACGAAGCCGCACGGCTACCGATGATCTACGCCGCAGCGTGGGACGCGACGGGCGAGCAGGAATACTTCGATCTGTACCGCAAGTATCTTAGGCCGGCGGTCAAGCAATCGTTCCTCGTGGAAGAATGGCAGCCCACCTACGCCCTGTTGCAGATGCAGGTCTCGATGGAGTTGCTGGAGTCGCTGGAACAGGATCCGGAGCTAAGAAAACAGATGCGGGCGATCATGGCGATGGTGTCGAAACGTTGCGCAGCACGCGCTCTTCATGCGGATCGGAACTCACAGAAACTCGATCTGACCCTAACCTGCAGCGATTGGCGGATCGGCGAGGGACTCGATTCCAAAGGCCAGTATCGAAAGGCCTGGTACAACATCCGCGAAAGCGGCGAGGCTGCGCTGGCGCAATTGGTGGCCCAACGGGAGTCGTTCCCCGTCGAGCAGAAAACGCTGTTGACACGTGCCATCACGCGACTGGATTACAACAAGGTTTCGAGCTGCGGCATTTTCTATCTTCAGGCGGCGTACTGGAAGGCCCGCCGATGCGGGTTGTACGAACTGAAGTAAGTAGAGAATGAGCCTGTCCGTTCTCTTTGGGTCATCCCAAGCGGCCAGTTCAAAAGGAATCATCATGAACAACGTCCAATTTGGCTCCACATCACGACGCCAGTTTCTCAAGGTAACCGGGGCGGCGTGCGCTTCGGGAGTCCTGGCCCAAGCCGCAACTGCGGCCGAAGATGCCGATGGGCAACGACGTGTCTTTTCCACCGACCGAGAAGACGGACGATTCAAAAGCAGCCCTGCCTTCATCCACGCGTATCTCAAGCACCTGAAGCCCAAGCTGGAATTCGATCCGGAAGTGGATCGCCAGGGCTTCCCCGCCTGGCGCGATGCCGTTCGCACGAAACTCCTTGAACTGATGGGCTTTCCTGAGTTCGACCAACCACAACCACCGCCGAAACGCCTCTGGAGTAAGCAACGCGACGGCTACCAACTGCAGAAATGGGAAGCCTATCCCGAACCGTACAGCGTGGTGCCCTATCTGGTTCTGATTCCCGATGGCGTGAGCGCCCAGTCGCCCGCGCCAGGCGTGATGTGTTTTCCAGGCTCCTTCTCCAGCAAGGAATCGATGACTGAAGAACTGGAATTGAATGGCGAACCGTGCAGTCACCGGCATGCGGCCCGAAATCGAATGGCCTGGGAATATGCCCGCAAGGGAATCGTCAGCGTGGCGGTCGAGAACCCGGCGACCAACGAGACGGCCGGTTCAATTCGCAAGGGCAGTTACGAATTCTCAGTTCATGCCATGTGGGCCGGCCGTTGTTACGAGAGCATCTCGGTCTTTCAGAAACACCATGTCCTAAAGTGGCTCAAACAGCAGCCTTATGTGGACGCCGGTCGTGTCGCCACCAGCGGGCACTCCCTGGGAGCCAAACCGGCGCTGATCCTGGGCGTGCTCGACCCGACGGTCAAGGCGATCGTCTGGAACGACGGGATTACCAACTGGCGCGAGCGGGCAGTGGCCACGAATCTGGAGCGGATCGGCACTTTCCAGTACGTACCCGGCATGCTCGCCTGGTTCGATTACCCAGAACTGCAGGCGTCACTGGCGCCTCGGCATTTCCTCGTCACCGAAGGAGGTCGCACCGTGGTACTGGACAGAATCCGCCGGGCGTACGAACTGCAGGGGGCGGCCGATCGGTTCAAAGTCGTCTACTATCCCAAGTATGCCACGCCCGACAAACGACCGTTGGACTACAAGGAGTTACCCGAGGGTCTTAGCATGCAAGAGTACTACCCCTACGCCAACTGCGACGCGCCCATGCACAACTTCAAAGGGCACATAGCGGTACCATGGCTGACGAAAGTGCTGGGAGGGTAAGGAAGCTGTTACGGTCCGCAGCTAGAGCAGTAGAACCGTGAACGCGAACTACTGCCATGTTGCCAAGCTGTTTTCAACGTGTGCTGGATGCTCGTCCAATTTGCTGCTCCGATCCACCCCTTATCGCGCCGGAGACGCTCTTGTCTACCGGTTCTTGGATTGACGCACTATGGGGAACGGCTCAGCGTGGGCCAGAGATGCGGTGAAAAACAGCAAGCAGAGTAGTCGTTTCATGGTCCGTCGTCCTTCTTGTGGTAGAATGTGGCCGAATGTTCGTCGGTCAATGTGATGAACCCCCGGCAAGTCAGGAGCAAGCACGTAAGGACCGTCGAGATCCTTTTCCGGGATGCCTGGAAACTTGGTTGATAACGTAAGCTTCGCATTGGCACAATGTTACGGCGTTGTATGGATGCAGCGACGCTGACTTCCCACATCAACGAAGCCGCGAAACGCCACGAATCAAACTCAAGCAACGAGACTGCCCCATTTGTCGTCGGTCATCCAGAGGTTGAAGCCTCGGACTTATCCAACACGCCTTTTGGAAATGAAGCCGTCGGAGGATACAATACGTGCCGCAGGCTAGGAGGTGATTGTCATGCGTCATAGACTTGTTCGGTCCGTTCTACTGTTAACCACGGGCATCGTGATGGCCAGCCAAGTTAGGGCAACAGATATGGTTGACACCGCCGAGAATCGAAGCAATCCGAGAAAGATCCTCTTTGACACAGATCCGGGCGGCGATGACGTATTTGCGTTGTTGTGGCTGCAGAGCCTGGCCAAACAGGGCCATGCCGAGATCGTTGCCGTCACCACGGTAGCCGGGAACGTCAGTGCCCAATATACCTTTGCGAATGCATGCAAGACGCTTGCCTTGGGGGGATTCGGGCACGTTGAAGTTGGACGAAGCGTTCCTGTGGATGAAGGCGGAGATGATGCCTCGCATATTCACGGCAACGACGGAATGGGGAATCTGTCGCGAACGCTTCCCGAGCCGAAGCGTCGACTGAGCGAAGCTCGACGGTCTGACGATATCATCATCGAGAAGCTAAACGCGGCACCAGGCGAGATCATTCTGGTTGCGGTCGGGCCTCTGACCAATTTGGCCGCGGCCGAGGAGAAGGCGCCTGGTATCCTGCGAAAGGCCAAGGAGGTCGTCATCATGGGTGGCGCCTTCCGGCAACAGGGCAACATCACGCCCTGCGCGGAGTTCAACATCTACTGTGATCCAGAAGCAGCACAGAAGGTGTTTGCCAGCCGGGATGATATTGTGGTTCTTCCGCTCGATATTACCAAGAAGGTCACTTTCACCACGGAGCGTGCCGGCGCGGTTGCCGAAACGGCGCCGGACAGCCGCATCGCCCGTTTCCTTGCCGGCCTTTGCGAGTTCATGGCCAGGACTTCGATGAGTTACCGGAGCACGGAAGGCGTTCGCGGCTTTCACGTGCACGATGCCGCAACGCTTGCCTACTTGCTCTATCCCGAGACGCTGTCGTTTCGTCGTGCCAAAGTTCGTGTCGAGACGAAGGGCGAGTGGACGCGAGGAAAAACCGTGCTCGACGACCGGCACGGTGCGAAGACGGAGGCAAATGCCTGGGTAGCCCTGCAAGTGGACGCGACGAATCTGCTAGCGATCATGGTGGAGGATTTCAAGGTGCTCATCGGATCAGATTGAGAGCCAGTCTTCAAATACGTAGTGGTGGCTTCCAGCCGCCACGTGGTCCAAGGATCTTGCTGGATTCAATGGCGGCTGGAAGCCACCACTACCAGAAATCGCCTCGGTGTTCACATTTGAAGACTGGCTCCGAGAATCAAGGTTCTCTCGAACTGCTAACCGTCGTCAATTTTCATTCGGAGGAATCAGGTCATGAAGGTGAAAAACTTATGTGAAGCTGCTGATTATGTGGAGTTGAGCGGCCTGTTTCGGCGTTTCCC
>CAZUAH010000644.1:0-7558 GCA_964617665.1 uncultured Pirellulaceae bacterium
AGATTCGGCGTAATGGCCACCGGCGATCCATAACACCCCAGTTCTGGGCGAAGATCGTCAACGGCAATGAAGAGAATGTTCGGCTCTGAAGAGCTGGCAGCCGCCGACTCGTTCGCGGAAACTCCGGAGCATGCGGCGGTAAGGAGCAGGACAATGGAGGTTGTGTATCTCATGAGCCTATGGTCCTGGAGTTTTGTTGAATTGGGATGACTGGAAACCGACTACTTCTAATACGATTCCGAGGGTGGCCCCCGAAACTCATCCGTTCGGCGTGCCGACCAGTCTTCTGCAGTTCGATCCAACATGAACAATGGGCGTTCCAGTTCGAGTTCCCACGCAAACAGCTTCTTGAAAAGCGTTTTCACCTTTTCTGGATGCTCGCTGGCTAGATTGTTCTGCTCCGCCGGATCTTCGGCCAGGTTGAATAGCTCCGCGGGCCGGTCCGGAAAACGTAGCAGCTTCCAGTCGCCGTCGCGAATTGCACCGCGGTTTTCCATCTTCCAACACAGCGTTTGGTGCGGCCGCCCGCCGTTCTTGCCTTGCAGGTAGGGCAACATATCCACCCCGTCGAGTCCTTCGATGGATGCCGGCGCACCGCCGGCGGAGCTGACAAAAGTAGGAATCAGATCGAGCGTACTCAGCGGATAATCGTAGACGGACCCTGCCGGGAGTATGCCCGGCCACGCCACGATGCCCGGAACACGGATTCCGCCTTCGAGTTGCGTTGCCTTGACTCCGCTGAATGGATAGTTGCTCGAACCGTTCCGATCCATGGGACCGCCGTTGTCGTTGGTGAAGACGACCAGAGTGTTCTCGTCCAGCCCCAGCGACTTGAGCTTATCGATGATTTGACCGCACGCCCGATCGAGCGAGAGCATCATTTGGGCCGCGATCCGGCGTGTTCCTTCGAGATGGGAAAACTCGTTTTTGTCTTGCGGATCCGCCTGCATTGGCGCATGCACCGCGTTGAACGAGACGTAAGCGAAAAACGGTTTGTCCTTGTTGCGTTCGATGAAATCGCACGTTTCCTCGGCCAGCGCATTGGTCAGGTACCCCTCGTGCTCCTGATACTCTTCAAAGCCTCGCTCGATCAGATTCTCCGGTTTGGCCCGGCTTGGAGCGCGATAGGGAAAAAAGCTCCTTGCACCGCCACGGAAACCGTAGAACTCGTCGAAGCCGCGTCGGAGGGGATGATACCGGTCGGCGATCCCCAGATGCCATTTTCCGAACACGGCCGTTCGATAGCCGAGTTCGTAAAGATAGTCGCCCATTGTCTTCAGGTCGGTCGGCAATCCCATGTCGTCGGCAAGCAGCCTGCCACCATCGCTCATAATGCCGGGTACGTTGTTCTCTTCAAACCCGAATCGTTGTTGGTATCGTCCCGTCAACATGCCCGCCCGCGACGGACCGCATGTGGCACCGGATACGTAGAAGCTAGACAAGCGGACGCCGGTCTCGGCGAGCTGATCCAGATTCGGGGTCTTGAAATGGTGGCTACCGTGAAAACCGAAGTCTCCGTAGCCGGCATCGTCCGCAAAGAGCAGGACGATGTTTGGCTTTTCGACCGCCTCGACTTGCATGGATATTGCGCAAATACTCGCCACTGAGATGCAAAAAACACCGTTCATCTTCGTCTCCTACCGTAGCACCCGTCCGAAAGCGGAGTCGCCCACGTGAGCTTCTACTTCGCTAACAGCACTCATGCATCTCCACCGCGAAGCTCATCGATGATGCGTCTGGCTTCCGCTGCGTTCTGTGTGATCGCCGACCAGTTTTCCTCCTGGATCAGCTTGCGAGGAGCGATCCACGAGCCGCCAATTGCCGCGACGGCGGGATGCCCCAGGTAGCTGCTCATGTTGTCCGCATTGAGACCGCCGAGCGGGATGTAACGCAGGCCGAGGTGAGCGTACGGAGCGTTCATGCTCGACAAGTACGGCATGCCGCCGCTCGGCTCCGCGGGGAAGAACTTCAATTCGCGGCAGCCAAGTTCGACCGCCGCCTCGATCTCGGAAGCCGTCGTCACCCCGGGCGCGAACGGTAGCCCCGAAGCTTGGGCACGTTCCACGACACGCCGGTTGAAGCCTGGCGCCACACCGAATGTCGCACCCGCCTCGACTACTTGCTCGACTTGTTCAGTGGTAAGGATCGTCCCAATCCCGGCGAGCATATTGGGCACATCGCGACGGATCGCCCGCAAGGCGTCAATCGCCGCCGGGGTACGAAGCGTCAACTCCATCGCATCGACACCGCCGGCCAGCAGCGCCTCGGCCAAAGGTGGACCGTGCTCGATTTCGTCGATGACTAACACCGCGATCACGCCGGACCGTTCGATCCGATCAAGAATCTCCGGTGGAAACTGCGATTCCATTGTCTCACTCCTATGGCACTACCAGATGCGTTCGTACGGACTGTTTCACTGATTTGTGACAAACCGAATCAGGTTTTGAAGGAGCTTGTCTGCTACTGGATCTTCGCCGAGGTTTTCAACGATTCGCAATGTCGAAAGGACATAGCGGCCCTGACCGTGAGCGACGACGCCCATGTCCATGCCGCACCAAGCGGGCGAGGGGCCGTGGTAGTTCTGCATATCCGGCTCGCCTTGAAACCAACTATGGCTTACCGAACCTACGATCAACTCTCCATCAACGCCCATAAGCGTCTGCGGTGACCAGACGTTTTCGTACACTTGGCCCATCATGCATTTTGCGGGCAGGCCATCGAACACGGGATGGCTGGTGACGATGTGCGAGACGCAAATCCATAAACCCATGGCGTGCTGAATGGTGGCGTGGACCGGAAGGACATCTTTGGTTGGCAGCTTTCCGCCCCAAAACGGATTACCTGACCAACGTTGGACGGTTTCCAGATAGACCGCCGTGCCGCCCTGCTGGACAAACTTCTGAAGTTCCGAAAACCGAGCTTTCGCGCGGGGGTTGTTCGCGAGCGGCTTGGAAACGAAGACCGGCGTCGACTTGGGCGTCTCGACGCCGAACTCGGCGCAAGGGATACCCGATCGGTCGAGGAACGGACGGAGTGAGTTGTTGATATCCAGCACCGCGATCTTGGCCTGCGGCACGGCGAGTTGTTGGTCGCTAAACACGTTGATGGCGACCGAGTTGACGGCGATGACTCCGCCATCCTTGCCGGCTAGCGTCGCCTGGACCGTATACGCGCCCGCAAAGTCTTCGGTGTTCAGCTTTGCCTCGAACATCGGAGTAATCCCGGACGCAAGCGAGGCGTCCTGCTGCCGCCGGAATACACGGGACCCGTCCGCCGAGACGACATCCACGGTGAGCGTTCCCGCTACGTCGGCCAGATCGTTGATGCCCTTGATCGTGATCTTCGTACCTCGTGAGGCGTAGACGTTCCGCGGCCGAACGCGCACGGCTAGGTAGCGCGGCTGGTTAGCTTCCTTGGTGCCCCAATAGGAACCCTTGGGATTGCGAAACAGGTCGAGCAGCCCGGCCCCTAGCACCCAGTCGCCGCCGGTCAGCGCGTGGACGGCGTACCCGCCCGTGCTACTGTTCGAGCGGATCGCCTCGATCATTCGTTTGTTGCCTTGCGAATGAATCTTCTGTTGGTCCAGACAGAATTCTTGGAGGTCGGGATAGATCGCATCCAGTCCGTTTTCTTTGAGAACCTCACGGAACGATTCGGCCAGTTCTTTGTGATAACGGTACGGTGGAACCAGTGGGTTGCCGTCCTTGGCGAACCTGGCATTGTTGTCTACCAGATCGGGAAGGCTGCCGTAGCCGATCTCCGAGACGACCGTCAGCCGGCCGGGCGTGGTCTTGCTAGCCGTGAACCGCCCCGGCGGCAGGCCCATCGCCTTGATCTCCTCCGGCGTTTTCGAGAGCGTGAGGAATTTGTCGTAGGACGCATCATTCAGCGGCGCGCCGGGATAGCTGTGTACGTCGTTGAACACTTCCGGCTCGTATTGATAAGGCAGGTAGATGTTCGAACCGCCCGCAAAGCCGCCCGATTCGTCGAGGACCAGACGCGTCGGATCCAATCGTCTTGCCAACATGGACATGGGGTGCTTCAGGGTCTCCAGCTCTTTGCGGTGGATCTCATTGAAGATCTCCCACTGGACGATGCAAGCTCGGTTGCGGTCGCGCAGTACGGCGCTTCGCACTTCGTTCTCGATCCGGTCATGAACACCCGGCGTCGCCGTGGGCCAGCGTTTCATGCATTCGATCGGCAGGCCGCCCACCACCATCACGCCCATTTCGTCGCACAGGTCCAGCCACATCGGGGGCGGTGGTTTCCGCCAAGGCCGGATCATGTTGAATCCGCCTTCCTTGGCGAGCTGGATCTCGCGCCGCGCCATCTTTTCGCTATCGGGCAGGGCCAACTGAGTCGGATACAGCCCCTCGAAGAAAGCCGCTTTGATGTAGATGGGTTTCCCATTCAGCTCGAATTTCTTGTCGCGGATCGTCAATTCTCGCATCCCGAAACGCACTTCCTCGACATCCAGCTCCGACGCACCATCGGCAATGCGGATATGGGCGTTGTACAGGTGCGGATCCTCCGGTGACCAACAGCGCACGGTGGGAATCGGCAGCGTCCAGCTCTTCTTGTTGCGGCCGGGCACAACTTTGAGGGCGGTCGCTTCGCTCGCCACCTCGCGTCCATCTGCCGAGCGCACGGAAACCGTCGCCGTCACGTCGCGCCCATTCGTCGTGGCGTTTTCTAACACAACCTGGACACGCGCACTCTTGTCTTTCAATTGCGGAATGATGAAGACGTCATCCACATACACCGTCCCCGTTGCGACCAGCCGAACCGACTGCCAGATTCCGCCGGCGATCGCCCCACGCCAATGCGGCATATCGCTCTGACCGATGCCGTCGATCACCTTGTCTTGGGCCACAATCGGACCGATTACGCGCACGCTCAGGAAGTTCTCTTTGTCGAATTTCAGCAAATCGTCGACGCGGAACTCGAACGGGCCGTAGCCACCTTCATGCCGGCCGGCGACATGGCCGTTCAGCCAGACCTCGGCCATGTAATTCACCGCGTCGAACTGAAGGCGGACGGCCTTGCCTTTCCAACCGCCGGGCACCTTGAAACGCCGCGCATAAATCCCGACGCCTTCGTAGTCCTTTTCGATCGTTTCCCAACACGTGGGCACCGCGATATCCCTTGCCTGCTCTTGCGGAAAATGCTCTTCGTGGGCCCATTGCTTCTCCCGGCCTTCGTTATGAGGATCAAAGACGATCTGCCACGTTCCGTCGAGCGACTGTACCTGTCTTTCCGCAGCGTTTCCAAGATGCGCAAAACACATGGTTACCGCGACAGTCAGCAGATGCACGCTTTCCTTCAATTTCATGATTTAGCTCCTCATACATTGGTACGACAGCCAAAGGGGGGCTATCTACGGCTCTTTTCCTTGGCGGATCTCCGCGCATCGACTTTGTCCTTGTGAATACGGTACTCCGGCCAGGTCAATTTGCCGTCTTGGTTGGCGTCGGCTTTTGGATGCTCTCTGAAGAAACTGTCTTTCCAGATTTCGCCAGCGGATTTCGCCGGAGTTGATTCGGGTTCGGGGAGCCTCGCGTCCAATTTCGCGCGAAATGATTCCAGCTTGGATGCGCAGTCCGACTTGCCTGCGAGGTTTGTCCATTCGTAGGGGTCTTCTGCGTTGTGATACAGCTCTTCTTTGCCATTGGAGTAGCGAATGTAGCGCCAGTCCTTTGATCGCAGCGAGTAGCTCTGCTTGGCGGGGTCATAGAATCTCGCCCATTTGTAGAGCGCCGTGAGTACTTCTCCGGGACCGGACCACTCGTCGGTTTGTGGATTCTCCAGAAACGGTCTCAGGCTGTGCCCGTCGAGCGGACGCCCCCCGTCGTTCTTCTTCGTCTCGCCGGTCAAACCGCACAGATCAATCAGCGTTGGGTAGAGATCGATCAACGAAACCGGATGATCGGCCACGCTTCCCGCTTCTGCAATTCCTGGAGCACGTACAATCAGCGGCACCTGAGTGCTCTCCTGCCATAGCGAGTTCTTATAGAGATAGTCCTTCTCACCCATACCCCAGCCGTGATCGCTGGTGAGAATAATGATGGTGTTGTCTCTGAGACGACTATTGTCGACTGCGTCGAGAATCTGGCCGACCAATTCGTCGACCGACGCAACGCAGGCGAGATAAGCCTGAATGAACCGCCGCAGAGCTTCGTCCTGCGAATCGTAGGACGCGACCAGTTTGGTGAATAATCGTGTGCCCATGTCCTCGGTGCGTTCGGAATCCGGCTCCTTGCCGGCCGGGATGCCGCGAACCGAACGGTGGTGCGTATCTTCAACATCGCCGGGCTTGATGACGGGAAGCTTGATAGAGTCCAGGGGGAACTGTTTGAAGAAACGTTCGGGAACGATCAACGGCGTGTGAGGCCGAATGAAGCCGACGCCCATGAAGAACGGCTTGTCCGGCGACTGATTCGCTAGTTCGCGCAGCTTGTCGACAGCCCATTTTCCGTTCAGCTCATCGGCGGTCATGTCACGGTCTTGCTGTGAGTCCACTCGGAGCGATCGCATTCCCTTCCAGTTTCCGGTTTGCCAACTGAAGGACTTGCCATCGGCGAACGTACGGCCTGTCAGATTGACCAGCGGGCCGAATGATCCGTCAATCGATCCAATTTCGCGATACGGAGCCGGCACGTCGGGGTGAGCGACGCGTTCGGTTCCGTCAAACGCAAACGGTCCATAGTCGGCGAGGTTCCCGTATTCGCCCCACTCCTTGCGGTTCAGGTGGTGCATCAGTTTCCCCGTGCCCAGCGTGTGGTAGCCATTGGCGCGGAAGTGATCCATGATCGTCCGCGAGTTTCGCAGGACTTCGTTCTGATCCCACCGATCGAAGCCGAAGTTGCGCGAGGTGTGCGGATAGAGTCCGGTGAGGAAGCTGGCTCGAGAAGGCGCACAGATTGGAATGTTGCAGTGGGCTTGCGTAAAGCAAACTCCGCTTTTGCTCAATCGCTCGATGTTCGGCGTTTGCGCTTGCGGATGTCCGCCAAGACCTTCGATGTAGTCATTCAGGTCATCGCAAACGATCAGAAGAACGTTTGGTTTCTGGTCGGCAGTTACCGAACATGCGCAAAAAATGCACAGGGAGATGCTGATCGCGAACGTTTGGATTGTCATGTTTCGCTTTCGCTTCATTTTTGCTGGAACAACTGCGCTGCAACTTCATTGATGAATTTGAGCACAGGCACAGGAGCACGGGCGCTCGCTTGAGCGTCAGGAGTTGGTTACCTGATCCGCTGTGAGGCTCTCACGTTCTCATGCGGGCGATCGCCATTGCGATCAGGATGATTGCGCCCTTGCTGACCAGCTGGTGTTCGTAGTTCACATTCAACATGTTCTGTCCATTGAGTAGTACCGCAACGAAGAATGTCCCCAGGACGGTCCCTGTCAGCCTTCCCTGTCCGCCCTTCAAACTGGTTCCACCAAGGATGACAGCGGTCAAGGCGTCAAGTTCATAGCCCTGTCCCGCGGTGGAACTCCCCCCGTACGTTTGAGCAGCCAAGAGGAAGCCGGCGACTCCGGACAGAAGCCCCATGAT
>CAZUAH010000645.1:0-7551 GCA_964617665.1 uncultured Pirellulaceae bacterium
CCACGACCTGCTGATTACAAATCAGCTGCTCTGCCAACTGAGCTACGCTGGCCTGTAGGATGGAAGGCCTCCCGCTGCCCAAACCTGCTAATATAGCGAAGCCCAGATTCCTTGCAATACGGAACGGAACACAAAAAGAAAAAAGGAGAGGCTGTACCCGGCTCGTGGAGAGTTGAGCCCACGATTCCCGAGGCCAACCAGCGACCTCCGTCCACAATCGGAGCACCTCAGGGTCGGCAGCGTTAGTCCGGCAGTTCGATCTTCTCCTCTTCGGCTGCGATGCGCAACTTATTGAGTGCTCGTGCCTCGATTTGGCGGATTCGTTCCTTTGTGACCCCCAATTGAAAGCCCACCTCCTTGAGTGTTTTTGGCTCTTGGGTGTGATCCAGGCCGAAGCGATTGATTATGATCTTCTGCTCACGCTCGTCAAGCCTTGACAGGATGCTTTCAATCTGACGCTCGCGCAAGCGCTGGGCACTCTCCTGCTCGTACTGCCCTCTCCCTTCATCCTGCTGAGATGTGAACATCTCTTCTTGGCTGGTTCGGTATCGCTCGCGGTACTTGTACTCGTCCGGAATCGTTCGGGCGAAATTCCGCATAATGGCCCAACTTGCGTACGTGCTGAACTTGTTACCGCGTGAGTAGTCGAATTTCTCCGCAGCCCGGATCAGCGACATATTGCCATCGCTCACCAGGCCAAAGAAGTCCTCCGAAGCAGAAACGTGTCGCTTCGCGATAGAGACAACCAGACGCAGATTGGCCTGTACGATCTGATTCTTGGTCGCCACAGCCTGTCCGTACAAGTGTTCGATCTGGTCCATTAACGTACTGCTGGCCCGAGCCGGATTCAGCTTCTCCCGCAACTTGGCAGCCCGGAACTTCAGGTAGTTGAGCTTGCGGAACAGGTGATATTCCTGCTCTCGGGTCAACAGTGGAACGTCATACAGCGATGCCAAGTACGGAGGCAGACCGGTCGGCATGCGTGTTTTTCTGGGCGCGTGCTCGGGATCCGGCAACGGGCCCAGTATTTCCGCCTCAGCGACCTTCCTCTCGAACACCTCGTTGTAAATGCAATCCAGCGGCAATTCCTGAATCCGGCACGCCCGCATTTCATTGACCACACGATATACGGTGGTTCGAGTGCGGGAATACCGTTTGGATAGCTCACCAACACCGATACCTCGACGATAGTCGTGGTATATCTTTCGCTTCAAGTCGTCGGTTAGCGGCCCTGAATTGCCAGGGAAAATCGCCAAGTCAGGGTATCTCTTGTCGAACTGCTTGAGAGTGTACCGGATCGTCTCGACGCTACGATTCATATGCCGTGCTATACGCCGAGCCACTTCAGACTGGCCGGCACCAGCTCGCGCCAATCGGCGTGCACGATCTATGATCTCGTTCCGTTCGTTACTGCTGAGCTGGCTGAAGCGCTCACCTCGCCTCACTCTGTCGGTGTTGCGAGCAACGAAACGATCGACACTGCTCTGCAGGAACCCAACTCGCTTGCGGCCGCTATCGAAAATGAATCGCCGACTCACCAAGCCCTGCTCACGCCAGCGCGAAATCGTCTTCGTCGAGACCTTGAACATTTTGCTCAAGTCCTCGACCGTGTGCACCGGCTCCGCTAGATCACTGACGCGTACATCAGCCGCGTCGGAAACATCCTCAACGAATAGCCGTACGTCGTGACGAGCATCCTCGCCCGTCAGAGTCATTTTCGGCGACGTATCGGGTCGATAGTCCGTAATGCGAAAACATAGATACTCGTAACTGTACGTCCTTGACGGATCGATTTCTGTGAGCAGACGTTCAGCTCGCTCCACCTGCTCCAATTTCTTGGTTCGAGGCGCAAAGCGGACCTGCTGGTCTCGAAGCTGCTTGATTGTCGAGTTGTGATAAGCCGAGTGCATTATTCACCTCTTCAGGTGTGGTGGATCCTGAGGTGTTCCCTGCGGCTCCCACCGCTCCTACAGAATCCCATCCTCACGGGGCCTGCACCACTTTCATGTGATGCTCCCTCACACCGGAAAACCGCACCCAATTTCCGGTCGTTGTCTACTACGGACCGAGCATTCACCCGGTTCTGTTCATCATAAGCGATTGGAAAAACTTTTACGACGATTTGAAAAATCTACCTTAAATCTTTTGATGGAAACAACTTGTGCTCAGGACTTGGACCTCGCGAGGACCGTGATGATATGGCTGCCCGCCAGGTTTGCATCCCGTTCGTCCCACCGTATTAATCGTGTATTCGCTGGTTTTCTGTCCCATTGTTCCCTAAACACGGTGCCTCACAGGGCAAACCGCAACTTCCGTGTGAAGAACCGTCATGACGGCGGCCGATTTAACGGACTACGCAAAGAAGTAGAGCAGCTAGCGTACCAATGGGTTCGCCCTCAATTACGACGATCGGACTGTCCTCTATTCGCGAGAAAAGTCATCAAATTGATCAAAAATTCTTGGAAATCCGCCAGTGCCGCTACTCTCACCCTGCTGGTGCTCGTGCTGTCGTACCCGCTTTTTGGTGCCCAATCTCCCTCTGGCAAAACGACTTACGACCTGAAGCAGCCAGTTTCAATCGGACAAATGCAGGCCGTCCGGGCCGTGATGGAAGTGCGTGGTGAGTTGAAACTCAATGCCGATGGCTCCAAAGTGACGAGACCCGCTATTTTGGCGGACGGCAACATCACCTACGAAGAGCAACTGCTGGATGCGCGGTCAACGCCATGGCTCCGACGTTCAGTTCGCCACTACACCAAAGCCGACGCTCGTATCAAGGTTGGTGAAGGGGCGTTGGCTCCTCAACTGCCCGACGATCGGCGCAAGATCTGCGCACAGGTCGAGGCGGACAAGTCACTGATCTACTCGCCCCTAAGCCCCCTCACTCGGGAGCAGTTGGAATTGATCGACATTCAGGGCAACACCCTGTTGCTCCCATCCATACTGCCGGAGCAGCCAGTTGGCATCGGTGATCGCTGGGAGATAGATCGTGATAAACTCGCTCGGATTCTGGGGCTGGATGTCATTGTCGAGTCGGATGTCGCCTGTTCGTTCCAAGAAGTCAAGGACCAAGTGGCTGTCATCGAAATCTCCGGAAAGGTCGAAGGTGCCGTCGGTGGAGTGTCATCCGAGATTCAGTTCCGGGCCAAGTGTAACTTCGATCTGACAGAAAAGCTCATCACCTGGTTCGCCGTCGCGATGCGCGAAAACCGGGCGATTGGCCACGCGGAACCAGGCTTTGAAGTAACCGCTCGGCTCCGAGTCGCGATCGAGCCGCTCACCGAGTCCGAGAGGCTGTCTGACGCTTCCCTTGAGGGCCTGACGCTTGAGGCGAATCCAGGTGTGGAACTACTCAAATTCCAGGCCGAAAAGAGCGGCTTCCAGTTGATCCACGATCGTCGCTGGCGCTCGATGATGGACGGCCGCGACCTGTGTGTCTTTCGCTTGGTCGACCGCGGTGATCTCATTGCCCAATGCAACATATCGGAATTGTCCACAGCAGAAGCGGGTAGACAATTGTCGCTGAAAGCGTTCCAGGCCGATGTTCAACGCTCGCTGGGCGACAGTTTCGGGCAGATCGTCGAGGCGTCGCAGTCGACCACCCAGGATGGGAAACGAGTTCTACGCGTCTTGGCGGCTGGCGCGGCCTCGGAAGTACCGATCCATTGGACCTACTACCATCTTTCGAACGATGAAGGCCGTTCCGCAGCGCTCGCATTCACCCTGGAAGCCAAGCTGGTAGAACGATTCGCCGAGGCCGACCGAACATTGATCGAAACATTCAAGTTCACGGATCAACCGGAGCCAGAGCAAGCCCCACAGGATGGATCAGGACAACGCGACGAATAACCCCCGCCGTGGATCCGGTGCCTCGCACGCGTGCCGCGAAGACGAGGAAGCAATCTCAGTCTCTCACCCAGTTGCGTCAGTCGTCTTCAGGAGCTTCGCGGCGAAAAACGGCGACTACATCCTCAACAGGCACGACGAAAAGCTGATTATCGGGTTCGAAATCAACCGGGATAGCGTTCTTCGGATGGAAGAGGATCTTGTCGTACTGCCGCAGCGGCACATCGTCATCGTTCTCGACTTGCGTTGAGATTGTGACGATCCTGCCCGTAATCGTTGGTATTTCAGCCTGATCGGGAAGAGCTATCCCGCCTTTGGTTTCTCGTTTTGGCTCGTCCTTGCGCACGAGGACGCGGGCGCCGATTGGTTCCACGTACTCAAACGTCTTCTTTCGTGTCTTGGCCATGGTTGTCTCTTGCGTCGAAAACGTACCATTGTTGGCCTCAAGTTACTAAGTGGTGCGACTTTCGGCAAGGCAAGACGACGGGCCAAGCTCATTTCAGCGTCTTCTCCAAGACGGCACCCAGTATCTGCCACAACTCCCCGTCAGACGCTTCCGTGTACTCGTGGTTGTGACGGCGCTGCACGGACGTGTCTTGATCTGAGAACGATGGTCGATGCGGTTGTTGCGACCGTTCGGCATGCGAAAAACCAATCAAGAGCAGGCACGCCGCCACACCGGCTAGTTCGACGACTGCCGCACGAAACCAACGCCAAGGTGTTAACAAGTTCATCGTTTTCACTCCGTTGATAACCGTGGGAAGGCCCCAAATCACTCAGGCGTCCTTCGCACGTTCCGCCTTTTTGGAGTGGCAATCGGCGTGCCGGACTGGCAAGTTGCGATGCTAGCAGCCCTTAAGTCTCTTGTGGACCGAGACTTAACTGCTTGGCTTCTCGCCACTGCCCGGTACCGCCATGATTCGCGGCGCTGTAGAAACGACACACTCAATGCCAAGGAGATGGCGCGACCTGCGGATTAGAGATCCAGAATCAGGTCGATGGCGAGGGTCAGTTGGCTGTCGTCTCTGAAGAAGTCGAATGGCCCGCCAACGCCGAGTACAGGGCTTTCAGTATCTGACCAGTCCCATCGGATCTCCGGGCGAAACCGTACATTCCGACATGGCGTCCAATTTGCCCCCATGGTCAATGCATAGTAATTTCCGCCACTGGCCAACGTGCCGGCCGTTGCCAAATCGATCACACGTGAATGATCCTGGTCGCGGAACCATTCGAGTCGGACTCCCATCGTCCAGCAATCGTTCACCTCGTACAGAAGGTATTGGTTGATCCCGTACCATCTGGCCGCGTTGAAGGTACCGCCAGAGAATTCGCCGTCCTGCTCGACGCCGAAATCGTGTTGAAAGACGTAGTCCAGACGGTTGGCGATCCGCTGGGTCAGCACAAGGCTGTACACGGACACATTGGCCGGATCCGTGCGTGCCGGAGAATAGGCCGGGTTGTTCACTCCGGGCGGACCATCGTTACCCGTGTGGAACATCCAGGCCAGCGAGGTGCGCTGGTCGGAACTTGTCCACTCGATGCCGCCCAATACGCCCCACTGGCTGCGAGCTGCATCCAGGCTGTTCCAGCCCGTCGTGCCACCGGCCGTCAGACGCAAGCTATCGCTCAGTTGAATATCCGCTACTGCTCCAGTGTGCGTGAACGGTTCGCCATACTGCAACGCGTAGGAGTGTGAGTAGAAGAAGTTGTCCGGCGCGGCGACCTTCTCGAAACCCAGGGGCGAGAAGAAGTGGCCAATCTTCAGGTTCGTTCCTGCCGCAATTGGTGCGTACACCTCGGCGTAGAACTGCGGTAGAGCCAAGCCGTACAGCGCGGCGGAGGCCGGGCCGGCACCGCGCGGCCCATTGCCATTCCATCGCTGGGAACCATCGGAGCGCGTCTCCAAGCCAACGGCTGTGGTGAAGAAATAGTCCGTGCCGTACAACAAGTCCACGCGCCCCCCGAAATCCCATGCGCAGCCACCCGTCGCGACTGGACGTTCCATGATCAGGTAAGCTTGGTTCATTTGGTATTCGTTGGCACGATCGTTGAACGTGACCGGTCGATTTGAATTGTCCGGCGGACGCGCGGCATTGTACGTAACCCCCTGTGCGATCCAGCCACGCAGATTTCGAGTTGGATCACCGAGCCAAGTCCGCGAAGTGCCGCCGGAATCACCCGCGCGATCGTAGGCACTGGAATCCAGGACGGGGCTGGCAAGACTGGAATCCAAGTCCAGATCTGTCACATTTGCGGTGGCCGGAGGATCGTCGGCAAACGGGTCCGCTTCGTCCTGTGGTGCAGGATCGGTGATTCCGCCATCCGATCGAGGCGAAGGCGGAATCTCCTGAGCCTGGATCCGGAACGATCCAAGAAAAAGGAACCCGATTACCACCAAGAGAAAGGCGGACCGCACAGACATACGAGCACCCTAATTAGTCGACTGTTTGAGTTGGTATTGGCCCCCTGCCAGCTCGTCTGGCAGGAGCCGATGTTTGGGCAGCTAACGCGGCCGCTCACCACCTTGCTTACCTAGTCATCCCCTCTTCGCCGCCGTGGGCGGCGAAGAGGGGATGACTAGGTGTCTTAGAGAGACGTTTTCTTAGCCTTTCAAACTGGTCCACCTGCCGGACGAGCCAGCAGGGGTCGAAGTCAAACAGTCGAACTAGTCGACTGTCGAAACCGTCTCAATCGACTAATTCGGCACAACCGGCGCAACGGGATCAAACAGAAAAAACGGCAACGAAAACCTTGCCCGACCGGAAGACTCTGCCAGCAAGCATGGGGCTATCAGACGTTTGAAAAAGCGGTAGGCGGCACCAAGGAGCGACAGCGACGCAGTTCCGGCAACCTTTCTCGCAGTAGGACGGAAATTGCCGGAACAGCGCTGCGCTCGGTCCGGCCTACGTTACGGTGCCCTCAGGCATAGACTTGTCCAAAGTCACCCGACAACTGCTAGCTGATCCTGCGCTGCATCGACATCCTCGGCCAGCAGGTCGATCAGGTCGTCCAGCTCGAACGGCTCCGACAATGACGTGGTGTGCGGCCTTCGCGACTCGGATCTGAGGCTACTGGGAACTTCAGAGACTTCGCCTCGCCGTTCCTCGTTCCCAGGCTCCAGCCTGGGAACGTACTGTCTTGCCGGCTCAGCCGGCTCTTGCAAGGCAGAGACTTTCGGCAGGTGGGTCACGAAGCCGAGCCTCGTAACCAGGATCGTGCCTGTCGCCTCCCCCTCGGCTGCCGCTGCGTGAACGTTGGATTCAACCGCGTTCAAAGCAGCGATCACCGACAACACGTCCAGCGACGAAACCACGCGATCACCATTCACGTCATAGAAAGGCGGCGATGTGACGGTATCGACTTCACCCTCGCCCGCCAGTGTCTCGCCTTCGCCGGGTATTGTGTCGTTGGATTCGGCGTTGCCAGCGTTAACTTCGTTGATCACCAGCAAAACGTCCAGCGGCGTCACTTGCCCGTCGGCGTTGACATCGGCCGCCAGATTGGGATTCTGGTCGACCGCGATGCCCATTTCGGCCTCGGGATCCGCTAGAACGTTGCTGCCCGCTGCAGTTGGATTCACGACACGCGTCAACGTAGCTTGTGCCGGGACTGAAGCGCCGTTGCCGTAGTTGGCGGTGATGGCGTCCATGTCACGGCCATCGCATCAAAATCTTAGCCAAACAAGAGTTGTTCGAGAAAACTGGT
>CAZUAH010000646.1:0-7520 GCA_964617665.1 uncultured Pirellulaceae bacterium
ATGCTTGTTCGCCACACCTGTAAATCGCTTCAGGGCGATCCGTCCGAACGGCGACGACCACCTTGGGCTCGGCGCCGGACGCGGCGTGCCCAATAGCACAGACGCTCGCAACGAACAGAATGACGGTCTGCCAAAACAGCTTGATATGGTGCATGTCCTTCACTCCTCAGTGTTGAATGTTGACCCCATCACGCCGTCCTCATAGCCATGTAGACCTTGCGGATAGCCGCGACGATGTCCGTCAGATCGTCATCGGTGAAGTTAGGATCCATAATCACGCCACCGTGGCGTCCCAGGATGTCGATCGTGCGTGGGCAGCACTCGGCTCCGTAGCGAATCGCTTTGCCCTGGGGGCTGTTGAAGGTCGGCCAGTCGGGATGGACGGTGAGCTTGTTCTCGATCCGCTCCTTGGTTGGCAGGATGGCCGAGCCGCCGGGTCCCCTAGCCGCGATTCCCTCGGCCCGCATCGCCCGCAGGAACCGGTCTCGCCGCTCCCTGGTGTCCATGTCCAAGAAAACCGTTACGCCTAGATCTCCCTCTTGGTCCGGAGTCTTCCGCAATTTTAGACCTGGAAGGTCGGCGATGCCCTCGCGCACCTTCCGGGTATTGCGGCGAAGGCCGCTGCAAATCGTTTCTAGCTTTTGCAGTTGCCCCTTGAGGACCGCGCCGGTGAATTCACTCATGCGGAAGTTGCACGAGGCAAAGGCCTCCAGCAAGCCGCCGCCGAGCGATTCCTTGTAAGCCGAGAGGATCCCGCCGACGCTGTGGAAGCGGAGGGCTCGCTCGAAGAGCTCTGGATTGTTGGTGGTCACGGCGCCGCCCTCACCCGAGGTGATGGTCTTGCTGAGCTGAAAGCTGTTGATGCCGATGTCGCCGATGGAACCGACGTACTTTCCCTTGTAGCGTCCTCCGCAGCATTGGGCGCAGTCTTCTACCACGCGCAGCTTGTGTCTACGCGCGATATTGAGGATCGCGTCCATGTCGGCCACGCCTCCCTGAAGGTGGCTGGGGACGATCGCCTTGGTGCGCGGCGTGATTCTCGGTTCGATGTCGTTGGGGTCGATGGCGAGCGAATCGTCGATCTCAGCGAAGACCGGCAGCGCGCCCGAAAGGACGATAGCGTCGTAGTCGGCGTACCAGGTCCAGGCGGGCAAAATGACCTCGTCACCGGGCCCGATCCCCAACGCCGCCATGGCGGTATATAGGGCCGTCGTCCCCGAAGTCACCCCGAGGGCATACTTGACGCCGATGTGGGCAGCATATGCCTTCTCGAACTGAAGGGCCTTGGAGTCTGCCTTCCGCCCGCGGAAAGGCTGCTTGGACGCAAGCACCTCGAGGAGTTCCTGCTTCTCTACGTCGTCGTAGAACTGAGGCCCGTAGAACTGATAGTTGAGTTGCGTCTTCCGTATTGGCGTGCCGCCGTCAATCGCGAGCTTCTCCTTGCCACCAGCGGCAAGACTCGCCACGGCCTCGGTGGATCCTGCGACGATCGAAGCGGCGCCCGCGGCACCAACGGTTGTCAGGAACTCACGACGATTCTTCATCGGTCTGTTCATCGGATGGTCCTTTCCAACTAATAGGAGATTTGATTTCGGCCAGCAGAACCGAGTCTACGGGAAGAAACTGGTGAATCAAGGCGGCAGCGAGGCCCGGCTGGTCTTCGGTGGTTTTTTGTGAAAGTGGGCGGTGCGTCATCGCCTACCCCACGGCTAGTCCTTTGTCAATTCCTGGCCTACATCGCCTTCATCGGTTTGGCCCTTTCGGCAAGACCGAGTGTCACAGGGCGGCAGGGCTGCCAGCCAAATGCGAGCTGCCGCTCGGTTGGCGATGGCCCGCTCCCGTTGGTCGCTGACATTGTGAGGAACTTAACGATCTTGGGCATTTGTAGCACAGTGTGAATTCAATATCACATCCCCAACGTGGACGCCATCTGTGGCGATTGTTGCGTCAACGCTGTTTGGGTTGCGTCGACCTCAGCGCTAAGGCCGCGCATAGCATCTTGGTATTTGTCGTCATTTGATGGCACGGCGTGTCAGCACTTCTTCGCTCTGAAAATACTAGGCCGAAGTAAGATCGATTTGACTCCACGCCTCTACTCGGATTCCATTTTCGCACCTGCCTTACGGACACGTCTATTCATCCATCAACCCCCGAAGGGAAGCCCTTGGTCTGATACATGACTTTGTTGCGCCGGATCGAGCCGTCCTCGTCGCAAGTGATGATCGGCCCTTTCTCGCTCAATGGACAGGACGTGAACGATCGCGTTCTATGTCCGCCTTCAACGGTTTTCCTTTTGATCCCATCGGCGCAACAGCACTCGCGGTCGCATAGACAATAATCCTCGGATCAGAGGACGCACTCGAATAGAGGAAGAGCGTTTCGCCTTCGCGATAGAATTCGCCACCGCGGTAGCGATCCTTGAGTGGCGGATCGGGTGAGGGATCGAGGAGCACGAAGCGTTCGCCTTTCGCGCCTACGGGGTTAAGCTGGCTGTCCAGTTCGACGTACTTGATATTGCCGCCTCTCCAGGTGGTGTGATCCTGATAGACAACGAAGTTCCTATTCTGCCAACGCAAGAGAGAGGGTCCGTAAGCATCATTGTTCTCTCCGTCGATCGGCTCGACCAAGGGCGTCTTCAGCTGAATCCAGGTTTCGGCATCCTTCGAATGAGCCAGCCAGACGCAGCGAATTCCTCTTTCGTCGATGAACCCCGAATAGAGCATGATGTATTTGCTTGCGTATCGTTTCAGCGGATATTCGTAGACTCGCGTGTACGTGGCGTTGCGCGTGCCGATGTTTTCCGCCGTGATACTGACTCCCTGGTGTTCGAACCGGATCCCGTCTTCGCTGGTCCATAGCTCCGTCCGAGAGTTCTTCCTATGACCCCACATGTAGAACTTGCCATGTTCCTCGATCCAGCGAATATCTGGAGCTGACGGTCCGAGAATGACGGGATTGCCTTTGTACTCTGTCCACGGACCTTCAAGGCTATCAGAATACGACACGCTGATCGCAATGTGTTTATGCGGCGCGTAATACAGGTAATACTTGCCCAGCGGATTCTTAATGCGTCCTTCCGTCTTGATGATTGAAGGATGTACCAACTGCTCCGTGGGAGCATAAGAAAGATCCTTTGGGTGGAGGGCGACTCCTTTGAACGTGAATTCAGGTAACGGCCCCGCTCCGTGCGTTTCGTGGCCAGGAAGGACAAAGATGGCGAACCACGATGCCGTGAGTGGAAGCCAGCGCGTTTTCATTGTCTTTCGAGAGTCAGCCATTGACTACGATGCGGAAGCCAGTGTTGTGGACGTTTGGCTTCAATCCTTCTGCTTGGAGGCGAATATACCAATGCTACAACGGGACGCCAGAGTCGGCCGTCTACTTCTCCCATACAAACGGTGGAACGGAGGTGAAGGCTCGAATGGTGTCGCGGTCGTTCGTGAGCGGCGGGCCTGGCGTACTGCGACCGGCGTTCACCTGTTTGTAGTACAAATCGTGTAACTCACGGACCCGGTCGAATTGTTGGGCTGCAAGGTCGGTGGTCTCCGACGGATCGTTGGCCAGATTGAACAACTGAACGAATGCCGGCTGAAGCAACTCCTGACGACTACGAAGCTTCTTTCCGTGGGCCGTGAGAGCCTTTTTCCATGCGGTCTCATGGCCGTCGGGAATCAGCCAACGGTCGTCACAACCCGCGCCCGGGCAGAACAGCAGTTTCCAATCGCCAGAGCGAATCGCCAGGCCCCGCGTCGCTTGGAAGATCATGGACCGCCGTGGCCGTGCCGGTTTGGACTCACGCAACAGCGGCAACATGCTGATCGAATCGGGGGCTTGGTCATCGGCTAACTCACATCCGGCAATGTCGGCCAGCGTGGCCATCAGGTCGTGCAAACCAACCAGCGAATCGCATGTCGCACCGGCGCGGACCACACTGGGCCAGCGTGCGACAAACGGCACGCGGAAACCGCCTTCGTACGCGGAGAACTTGTATCCGCGAAAGATCCCACTGGCGTAATGGCCTTCCTTTTCAAGTTCCTTGAGCTGGCCGTCAGTTGCCTTGCGGTTGCGACCGGCATACGACGCCGCGCCATGATCGGACGTGGCGATCACCAGCGTATTCTTGTCGACACCGTTTTGCTCGAGCGCCGCCAGGATACGACCCACGCAATGGTCGGTCTCCATCACGAAGTCACCGTAAACGCCGATACGGCTCTTGCCCTCGAAATCCGCGCTCGGGCTGAGCGGCGTATGCGGGGACGTCAGCGCCAAGTACAGAAAGAACGGCTGCCCTGTGTCTGTCGCATCGACCGACTGAGCAATGAATCGCTCCGCTTCGTCGCAGAACGTATCCAGCACCTCGTAATCCTCGAACTCTTCGGCCGCCGGACCGATTCGGTCGAAGGCACTCCAGCCTTTCTGAGCCGTCACATCGCCAACCCACTGGTTGTTGCGTACGTACGCATACGGATACATGTCCAGAGAGCCGGGCAGGATGAAGCTGTCGTCGAATCCGTACTGCGGCGGGCCGATCTTGAGCGGTTTCGAGTAATCGACGTTCGTCGGGCCCTGGTTCTTCCCGTCCTTGGTCTGCATCAGCGTTCCTAAATGCCACTTGCCGACATAGCCGGTACGATAACCGACCGACTTGAGCATCGTGGCCACGGTATGCTGTCCCACAGGCAGTTGCGTACCGAGAAACCCCCACGGGCCACCCGGGCCCGAGCGGCCAAACCGCCACGCATATCGTCCCGTCATAATGCCCACCCGCGACGGCACGCAAACCGAGCCTATCGAATGAGCATCGGTAAAACGCATGCCCTCGCGTGCCAGCTGATCGAAATGCGGCGTATCGATCTGACACCGATCGCCGCCGAAGCATTTGACATCGCCGTAGCCCAGATCATCCGCAAGAATGAAAACCACGTTCGGCTTGGGCTGCTTCGCGGCATCGGCAGACGGTAATCGGAAGAAGCAAGCGAGCGTGAGAATGATGAGTATGTTTATGAGAGAAGCAGATTTCATCTTGTTCCCAACGTTGAATGGACTTAGGTGCGCAGGGTCCATTGTACACCACGACCAATCTGCTTCGCGATGTGGCTACGTTTCGTGCAATGGATCCCGTGGTATTCTTTCCGAAACAACGATCCAACCGTAACTGAAGACGCTCGGTTCATAATCTTCCGGGTTTGCGGGCGTTTTCCCGCAACCGCAAGACGGCCCGGCCTGGCGCATTCGCATAGGTCGCGGATAGGACAGCCTTGCATCTCGACTGGCACGGATCGAGAATGATGTAAGGCAAACAAATGACCAGGTTCTACCCTTGGCCGGATTCTGGGATCCGTTATGGGCAAAATTCAACAGAACCGAATTCGCCTGAGATGGGTGATAGCGGCAGGGCTGATCTTGGCCGGTGCCTCGCTGTTGTGGATGTGGCTGTTTCAGGCCAGCAAAAGGCCGCCGGAGACGCCAAAGATCGTCGACGTGATTGTCTCGACGGGGAACGGACGAAGGACGCTCCAAATTCGCGATCCCCAGGCGATCGTCGTCCTGCAATCTCTGCTCACAGGCGGACGGGCAGCCGACGGCCAACCGCCCGGTTACCCCGAATTCCAAATCTTCGTCTATCCAACTGACAAGTCGTCGTACCCCTACTCGCCATCTCCCGTCTGGCGAATCGCCAACGATCGTTTCGCTTGGCGACACAAAGGCCGAACTACAGAGCTGAACGGTAGCCTTACTGATTTCATCGAGTGGATGAAGATCCGCAGGATCAGTCAGTTGCTGCGGAGCCCCGATCCAGCGGAACGTCGATTCGGCGAGCAGTTGCGGGACTCGGCCCGTCAGGAACATGTCGAATCACTCATCCGTATCGCGAATTCGACGAACAGCTGGTTCACTCAAGCCGGCATCCGGGAGATTGCTGCGATCATCAGCATCGAACCTGTGTATCGATATCACTACATTCCGGGCGAGATGCGATGGCCACTTCGCCGCGCCGTTGCCGATCCGAATCGCCGGATTCGCGATGAACTGCTCAGCCTGGTCACACGATGTCCACGAGCCGATCATGGGGACGATCCATTCGGCGTCGGTTACGCTGCCCTGCAGTGCTTGCAGCAGATTGGTGATCGAAGGACGGCCGACGCGCTAGTCAAACTTCTCGCGCAGCATCAGGGCGGGCGACTCGGCGATCCGGTCCTGACAACGATCGAGCAGTCGTATGGAATACCTTCAACCTACGAGCGGCATGGCATATGTGGAAACTCTTCCGCCGAAGAGATCGCGGCGTTCGCGCGAAATGAGGCCAAGCGGCAAGCCGCTGCGATTGACGAGCTGCTGGCGTGGCAGCAAGACCACGTGAACGACTCCGATGAAGAGTTCTACGACGCTGTCGTGCTTCGCTGGTCCGAGATGTTGATTCATTTTGCGAAGACGCCCAACCGCACGTTTGACAGCGACCGTACCCCGGCTCCACAACTGGCGCACCTGCTGGGTCTCGGCAAGCCCGTCATCCCTGCGCTGGAGCGTCGGAAGAAGGCCGTAACAGGTTGGCACGAAATCGCTATGCTGGATTTCTGCGTCGCGTTTCTGACAGGCGAGTGCGACCGCGACCTCGTCACGGAGTTACTGGCTGGAGACCTCTCACAACAGCGCGTCGCATGCTGCATCATCGCCGCCTCGGCCGACCCCTCGTGGAACGACCGTGTTGCTGCATTGCTGCGAACGCCGATTCCTGATGGAAATGTCAATGAGGCCGTCGTCCTGCGCGACGTTGCTGCTCAAGCCCTCTATCGCACCAGCGGCGTCAAAACGCTGCCTGAACTTCGGGCAGCCCTGCAAGGAGGCTTCGACTCTTGGATGCTGCTGCAGATCCTCGACCGTTTCGATATTCCGGTAGATCAATACTGACGATCGCGGTTCTAATACAAGGGCATTTCAATACTGGTCTTCGGGAGGGCGAAGCTCCTGCTGAGCCGCGTTTTCGTTGGGTTTCGGCTCGGCCGGAGCCTCGCCCTCCCGGTTTTGAAACCGCTTCACGTCAACGATTGGAGGCGGTCAGGTCGTCGATGTATTCCTGGATATTTGCAGCTTCCTGTTTCTCCCAGTCCACACGCTTCTGGTAGACTCGCATGTAACTATCCCGATCCTCCGGCGTCATGCCCTCGGTCCATTCTCCGGAATGGGGCAGCGCCAGATCGATCCAGCAGGAGATCTTGTCCATTTCTTCCTGCGTCATTTCTACGCGTTCATGACCGGACTTCAGTAGGCTGATCAGCGGACTTCGCGAGGAGCCATGCGAGTAAGGTGGAATCATCACCGGCACGGACCAGCGGCCGATCCAACTTAGGTATTTGGACCGCTCTTCGATCACACCGAGTCGTTGACTTGTGTCGTTCGCAGGGCCGTGGGGCCGGTCGGTGGAAATCAGCTCATGGTAAGACCGGTTCCAGAACTTGCGCGCCGCGGCGTCCCAGACCGGTGTGGCTCGCAGGTCGGGCGGTTCCGTGCCGTCGTGGCAC
>CAZUAH010000647.1:0-7506 GCA_964617665.1 uncultured Pirellulaceae bacterium
GCGGTTGCGTTCTCGCCTGACAACAGGCATTTGGCATCGGTTGGAGACGACTGTCGCCTGCGCGTGTGGCGTGTTGGCGACTTTCAACTCGTGCTCAAGGAAAGACTATCACGCGAGGCGTTGTTCGGCGTCGCTTTCTCGCCCGATGGACATCGAATCATCGCAGGGGGTGCGGACACGGCTGCGTATTTGATGCCATTCGCCCCAGCGCGTTAAGACATCCGCAGAAGATGCCTGAAGGTCTGCCGAGATGGCGTTTGGGACCAACCTACTATTGTCGCTGGACCGCTGCAGGTTGTCGACAAGTGGCTTTTCCATTGCCGTTGCCTATGTGCCTGCTTCCGGTGGCGTCTCCTTTTCCGCTCCATCATCATCCGACCGATGGTACTTCTTCTCATGGGCGTCCGCGCGACGTCGGAACAGGAATCGAACGGCGATGTTCAAGAGGATACACACGACCAGGCCGGCGACAGACAATCGATAGACCAACGTGGCGACACAACCAGTGGCGACAATCGCGATCACTGGCGCAATAAACCAACACGATATTACCCAAATCGCTCGGCCTACTTTCCGGTCGGCGTCTCCTCGAGCAAACACACGGTCGGCCAGTCCGGAACCGAGCACGGCAGCGAACGCCACGTAGGTAGTGGAAACGGGCAACCCAGCGCCGGAAGCCACGGCGATGACGCTTGCGCTGACGCCTGTGATCACCGATGCCCGTAAGGTGTCGTAGTGCATCTTCTTGCCGGTCTCGTCCAGGCTTGGTTCGGGAGCGAGAGACGTTGTACTTGGACGAGCTCGCAACACCACGCGTGCGATCCAACGACACCATCGTGGGGCGTAAAGGGCTACATGGTCAAACTGGCTACCCGTGTTCACTTCGGCCCTCGTGACTCGCTGGGCGTAGGTCGTGAACATTCCGGATGCCATCAGCACTCCACACCCCATCAACGCCCACCATGGAATGGGGACTTTCGATGCGATGTCAGCTAGATCGTCGGCGCCTGACCCACTGTTCCATAAGGTCAAACCTGCCAAGCCAGGCGACGCGGCATTGGCCAGATCGTTCTGCCCAAAGGCAAATGCCATACAGATCATGCCCACAACGGCTGTGACAGAGAAAAGATGCTTGCAGCCGAATTGCCGCGTGGCCACCAGTACGAGATGCACCAGCAGGGTGTAAACGCCCCAGATCGCGATCAATACGGCAATCAGTCCATATTCCTCGAACGTGTGCTCCTTAACCGCTTCGATCAATGCGACGTTCTTCAGCCCCTTGAACACCATGAACCATGTAAGCCATGTGAAGATGGCGCCGCTGATCCATGGTCCATGCAGCATAATGGTCTCGCGGTCTTTGACTCTGTCTCGGATCGCAGCGCGAAATACTCGCATGACCAGGAATGCAGCGATTGCGCTAAAGACAATCGACATGATGATGGCCGTGATGACACTGCCCACCTTGGACCAATGAACGTTGTCATAGCCGGCAAGGAACAGCGATGCTCCAACCAACTCGAAAACCAAACACGCGGTCGTACTGACGGGCATCCCAAATCCCGAGAATCCGTACAGCAGCACCGTATCCACGAAGTACACGCTGACGTAAATGGCCAGTGCCATTTGCACCGTCAGCACAGTGGGATTGAAGATGCCTTTGCGCGCCGTTTCCATTACTGGTGAGGAATACGTCGCGCCTAGCACAACGGCAGTCGCCGCGATAGCGACGGCCACGCGACGGCGCATCACCCGCGCACCAAAAACGGCATTCACTAGGTTAGCCGCATCGTTGCGTCCCACCTCGATGCAGTCCCAGATGAGCATTCCCAAACCGATAAACGCAGCGATCAGGATGAAATCAAACATGCTTTCGAGCCAGAAATGAGGAATGATCTGAGTTCAGGCTGTCGAGTCCGGGAAGTTAGAGTGCAAGCTCGCGTTTATCTTCCAGGCGTGAAAGGGGTACTGGGCCACGGATTTGCCCGCGGGGGACTCGAAACCAGGGTAGATTGTTAAGAAATCATTAAGACGCCACTCTAATACGCCTGGAATGGGCAGTCAACTGCCCACGCCCTTGGCACTGGAAGTGTTACCTTGTCGACCATCCCTCCTTTGCAGGAGATCTCCATAAACACATGGGGGTCAGCGAGTTCCATTAGACCCCCAGATGTCAATCATGCATCCTAAGTTCAATAGATCGCTCGTCTGATGCCGGGATCCATCAACCTGAGTGTTGGTAAACTGGGCTGATTGCCATAGCTGTGGAAGCCAAGAAAGACCTGACAGCGGAGCTAATGGCTATGGAAGACTGGATTATCTGGGACAGGCCATACGCTTTGTGCCGATTACATAGGTGGTGCGCCGAATGACATTCGCAGCGATCTTGCCGGATCGTGCGGTTCTTGCGTTGACAGACCCGTCTGGCGCTCACCATGGGCAAACGGGATATGGACGTCCGAAATTCACCGAAGAAACCGAAGGCCACCCTCCCGGATCGGTGTCTTTGCTCGGTCCTCGCACTACTTTCCCTCGCATTACTGTGCTTCAGTGGTTGCGTCTACATGGACAACTGGGTGCACAACGGCTTCAAAGTCGGGCCCGACTACCACGAGCCAGCCGTTTCGATTGCCGCCGAATGGATCGACTTCAATGATCCCAGCGTTATAAGCGAGGCAAATGGAGTTAATGAAACGGCTTGGTGGCGGAACTTCAACGACCCAGTGATGGATGACTTGGTCCTTACGGCACACCAGCAAAATCTGCCGTTGCGCGTGGCGGGGCTACGAGTCCTCGAAGCCGAGGCACAACGGGCGATTGCTGCTGGCGAGCTGTTTCCACAGTTCCAGGAAGCGTTCGGCAACTTCCAGCAGACCCAGCGTAGTCCGACGGGATTTTCGCTTGGTTTGCCACCGTCGGTTCGTTCCCTTGGTATCTGGTCAGCCGGCTTCCACGCCTCTTGGGAATTGGACGTGTGGGGCCGCTTTCGGCGAGGTATCGAGTCGGCCGACGCCAACCTAGACGCCTCGATCGAAAACTACGACGACGTGCTGGTCACGCTTATTGCGGATACGGCAACGACCTATGTCGAAATGCGAGCCTTCCAACAACGCTTGCGGCGTGTTCAAGCCAATGTGGCAATGCAGGAGAAGAGCCTGGAACTGGCAGAGGAACGTCACAGAAACGGGATCGTCACCAAGTTGGACGTGACGCAGGCGCAATCGAGCCTTCATCAGACCAAGGCCCTGGTTCCCTTGCTGGAACGTGAGCTACGGCAGGCGAACAACCGGCTGTGCGTGCTGCTGGGGATCCCGCCGCAGGATTTGCTGGAGCAGTTGGGGAACACGGGCGAGGAAATGATCCCGGTTCCACCCGAGCAAGTAGTCGTCGGCATTCCAGCCGACCTGATTCGTCGTCGCCCGGACGTTCGTCGCGCGGAACGCGAGTTAGCCTCCCAGGGCGCACTGATCGGGGTCGCGGCGTCCGACTTGTTTCCCCAGTTCACAATCAACGGTTCCATCAATTGGCAAGCAACTGACTTTGGCGATCTGTTCACGCCCGCCGCGAATGCCGGGATCATCAACCCTGGCTTCAACTGGAACATCTTGAACTACGGTCGCATCGTCAACAACGTGGCCGTGCAGGATGCCCGTTTCCAACAGATGGCCGTGTCTTACATGCAGAGGGTGCTGGTTGCGAATCACGAAGCGGAGGATGCGATCATCGACTTCCTTCGTTCACGTGACCGGGCGGAAGAACTGAAGAAGACGGTCAATGCGGCAACGGAGTCCGTTTCGCTGGCGCAACTGCACTACAGCCAAGGTTGGATCGACTTCGATCGCGTCAACAACCTGCAGCGGGACCTCGTGATCCAACAAGACGCGTCGGTCGCCGCTGAAGCCGACGTTGCGCTGGGACTAATCCGCGTCTATCGAGCTCTGGGCGGCGGGTGGCAACTGCGTTGCAGGCCCATGCTCGATATCACAGAAGGTCCCACGGTTGATGTTGAATCCCTGGCACGGCTTCCGCAGGCTGAAGTGGTCTGTGTGGTTGTCGATGACGAGACGGATTCAACCGAGTGACCGAATGCCTGGAGGCGTTGAAGAGAATCTGACACTTCTGAACGTCACGCTCATCCTCCTGTGAGCAGCTACGGCGTCGGGCGAAATCGCCAACCCCGCGCAGATTGTTAAGAAACTGTTAAGATTAAGATTGTTAAGAAACGGTTAATCAACTAGTCTAATGTAAGGGGAACTGCGAGTTAGATCCCTCATAGGCAAGAAAAATCCCACCGCGCAGCCAAGTTGGAATGGCTGCAGAAACACACACCAACGGCGTGTTTTAGCTGTCATCGAATGCCAGGGGCGGCAACCGTGCATCCTTAATTCACGGAATCGTTCCCCAGATGCCCGAACGGATCATCAAACAAGACGACCATATCAGGCACGATCTCGCCGAAAGACCGAAGAAGTCGCTGATTCGGGCCACGACAGTCTGTCTTTTCAACGCGGCGCGGCGGGCAGGACTCAGAGGCCACCGTTTTCTCAGTTCGCTCATGCCAACGCTCGGCCTCATCATTCTGGCTGTCTTGTCGCTACAGTTCCCTGCCGCAGGAGCCGAGTCGCTCGCGCTAAGCCCCCGGACTGCAACGACCAAACACGTGGAACCCGAGGCGGACTCGACCGCTGACTTGCCGGATAGGATGCGGAATGACCGGCGGTCCTTCACTGTCACCGGAAGGTCTCACCCGATAAAGTTCGACGTCTACGACGAACGGACTAAGAGAATGGAACGAGGGTTGGGCTATCCCGCCCTATCCACAGGCAAACTGACGTTCCCACGTCCCCAAGATCGCGATCCATGGTCCGACCCGACCCAGCCCCTTCATTTCAGGAAAGAAGAACTCATTGCCAACATTGTCGATCGGGATTTAGACGCGCACATTGCAGCCGAAAGAGGCCGGCTAGCCCCTTTGTGGGCGGAATACAAATCTATGCGTCGAATGCAGGAGCAGAACCCGGCGGCGACATCGAAGCTGTTGCTAGCGCTCAAGGAAGGGGAAGCGCTGCAATTGGAGACAGCCATTCTTGAAAAAGAAATGGAAACGGCATTGCGTCAGGCTGTTATGGCGCCGGCCGACGCCGAAGTCATCGAAGGGACACGGTACTCAGTTAATATCAATCCCTCGTCAGGCGACCTGTTCCGGTATTATCCGCTCAGCCATATTCGCTTCATGGTGCGTTTGCCATTGAGAGTCTGGGGACCTGACTGGACGATGGACTTAAGGGTGAATGGTCAGACGGCTCAAATCTTGAAAGTCTATTCCGTTGATCTTGATGAAACGAATGGAGAGTGGATTCTGGGGATGGAGTTCAAGCCCATGCAATCTCTTGATCGCATGAGTGAGGAATTCCACTACGAACTGACTACGAATACTCCGGAGATCGAACGGCTCAGCCAGGGGCTCGCGCTTCATCCACCGAGTTGTGCTCTTGTCGGCCAACGACGGACTTATCCATCGACGGCCCCCAAAATCTCCGGTCTCCTCTTCTTCTCCAAACAGGAGAATTCCTGGGTCAACAAGGACGAGTTGATCGGCGGTGTGACTCTAGCCGGGATGAAAGATCTCCTGCAGAAAGTCAATCAATACCGGTCCTGGAGCGGCAAGTTCATCGACGAGGCAGAAAGCAAGTTTGTCCCCAGTGGGTCCTTGGCCGAAAACGATCCTCATCTCGTCCGGCTCAGGCAATGCCACGCTGAGGCGGGACGTTTCGTTGAACGGGCCAGCGCCATGACCATCGAGGCCAAGGAATCAGGGCTTCTGGTGGGAACGATGGATTATCAGGGACCGCTAACATCCGGGAACGTGAATCTGCCGGCTCGGATCAAGAGCCCTTTCGTGGAGATTCTCAATGTCCGAGTCGGCAAAGACATTGAAGTGCAAGATGGGGATATCGTTTTCGTGGAGTTGCCGTCTGGCACGGAGAAACTGGCCCAAGCGTTCAAGGTCGTGACGGAAACAGTCGGCCCGATCCAAGACCTAAGCGCGACCAAACTGGTTTCCGTCCTCGTCTACGATGGGCAATTCCAAGTCGGAGAAGAGCCCGGTAACGGTCCCGATGGCACGTCGAGTTCCGCCATTGATTCCGGCATGCCGGTTTACGTGGCTATTCCCATCTACTCCAGCGAACCGGAAAAGACACGCATTCAGTCCCGCCTGAAGACTGACTTTGAAAACGCCAAGTCACAAGCCCCACCCAGCCGTCCACTCTATCCGATCCGGTTTACGTTCGGCAACAGTTCTCTGTCCCCACTTGAGAAAATGGCCTACATGCGCCGCGCCAACGCGTCGCACGAGGAGGCCCCAGACGCCCCACCGAGTTATCTCGATCTGCTGACGGCGGCCATCATCGAACAGCAGGATCCGGAGATCAGGTGGGTGACGTTGCAGAAGCTGATCGGTTTGAAATTCACCACAGGGTTTGGCCCCTTTGTTAATATCGCCCTTCGCGGACAACCAGATGTGGCAAGTGCTTCCCTTTTCCATCTGAGCGAAAAGCGCCGCGAGTTTGAGCTATTTGATGTTCTGAACCAGCTTCAAGAGGACAATGTGGGGTGGGATGAACGAATACGAGAAGAAAAGGCACAGCTTCTTTCCCTCGCCTACCAACTGCTGAGAGGCTTGATTGAATATCCACACCCGCAATCCGATGCCCTCACTCACATGATCAAACGAGGCCGTCTGGATTCCGTTTTTCACAGGCGTCTGGAGGACTTCCTCTTTTCCGTCATCCGGACCGAAGGCATCAACGCGCCGGGCTCGATCCGGATCCTCCGAGGAGAAGACGGCACCGGCCAACCATTTTTTCCGGAGAGCGCCCTAGAAGCAGCGGTGATCCGGGCCGAAGAATACGGGGACTGGTATCTCAGCCGAGTCTTCCAGAGGGAACTCAACCGGAGGGAACTGATAGGCATCAGCCGTAACTCGAAATACGGTTACGGTGCCAACTTTGTTGAGACGGGGTTCCTGTATCTTCGCGACTTGGAGAAAATAGACCTCCTCGTCCGGAGCAGGGAGAATTATCTACATGATCTCCGGTTCCTGGAATCTTCGCCCCGTTGGACGGATATTTTTCCGTTGGATCCGGAAGTCCTCTCGCGTCTTCGAACGAAAAAGGCGTTTCCTCGACCGGTTCCTAAACCGGATTCCTCAGGCCCATGGGCAGTCGGACTTCCGAGTTTCGGACGCGACATTCGGTTCTCTGCGTTCCGTCATCTTACCAAACCCGAACGAGCGCGCTTGATCAAAGATCTGGGAACGAAGAAGGACTATTCTACTCTGGTTCTCTTGCTGCGGGACCCATTTATCCGCCGTCACCATGTTGGGGACACTCTGGACTGGCTACTGCTCACCCCTGAGGCGCGTCTGGAGGTGGCGAGATACTATTCCCAATGTCCCGATGCCAGCTTACTGGACTTGATTGACGAAAGGCACTTTGTAGCAGA
>CAZUAH010000648.1:0-7504 GCA_964617665.1 uncultured Pirellulaceae bacterium
CCGGCAAAAACCGGGGCTATCGCCCAAACGGCTCATTCAAAGTGGCGCTGTCCAATTAGGTGGGGCCTTTCGAGGCCCGTAGCTTCGATCGCACAGGGATCCGACTATTCGAATGAACGCTCGCTCAATTCGTGAACTGCATCCACTAAGGCGATCACATTGTCTACGGGCGTCTGCTGATGCACACCATGTCCCAGATTGAAAATGTGGCCGGGGCGTTCCGCGGCTTGGTCCAAAACATCCTTCGCTCGGCGGCGGATTTCGCTAGTGTCGCTCAACAGCACGCACGGATCCAGGTTACCCTGGACAGCCCGGTCATGGCCGACTGCATCCCAGGCCTGATCCAGGCGTATCCTCCAGTCGACTCCGATCACCGAACCGCCGCCTTCAGCCAACAGCGGCAGCAGCGACGGATTGCCTGTGGCAAAGTTAATGAGCGGCACGCCTGGCGCGATTCCGTCAATGACGCTCCGTACGTAGGGCAATACGTACCGGCGATAGTCGTTTGGCCCGAGGCAGCCCGCCCAGGAATCGAATAATTGAACACATTGAGCGCCAGACGCAATCTGGGCGTTCAGGTACTTGGTAATCGCGCGAACGAATCGTTCCATCAGAGCTCGCCAAGCACCTTCGTCGCGGTACATCAATGTCTTTGCGTGCAAGTAGTTTCGGCTGGCCCCGCCTTCGATCACGTAACTGGCCAACGTGAACGGCGCTCCGGCGAAGCCGATCAACGGCAGGTCGTCCGGCAAGTCGTTGCGCGTCTGTCGGACGGTCTCCATGACGAAATCCAACGACTCCACACTCTCCAACTCCAGCACTCGATCGACGTCGGTCGATTCGCGTACGGGATTGTGGATTACGGGCCCTTCGCCTTGGGCGTATTCCAAATCGAGCCCCATGGGCTCGAGGATGGGCAACAAGTCCGAGAAGATGATCGCCGCATCGACGCCAAGCCGCTTGACCGCCGTACACATCACCTCGCTGCACAACGCCGGGTTCTTGCACAGTTCCAGGAATGTGGTCTTTGCTCGGACCTCTCGATACTCGGCCATGTAACGGCCTGCTTGCCGCATTAGCCAGATGGGCGTCACGTTGCAGGGTTCGCGTCGACACGTCTTCATGAACGGGCTGTCGTACCATGGGGCGCGTGGGTCACGCGCGTCGGAAGCCGGGCCGGACAGCGTAACGGATACTCGCTTCTTTCGAGCCAGTAGATCGTGGCTCCGCTGGGCTGCCGCGGAAACGAGCGATTCCATATCAGATTGTTCCGGCTCGATGTCCACCGGCCAATGGTTATCGCGAATCGCTTGCGAGGTGGCCGAGCCTACGGACGCCACAACAGTGTCGCCCACGTACCTTTGCACTTGGTCGGTCAGCCCCAATTTGTCGGCCACGCGAACCACGTTGGCGACCTGAGCCGCGGCTGTGAATAGCAGTACGTCCCGACGGCCACCTGCCAACGCTCGCACGTTTTCTTCCAACGGCCCTGTGTCTTCCGGCAACTCGCAGCGGTAGACGGGAATTCTGAGAACGTGCGCTCCGCGTGCTTCCATCCCTGCGATCAGGCTGGGATTCGTGCCTCCATATTCCTGAAGTCCGACGGTTTGGTTTGCGATGGGGACCGATTGGTCGATCGTCCGCAGCACCTCGCGCCACGTGTTCGGCTTTGGCACACGGTAGGCTGGGGAAAGCCCAACCTCCTCCATGGCCCCAGCTACCTTTGGTCCGCGAGCGATGGTGATGACGTCCGAGAGAGTATTCAGATAACGTTGGCGGTCTACGTGCCGCTGGACAACATCCAGTAGCCGCCGGAACCCCACACTGGTCAGGAAGACCACAATATCAACTTCGCCAGTGATCAGACGATGGGCGAATTCAGTGGCGGTCCCGTCGTCTTCCAGCGACACTTCACGCATCGAGGGGCTGACATGGGCCGTGCCGCCGTGTTGCTCGATCAATTGCGCAATATCGTCCGATCGGCGGCTCTCAAAGGCCGCGACATGCAGGGCGTCGAAGTTCATGGCATCAGATGTGCTCATAGATACCATGCTACTCATAGAGCCGGTAACGAGATAGTGGTGCAACCGGTTGGTTTTGGTTCGCTGTTTCGGTTAGCATGGGATAGGTATAATTCGGTGTGAACCATTCGGTACTCTCTTTTTGCGAAAATCACTCTCGTGCTCAAGCGTCGCGGTGTCACGATCTGCCTGGAAGGCTGGTACTACGGGTTTGTGCTAGCCTTCATCGTCGTCGGAGCCGCCTTGCGCGATATCAATCTGCTGTTCATTCTGGCGGGGATGATGATGGGGCCGCTGCTATTTAACTGGCGGCTGGTCGTGCTGGCAGTCCGACGGTTGGAAGTTAACCGCCGGCTTCCCGAGCAGGTTTTTGCCGGCCGACCATTTCTCGTCGAGATCTACGGCGAGAATCAGCGGCGGCATTTGGGAAGCTCGATGCTGGTAGTCGAGGACGCAATCGCGTCAGAGGGAGCGGAAGATGGGCAGCCAAAGGACGGCCGCAAGGCGAGCGTGAGGGTCGTTTTGCCATTCGTGCCGGCCCGTCAGACCAGAAAGGAAGCATATCGCATCACTTTGCCTCGTCGAGGGAAATATCGATTCGGGCCGCTCCAGGTTTCTACGCGGTTCCCCATGGGGTTGGTCAAGGCGACCTTTCGATTCAAGCATTTCGAGAAAATTGTGGCGTTTCCCAAACTGGGGCGATTGTCGCCGCATTGGATGCGGTTGCTGGAATCGAAACGCTACGGCCGACATCAAGTCCACTCTCGGCAAGGTCCCACTGATGGCGACTACTATGGTCTTCGGGAATGGCGGCCGGGCGATAGCAAACGCTGGATTCACTGGCGAACAACGGCCAAGCTGGGCAAACTGGCTGTGCGTCAATTCGAACAACAACAAAATCGCGATATGGCGATAGTACTGGACCTCTGGCAGCCCGCCGAACCAACCGACGACGATGTTGGGCGAGTCGAGTTTGCCGTCAGCTTTGCCGGCACGGTGGTAGACGAACTGGCTCGAAGAGGCGGCAGCCAACTGATGATCGCCTCGGCCGGGGCGAGTGCCGGACGCTGGTCGGCGAAAGCCACGGCCGTATTCGCCCGGCTGACCTTGGAGCGACTGGCTGTGGCGCGAGCCAGCAACAACAGTCGATTGGCCGAGGTATTGGGACACGTGCTGGCGGATGTGCCCATTGGCACGCAGGTGGTTGTGATCAGCACACGACCTAACACAATGGACAGCGTGCTGGACGACAGCAGTTTTGTGGACAAACCGCGTCATCAGAGGGCGCTGGAACGCGTAACCTGGTTGGACGTCAATGATTCGCGCATTTGGGACGTGTTCAAGTTGGAGTGACCGCCCGTTGGGGAAGTCGACTTAGACCAAGGCGAGACATCACCATGAGAGCCGAGCGCGTCGTTCAAATTCATGTCGCCGTGTTGACCACAATCGGCGCTGTGTTGCTGGGGATGGGGCAGAAGAGCCCCGTGCTCCCGTTGCTCGTTGTTTTTGCGGCCATTACCTCGCTGATCTTCACCGACATCCTAAACTGGTTCCGATTGAATCGACTGGTGGCGAATCTGGCGGCACTCGCCGCTTTGTTTGTTTCGCTCGGTGATTTCGTTCAACCCAACACGCGAACCCAGCTGCTGGCGATTGCCAACCTGCTGGTTTACCTGCAGATTACGTCGTTTTACCAGCGGAAGAGCAGCCGCATTTACTGGCATCTGATCGTATTCAGCCTGTTACAGGTAGTGGTTTCTGCGGCGTTGAATGTGGAATTCGAATTCGGCGTTGTCCTTATCATCTATATCATTGTCGGGATCTCGACACTGGCGTTCTTCTTTGCTGATCGCGAGGTCTCCGATGTGGTGTCCGAGCGCTACGCTGCGCGCCGCCGAAGCCAGGGCCGCACAACAAGCCAGCCGGAAGCGAAAGCTCCAAGCCGCTGGAAGCGATTGGCGGCGCGCGAAGTGGTGGCCGTACCGGTGGCCAGCCGCCGCCGTCTGGGCAGGCACACGGTCAGTTGGGGATTTCTTGGTGAGGTTGCGGTCATTTGTCTGACAACGATGGTCTTCAGCTTTGTTCTGTTCTTTTCGGCTCCGCGAATGGAAGGCTCGGCATCGTCAGCTCGTTGGACCAGAGGTACCAACGTTGTAGGGTTCTCGCGTGAGGTGACGTTGCACGAGTTGGATAACGTGCTGCAGAGCGACGAGCCTGTGATGCGTCTCGGTTTCATGGACTACCAAACGGGCAACCCATACCTGATTTTCGGCGACCCATACATTCGCGGTTCCGTGCTAACCGAGTACGTCATCGACGGCGGCGTGCCCAAATGGAGACAGGGGCTTGAATCGACTGAAGGGGATCGAAGCACTCTAGGCGGTCAGGTCAGAGGTGCGCTCGAGGACTTTCGGGTCTTCACCAGGTCGAATAAGAAGTGGCGCCTCCCGAACCCTCCTGTCGACCGGAAACTGGTGCGTCAGGACGCTATCTTGCGGCCAATCGACGAGTCCATCCTATTCGCCGTCTTTCCGGCTTTTGTCAATGAAGAAACGCCCAGAGATGTCCGGTACAATCCGTACACTGGACAAATCTTCTCGCAACGCCAGCGACACCGCGGAGGGCGGCAGGAATACCGCTACTCGCTGGCGACTTCGGCATTCCGTGGTGGTTTGCAGGTAGACGTTACGCCTCACGAGAACCGGCTAGAGTCTCCGGTAGATCATTATCTTCTCAAGAAAGAATTGGACCATTTGACTCGGTACGACCAGTCGAGATTCACTCGCTTGAAGCAGATTGCCGACGAGATCGCCGAAGCGCGTAGAGCGAGTGAGACAAATCGCGCGGCGCTGGCTCGGGCGTTGCGCGATCACTTCCAGGATCCAACGCGTTACACTTACTCTTTGAACTTCAGAAAGATTCAGCGCGATCAGAGCCTTGATCCGATTGAAGACTTCGTCGCGAACCATCGCACGGGCCATTGCGAGTACTATGCCAGCGCGTTGGTAATGATGCTGCGAAGCCAAGGTATCCCATCGCGAATGGTCGTAGGATTCAAGCCGAGCGAGTACAACGAGGTGGGTGGTTACTATCAGGTACTCCAGCGAGACGCTCACGCCTGGGTCGAAGCCTATCTGCCGGCGGAGGACGTTGCCGACGTAGTGCCACCGGGCACATACGTCAGCCCCGGTGGCGGGTGGCTGCGACTGGAGCCAACGCTGGGTGCGGCCGACGACGCGGATTCCGAGTACGAGCGGGGATTCATGGACGTGGTCGACGACATGTTGGATCACGCTCGCACCTTATGGACCGATTACATCCTCGGGTTGACGGCAAAAAGGCAGCGCGAGTCCATCTACGGCCCTGTGACGGAAGGTTCCGATTCGCCGGTCTGGGAAGCGTTCCTCGGCCAATTGCGCAAACAGCGAGACGCGATTGTTCGTGCGGCGCGAAGCTGGGGGGCGATCGTGGGCGTGGCTCTAGCCGCAGTTCTAGGCGCGGCGTATCTTATGCTGAAAAGACGCGCCAAACGCGCGAATGCACTGCCAGTCATGCAGGCCGTTCGGCGATGGACTTATAGGTTGGCCGGCCGATCAGAGCCGGCCCACCAATCCGCAAACGCTCGACGGGTTGTGGAGTTTTACCGACGATTCGAGAGTATGCTGGCAGGGGCCGGCATCATGAGACGACGCAGCCAAACGCAACGAGAATTGGCGGCGTTGGCTTCCGAGCGGTTCGCGGCACGTTCGCCAACGGGAACGATCGACGGCCTGATCGATCGCATCGTCACCGCATTCTACCGCGTTCGCTTTGGGCAGATGTCCCTGGAAGAGCAAGAGACAGAAACGCTCGAAAAGGCCCTGACTACCTTGGAGGATGAAGTGACGACGCACCAGCATTCGCCCACCGACCACGACGAAACGTCGGAGGGGTAGAGCGGACATCGCAGTTCAATATGCTTGCGGACATGCTCACAATCAGATGGTTTCGCAGGGATCAATGGGAAAACCAAAACAAACGGCCAATCCGTTCTGCGGCGTCTTGCTGGTCGTCGGAATTGCCTTCGCCTTGACAGCTTGCGCGTACGGTGTGATGACCGTCCAGAGGATGAACCCCAGCCGCGTCACATCCGGATCCACGGCGGACACGTGGGTGATCGATTTCATGGACAACCACGGTGCGACAACAATGATTGTGGAATTGGTGGTTATGGCAATCGCCACTGGTGCGGCTATAGGAACAGACCGTATCCGCGCTCGTCGCGCGACGTCCAGCGGGGCCGGTGGCTCGGTGGAGCAATCTGAAGGTCAACAGAACGAACGATAAGGAGCATATCCATGAAAGTGACCCACTACGAACAAGTGAAATCCGAACCGGTCGAAATGGAAGGGGCTGACGGCTGCACTGTACGATGGCTGATCGGCGATGCAGACGGGGCTCCGAATTTCGCCATGCGACAATTCGAAGTCGCACCCGGTGGCCATACGCCTCGGCATACCCATCCTTACGAGCACGAGGTGTTCGTGCTGGAAGGCGAAGGCGTCGTATACGAAGGTGACACAGAGCATCCGCTCCGGACGGGCGACGTCGTATACGTCAAGCCCGACGAAGTGCACCAATTCCGCAATACGAGTGACGCACCAATAAAGTTCCTGTGTCTGATACCCAATGCGGGTGCCGTGCAGACTGGGCCAGTTGCGCCGGAATGCGGGACTGAGGACTGAAGCCTCCTGCCGGTGCGCCAGTTTGAGTTCTGCTTCAAGTAACACGCTGCCAGTGCTAGCGGAGTATTTTGCCCCAATTTCTTGGCGCAATTCGCCAAGCTGTTATACTGGCCGCCGTTGTGTGGCGAAGCGAAGGAGTTGCGGACCCGCCGCTAGTCGTTTCGCCGGGGACGGATTTGCTATTCTCGTTGGGGGGAAGGAGCCCATGGCCCAAACTCGCATTCCACTCAGTCAGGCTGAAGAAGCATCCAAACTCATGAAGCAACGGTTGGAGATGAGCACGGCCGAAATCGGCTTGTCGGTGCGCACTACCAACTGCTTGGAAGAACGGGGAATCTTCACCGTTGATGATCTCTTGCACTGCAAACCGGAGGATCTTCTCAGTATCTCCAATTTCGGCGAGAAGACTCTGGAGGAGGTCTACAAAGCCCTGGAAAGCATCGGCTTCCAGTGCCCCGGACGGCAGCCGGTGATGGTTTAGAGCGCGTTCGGGATAGCCGTAGCGGATTTTTCGCCGTCTAGACCTGTGATTCACCGCGTGGGAGACGCTATACCTCCCTGCGACACGCGCTACCGCTATCTTCCTGTTTCTCTCTCACAGCGCAATAAGAAACCCGACTTCCGTAAAGAAGCCGGGTTTCCTGGGTTGGTCTATCCGCCTGACAAGCTGCCCGCAGATTTTCTTCGTTGGTTACGCAAGCGCTGCGTGGGCCGCGGCCAAGCGTGCGATTGGCACGCGGAAGGCCGAGCAACTGACGT
>CAZUAH010000649.1:0-7497 GCA_964617665.1 uncultured Pirellulaceae bacterium
CATAATCAGCAGCTTCACATAAGGTCCGTTATGTGGAGCTGCACATAACGGATCGTCGTACGCCACGTCGATCTGGTCGCGGCAGATCGGCAAGAACGGTGCATCGGCGATCGTCCCCAGCAATCCCATCCAACGTTCTGACTTGAAATCGGGTGCGATATTCGTCACGACTTGGCCCTTAGGCATCTCGACCTTGGGCGCGGCGCCGTAATCGGACTCGAAGTGAGTAACGATCCGGGCCGCGTCGAGAGTCTTGCCGTTCATTCTGCGCGGGCCCGTGCAGTGAGCCAGTGTGATCACGCCGTCGTGTGGGTAAGTTGGATCGTTCAGGAATACGGGCCTGTCGCTGATGTTTGCCATCAGGATTCCCGACGGGATTACGACAAAGTCGGACTCGCAGAACGCCAAATAGCCATCGTCGTTCAGCGTGCTGAGCGTCAGGCACGCTGACGTAAGGGCCTGAGGCATGATCGTGCTCATGCAACCGTGTATAGTAATGGCCCGGCAATCGGCCTCGACCATCAGGCTGCGAAAGACCTGATCCAACAGGAAGCAGTTGTCGACATATTCGCGCTTGGTTTCCAGTGTGGTCTGGGGAAGTGCCAAATATTCCTCAGCGCGTTTCTTGGCAAGGGCCACGGCCTTTTCATCCGCGCGGGCCTCTTCGATCAGTTTTCCGAGATCGTCATACAAGACGGTCTGCAGGTCGAGCCCCCAGACCTTCTCGACCAGTTCAGGAATGACGCCCCGCGGCTGAGCCCAACCACCGGGTCCCCCAATACACAAAATCTTTGACGAACGCGAGTTCTTCAGCCCGCAGAGAGCCCGAAGACGCCAGGTCAGTTCATCCAAACTGTCGGTCACGACGTCGTCGAACGTGATGTGTTCAAACGCCAAGTCATCAGTTCGCTGTCGCAGGAAAGCGGGACTGACGATCTCGTACTGCAAGTAGACCGGGCCGCTCCGGTGCCGCTGGAAGAGAATGACATCTTTCCCGAAGTCCTGGCAACCGTTCACGCGGCTGCCCGCCCCATAGACGATCACCACGTCCGCGGTTTTCACCTCCGGCGAATCGGCCATCGTACGGATGTCGTTCACCGAGGCCACTTCGGCGAACTCGACGGGGAAGTCGGCCGACTTGGCGATGCCCGTCAGTTCTTTCTTGATTCGATCGACTTCTTCAGCGGCTTGCTCGGCCGTTTCAATACCGCCCCACGACCGCCAACTGCGCATCGGAGCCCGCTTGGGATTATTCCAGACCAAAATGGGCAACACCTTGATTGCCGTTCGGCCTTTTGGTTTGGGCAACTCCGACTCGCTCGCAGCAGCAAGACTCGTCCAACTCAACCCGCCAAGCACAGCGCCGCCAACTGCCGCGGTCGCCAGGAAGTTCCTCCGGCTCACATCCAGTTCCTGGTGCCATTGGTTGTCTGGGCAACAGTGACAGGGCGTTCCGTCGTGCTGGTGACCAGCGTGCTGTTTCTTGTCTTTGGGCATGTTCATCGTTTCCTTGCTCCAGTCGTCAAAGGAAGTTCAGTTTCCCGCAAGGTCTGTCAGCGTACTGCGTCGGACGCAACCGGTCAAGAAATCGCAGGAAATCTCCGATCTCGTCGCGGCGGTATCGGCTTTCCGTTTCCTATTTGATTTTCAATGCAAACAGTCGTCTTTGCGTCGGCAGATAGAGCACGCCATCCTCGTATACAAGGGTGATCGCCTCGGAGCGAAGGCGACAGCGCGCCAGAACATGTTTCTCACGGCCCGCCTTCAACACCCACAGCATCTTGTCTTTGGTGCACACGTACACCTTGCCATCGGCCACCATGGGCGAGCAGCACCAAACGCCGGAATCCAACTCCTGTTGCCAGATGTGTTCTCCGGTGTCCGCATCAAAACAGTTCAGCCGACCGGAGAAGTCGGACGTGTACAACAATCCTTCGTGGATCACGACATCGGACAAAGTGCGCCCGACTTCCCGGCTGCCCCAGACCTTACGGCCGGTGGCACCGTCAATACATGAGAGCATCCCCTGACCGGCACCGTGGACGGGGCTTTGACCAATGGCGACATAGATGCGGTCGTTGTGGATGATCGGAGTGGAGATGATCTCGCTAGGCCCGTCGGGACTCTTGCGGTTCCAGCGAGCATACGGAATCGGTTCGCCGTCACGTTCCCGGTAATCCTGCGGACAGCAGTCATACTTCCAAATCGTCTTCAACGTGCGCGGCTTAGCCGTCGTCGGCCCTTCGAGCGGTTCAAAGGCATACAACACTCCGTCGCCACCGCCAAACAGAATCGTCGTCTTGTCCCCGATGGTCATCGCCACGGGCGAGGACCAGTGACCGTGAAACATTCGTTCGCCGATTAGCTCACCATCTACCGCGGCCAACCAGCCGGTCTTCTTGTCCAGTGCGATCAGGCTGGGAGCCGACGGTTTCACAACTCGGCGATGCGTGTTGTCCACGCCGTTCGACGTGCATGCATACAGATATTCGCCGTGCACGACGGGCGAGCTGCCGCAGACATCGTGTGGTACCACTTTGGCCGCTCGGATCAAGTCGAACCTCCAGATGATATCTCCATCCGTTTCACTCAGTTCGTAGTCTGAATCGGCCGGAACACCCATGTATTGGAGTTCGCGCAAGAATGACCCGTCGTTGCCGTCTGCTTGGCCGTTCTTGTCAAGACAAAGCACGTCGCCGCGAAGACCGACGGTGTACAGCCGATCGCCGTCGATCGCCGGACTGGAACAGACCCCGCATTTCCAGTGATTGAAATGCATTGGCGGCGTGTTCCCTTCGAAGAAGCGAGGGATGGGCATTTGCCAGATCGTGTCCCCAGTCGCCCGCTCGAGGCACATCAGGATTCCACCGCCGGTGTTTCTCAGGACGGGGTGATCGAGTCGCGTGTCATTCACCCCGACATAAAGCCGCTCGCCATCAACGCGCGGAACCGTGTACTGATGGCTCCCCAGTTCCAGTTCCCACAGCAGCTGTTCCTGCTGAAAAATGTCCGGCAAAGCAGACGATCGCTGAGCTTGCCCATGCCCAGAACCACCAAGTGCCAATACCAAACAGACCGGGCCGAGGAACAGAAGACCGGTTTTGCGAGCACTGCATGAGCGATGCCTTCCTCGCGTTGGAATGTGACTATCTGCCATGCTTTCCCTTTCAATGAGCGCGGGCGTTATGAGCAACGGGCGATCTGGTTCATGTCGTCGAGATCAGGATACCTATGCTGCGAAGTCATTTCAATCCGCGACAGTTGGCAGTTCAGGGAGATGCAAAGAGACTATTCGCCGGTCGCACCTTGAGAGTGTCGCTTCATGCGACGAAATGGACTAGAGTGTTGGCATGTCATCGCGTCTGGTGACGGCCGGACTACCTAACGAAACGAGGACATACTTGTGGATTCCTTCAGAAGAAACGTAATCGTGTATTTCATTGGACTATTGCTCGTAGCGTTGACGGCAAGAGCTTCGGATCGGCCGAATATTCTATTCTTCTTCGTCGACGATCAACGCAATGACACGTTGGGGTGTGCCGGACATCCGATTCTGCAAACGCCCAACATCGACAACCTCGCCCGGCAGGGTGTGCGGTTCGAGAACGCGTTTGTCACCACGTCCATCTGTTGGGTGAGTCGGGCGACTGTGCTGACCGGCATGTGGTCGCGGTCGCATGGATCGCCGGAGCGCATCGACTCGGTCAACCCTGACGCGGCCAGTACGATTTACCCGAAACTGCTGCACGAAGCCGGTTATCGCAACGGATTCTTCGGGAAATGGCACGCGAGGATGCCGAAGGGATTCGATCAGGCTCAATACTTCGATGTGTACGAGAACATATTCCGTAACCCGTACCACAAGAAACTGTCTGCCGGCACCACGCGTCACGAGACCGAAGTAATCGGCGATCGGGCGGTCGCGTTCATCGAGTCACAACCAGATGACCAGCCGTTCTGCCTGAATCTGTGGTTCAACGCAGCCCACGCCGAGGACGGCGACAAGCGCCCCGGCATCGGACACTTTCCCTGGCCGAAGGCTGTCGACGGCATGTACGACGACGTGGATATCCCTGCACCGCGACTGAATGACCCAGCCATATACGAGAGCCAGCCTGACTTGCTGAAGCAGTCGATTAACCGCGAGCGGTACTTCTGGCGTTGGGACACGCCGGAAAAATACCCGACGAACATGCGGGCTTACTTCCGGATGATCAGCGGCATCGACGGTGTCGTAGGTCGCGTGGTGAAGACGCTGGAAGCACAAGGACTGTCCGACAATACGGTGATCGTCTATTCGGCCGACAACGGCTACTACATGGGCGACCGCGGGTTCGCCGGCAAATGGTCGCATTACGAGCAGTCGATCCGCGTACCGATGATCATCTTTGACCCTCGACAACGTGGGGCTGCTTCGGAAACCGACTCACCATCGGGACGCGTCGAGCGTCGACAGGTGTTAAACGCCGATCTACCTTCGACCTTTCTGGAGTTTGCTGGTCTGGAAATACCGGAACGGTACGAAGGGCGTAGCCTGCTGCCACTGGTCCGCAACGAACAAGTGAACGATTGGCGGGAAGACTTTTTGGGCGAACACCTGTTGGAGGCCGGCACGCGAATTCCGAAGTGGGAAGGTGTCCGCGGCGAACGCTACATGTATGCGCGCTACTTCGAGTGTGAATACGAGTTCCTTCACGACCTTGAGGCCGATCCGGATCAACTGACCAACTTCGTCGACGATCCGGAGTACAGGGAAATTCTGGAGCGTCTGCGCAAACGATGCGATGAACTGCGCGACCAGTACGGCGGCCCCTACGCGCCTCGCGGATCTGGCAAACCAAGCCGTCCGCGAGTCAAGCCTCGCGAAGGCTCGGCTTCGACCGAAGGTGTGGAGGGCAGAGCAGCTCGATTCGACGGGCGCTCGTTCCTCGCCGCGGGCAAGCTGCCCGCGTTGGGCCGCGATGGAGCTTTCACATGGTCGTTCTGGGTCCGCATCCTACCAGAGCATCCACGGAACGGTGTCTTGATCGGCAACCGTGATTCCGCTGGTAAGGGCGTCGACACGTTCGTCAAATTCACGTCCCACAGCTTCCAGTACTTCGGCGGTCGGCAACAACCGCTGCGACTAAACTACAACTTGCCAACCGACCAGTGGGTGCATTTGGTCGCGGTGAAGAACAAAGCGAACCTGATCGTGTACATCGACGGCAAAGCTGTTGCCAACGCTCAGACAGAATCCGATATCCCCGAGTTACCGTTTTACGTAGGTGGCGATCCTCGTGCGAACGAACTCAGCGTGTGCGATGTCGACGAAGTACGCCTTTACGACGAAGCGCTAAGCGTTGAAGACGTGCACTCGCTATCAAAGCAGCAGCCGATTGATGCGAAACCTCTGCAACATCTTCCGTTCGACGCGGATCAGTGACCATTGCTGCAACGTTCAGGTTCCTTCCTACACCTGCTTGGAAACCGCGCGGACGTGTTGCACAATAGTGTGCGAGTTTCGCGTTTTCTTTCCCTACACCATTGGAGATGCGACCATGTTACGAAATGCGAATCTGTTGTTGGCGTCAGTACTAGCTTTGATTTTGGTGGCACCGGTCGTTGCGGCCGAACATGGCAAGGCCATTACCGATCCGGCCGAAGCTGGGCCCGACTTCGCCGTCCAAGGTGAATACGAAGGCCAGGCGCAATACCAAGGCGATCACAAGTACGGTGCCCAAGTCATTGCTCTGGGTGACGGGAAATTCCGATGCGTTGGGTACAAGGGCGGCTTGCCCGGTGCGGGATGGGGCGGCAGCGACAAGGATCAAGTCGAAGGACAAATCGTCGACGGCGTGCCGACCTTCTCGATCAAAAACGGTCATGTGATGCTGACGATCAAAGACGGCGTCTTGTCGGCGGCCACATCAACCGGCAAGAACGTTGGCGAGCTGAAGAAGGTTGAACGCAAGAGCCCCACGCTGGGCGCAAAGCCGCCTGCCGGCGCAGTGATTCTGTTCGACGGGACCACGCCGGACAACTTCAAAGGCGGCCGCATGACCGAGGACGGTCTGTTAATGGAAGGCGCTACCAGTGAGCAAACGTTTCAGAGCTTCACCCTCCACATGGAATTCCGTACGCCGTTCAAGCCAGCCGCCCGTGGACAGGGTCGCGGTAACAGCGGCTTCTACGCCCAAGGCCGCTACGAAGTGCAGATTCTCGATTCGTTCGGCCTGGAAGGTCTGCAGAACGAGTGTGGCGGGATCTACAGCGTCGGCCCGCCAAAGGTGAATATGTGCCTGCCGCCGCTGGCCTGGCAGACCTACGATGTGGAATTCAACGCAGCCGAATACAAAGACGGCGAAAAAGTAAAACATGCCACCATGACCGTCCGCCACAACGGTGTGCTGATCCACGAGAACCAGGAGTTGGATCACCGGACGACCGCCTCGCCATTGGCCGAAGGCCCCGAGCCCGGTCCCATCTTCTTCCAAAGCCACGGCAACCCAGTCCGTTTCCGAAACGTGTGGGTCGTGCCGACGCAGTAGTGCCCAACCGCCCTCATCTACTCGCGCCGTGCAAGGACTTTTCGTGCGAGGCACGTTGGATACGTGCCTCGCAGGCACTATGCGAACGGCAGATGAGAATTTACCCGCGGGGCGAGCTTCCAGCTTGCCGTTTCCAACGAATTCGCAGGCTGGAAGCTTGCGCCACGGTACGAAACCAAGCGCCGCTCGCCTTATGCAACCATTATTGAGTCGCTAGCCCTGTCGTATTCGGATTAGCGGTCGTAGATAGTCCGCGCTTCGTTTCACAGCCGTTTCGATGGGCATGATGCCGGCAAATGCTTGGTGCACCGTAACGTAGCCTAGGTAGCCGATCTCGTGCAATCCTCGAAACACGTCAACGGAATCCACACCGCCTGGTTCCCAAAGTCCGATGTGGTCCAGTTCCACCTTCCCACAAGTCCAGGTGTTGATCGTTGCCTCGCCGCCTGGGCGGAGGCGGTGGTTCTGCACGTAGACGTTGAAGATGTAAGGCTTTAGCTTTCGGATCGTCCGAGCTCCGTAGTCTTGCCCCGCGATCAGCCAGTTGGCTGGCTCATAGATGATGCCGAAGTTTCGGCGTCCCACCGCCTTGAGCACGCGCAAGGATCCCTTGACCGTCTCGAACAGACTGCCACAGTGCGATTGGTGAGCCAGCCGAATCCCGCGTTCACGCGCCTGATCCGATGCCTTCCGGGCCCAAGGGATGTCTTCGTCCTTCTTCATGCAAATGCGGATCAAATCGGCGCCAAAAGCCTTGGCAAGATCAAGATACGGCGTGATGTTGCGCAGGCCGTCGGGACCGTGTTCGTCGTTTCGCGGTACGGCGAAATCGCCAGTGACCATCGAGACGGCCAACCCAGCCGCACGGATTTTGGCACTCATCTCGCGCACCTTCTCCACGGGCGAATGAACTCCTTATGTGAAGCTGCTGATTATGTGGAGTTGAGCGGCCTGTTTCGGCGTTTCC
>CAZUAH010000650.1:0-7496 GCA_964617665.1 uncultured Pirellulaceae bacterium
GACTGATTCTCTTGCTCCTCAGGCCCCTGCTGACCGTTTCAGCAGCGTGAGCCTTCCGCTTGCAGAGCCTCGAACGCACCCCGAAATTCTCGTGCGGCGAGCGAAGCAAAGCGGCGGAGTTTGCCGAACGGAGGGTTTTGCGCTCGCGTTGTGTGCTGAACAAGCGGAATGAGTTTCGCTCAATGTGATTTCTCATTCACAGCGCGTCGCCGCTCCTCTTTCGCTTCGTCACAAGATTTTTTCTTGAAAGTGAGTATTGTTTGATGAGTTTTGAGAAACTTGGCCTTTCGCGATCGCTTCTTCGGGCGGTCCGCGCCGAGGGTTACCGAAAGGCCACACCTATTCAATCGCAGGCCATTCCCACAGTGTTGGAGGGCCGCGATCTGATGGGTTGCGCCCAAACCGGAACGGGCAAAACTGCCGCATTTGCCCTGCCGACACTGCATCGACTTTGCGCTAGCAGTTGCCAGCGGCGCGAGGCCAGCAACGGACGACGCAGCGCCCGTCGCCGTCCGATCCGATCGCTCATCCTGGCGCCAACACGCGAATTGGCAGCCCAGATCGAAACGAGTTTTCGCGTCTATGGCAAGTTCACCGGTCTACGATGCACGGTCGTGTATGGCGGCGTAAGCCAGAGACCGCAGGTGCGAGACCTCCAGGCAGGTGTGGACATCCTGGTCGCGACGCCTGGCCGATTGCTGGACTTGATGAACCAAGGATACATCGACCTGACGAACGTCGAGATTCTGATTCTCGACGAAGCTGACCAGATGCTTGACATGGGTTTCCTTCCCGATCTGCGACGCATCGTCGCTGCGGTTCCGCGTCGCGACCAGACGTTGATGTTTTCCGCGACGATGCCCGATCAAATCCGCCAGTTGGCCACCCGGTGGCTACGCGATCCGAAATACGTTCAAGTCACCCCGTCTGCCACGCCTATCGAGCAGGTGGACCAGTCGGTCTACTTTGTTGAATCGCGACACAAGCCAGAGTTGCTCGTGCATTTTCTGCAAAACACTCCGTTCACGCGCACGCTGGTCTTCGCTCGCACAAAACACGGCGCCGACAAGATCGTCAAGCGGCTCGTACGATCGGGGATTCGCGCTGCGGCTATTCACGGCAACAAGAGCCAAAACGTCCGTACGCGCACACTGCAGCAATTCAAATCCCATCGGCCGCCGGTCTTGGTCGCCACCGACATCGCAGCGCGCGGACTTGACGTCGAAGGCATCTCGCATGTGATCAACTACGAACTGCCTGAAGTCCCTGAAATCTATGTTCACCGCATCGGCCGCACGGGCCGCGCCGGAGCGACCGGTATTGCTACGTCGTTCTGCGGTGGCGACGAACGCAGTCGACTGCAGCGGATCGAACGCCTCACTCGCCGTACAATCCCAGTCGAACATCGTCAGCCCGAGTACTCGCAGCCATCGCAGCAGTCCTCAAATGCATCGCAGACCCCACCATCGCGCCCACCGCAAGCCCGGCGAAGATCACGACCAAACAAGAAAAGCCGCCGCTCAAGATCGAATCGTCCCGTGTGAGACGACTACCGCGACACTTGGGCACCCGCAGAGCGCCCTCTGGAACGAGAGCGCCGACGCGGTGGGAAAATAGCCGGACCTCGCTCTTGTCGTTGACCCGGCCGGCCAGATTCTGGCGAACACCCTCGCGCTTCCTTGCGCTAGACGAGTTGGAAGAAGCGGGGCGGGATTCATTCTTAGAACCTGTCTCACCGTTCTCAGAGCCGCTCCCGATCTGGCAAGCTCTGGAGTTGGATCTTTCCCATGGCGTTTCGCGGAAGGGCATCGATGAAGACGACGCTCTTGGGAACCTTGAAACTGGCCAAGTGCTCCCGGCAGTAGTCCATCAACTCCTGCTCGTCGATGCGGTGCCCGACGGCGGTGACGATGTATGCCTTGACCAGTTCGCCGCGACGCTTGTCCGGCACGCCGATCACGGCCGCTTCGCCAACCGCCGGATGTTCCACGAGGCAGTTGATGACTTCCTGGGGATAGATATTGAACCCGCCGGAGATGATCAGTTCCTTGCCGCGTCCGCAAATGACCACATGGCCGTGCTCGTCGAAGCGCCCCAGATCCCCCGTCTTGAACCAACCGTTTTGGAAGCTTTCCGCTGTCTTCTCCGGCTGTCGCCAGTACTCCTTCAGCACATTGGGACCTTTGATCTGGATCTCGCCTGCATCGTCGTCGGAAACCGGCAGGCCATTTTCGTCGACGATGCGCAAACGCACCCCGGGCAGCGGTCGGCCGACCGTGCCTTGAATTCGCCCGCCCTCGTACAGATTGGACGTGATCATTGCGGTTTCTGACATACCGTAGCGTTCCAGAATCTGGTGGCCGTAGACTGCTTTGAAACGGTTGAACGTGTCCGGCGACAGGGGCGCTGACCCGGAGACGTACAGACGCATATGACTGGGGATTTCGGTGCCCTGATCCGCTGCTTCCAACAGCCGCTCGTACATCGTCGGGACTCCAAAGAACAGCGTACACCGCTCGCGGTTCAGTACGTCGCTCGCAATGTCAGCCTTGAAACGTGGCAGAAGAAAGGTCGTGCAGCCCGATGCCAGGGCACCGTGCAAGCCGTTACACAAGCCGTGGACGTGGAACAGCGGCAAGGTCAGAAGGAAGCGATCGTCTTCGGTCCATTGCCAACAGTGCAGGAGAGCAACGATGTTTGAGCCAAGGTTATCGTGGGTGAGCAGCGCCCCTTTCGAGCGTCCGGTAGTGCCGGAGGTGTAGACCATCAGCGCCGGATCGTCGCCGGTTACTGGTGCCACGGAAATCCGGGCAGGTGCCGGCGTCGCGGTCAGTTCGCTGAAGGCAACGGTCCCCTCGCCGCCGCGGTCATCGGCCAGAAAGACGTGCTCCAAACACGGGAAACCATCGCGCAACGGCCGGAGCACCTCTAGGCGTTCACGGTCCGTGAGCAGCAGCTTCGGCTCGGCATCGCCAATCAGATGGTTCAACTCGCGGTCCCGGTACAGGAGGTTCATCGGGACGATGATGGCGCCCTGCTTCAGACCCGCCAGGTACCAGATCACCAACTCGTGGCAATTGCCCAAGTACATGGCCAGGCGGTCACCTTGGCGAACGCCGAAGCGATCGCGCAACGCAAACGCGGCGACGTCCGAGAGCCCATCGAGTTCGCCGAACGTAAGTGTCTTGCCGCCAAAGTCGATCGCCGGCTTTTCCGCCCGGCCACGAAAACTGGATTGGAACAGTTCGATCAGGTTCATGGTCTTGCTCCGATATCATGTCCCGAAGACGCGATTCAGATGCTCCTCGGGAGGAGTCTTGTCGCGTGTCAATCCACTGATAATCAGGTAGGCAATCAGGGAGACGACGAAGGACGGAATGATCTCGTGTACGTCGTACGGGGCGGGGAGCCGGGATTTGACAAACAGTCTCCAACCGACGCAGCAGATCATGCCGATCAGCATGGAATAGAAAGCTCCGTGACCAGTTCCCCAACGCAGATAAAGGCCGCCAAAAACGGCTGGGAAAAAACTGGCCGCAAACACGGCCCCGGAGAATGCCGTCAACTCGACAATCCCTGCCGGACGCAGCACTGCAATCAGGAAGACGATTGCGCAGTAAGCCACCATCGTCCATTTCGTCCCAGTCACAACCTCTGTCTCGGACATCGGCTGAAACACGCGCAACATGTCCCCAACAAAGGCCGTGCCGACGATCAGCGTCACGGACGCAAGGGAAGACATGCCTGCTGCAAACAACCCTGCCATGCAAATGCCGCTCAACAGCGGGCTGCCACATTTCGCGAGCATGGTTCCGATGACTTCGTCCGTGTTATTGACCAGAAAGGCTGCTTCCTGTTCGGTGGTCATCCCGTGGACCAGTGCCCCCAGTCCCATGACACACACCAGCGAGATCCCCAACAGGATTGGCGTCGCAATCATCGCGAACTTCATGCTTCTCGCGTTGTCCACGGAATAGAAGCGGATCAGACATCTCGGTTCGGCAATCTGCTTCATGCCTACGGCCAGCCCAATACCCAGGATGTACGTGAAAGAGACAAGACTGCAGAAGGTCACAAGACCATCGCCCATGGGCACGGGGTTGTCGCCCGCCGTCACATGCGTCACATCGGCCACTCGTGCCATCAGCGGCTCGAAGCCGCCGACGTAGACCACCGGGATCAGTACCATGATGATCGCCACAACGAACATCATGAGGCCCTGAATTGCGTCGACCCACAGCACGCTGTACATACCACCGCAAACGGTGTAAGCGCAGGTCACAAAGATGATCAGAAAGGCGCCGTATGCGTATGGGAGCTGCAGAATGGACTCCAATAAGTGTGCACAGCCTTTGGCAATACCCGCCATGTACCACATGGTCGCGAACAAAATCACGACCGCAGACAGTACACGTATCGCCTTGGACAGTTCGCTCTTGTATCGGAAGTCGAAGTAGTCGGGAATCGTCACGGATCCAATGGCTGCGGTCTGCCTTCGCAACCTGGGTCCCAGAACAAGCCACGAAATCATGCAGAGCACGGTCCAGAAGATGCCAACCCACGCCCAACATAGGCCGGCTTTGAATGCATGCCCCGCCTGTCCGATGTAAGTATTTGTGCTAATGAACGTGGAGAAGAAGGCCAACGAGATGACCCATCCAGGTATTTCACGCTTCGCAACGAAATACTCCTTCACGCCTCTGGATGCCCGCTTTTGGAACCACCACCCGGCGCTCAAACAGAACACGCTGTAGATGCCCATCAGCAGCAGTACGATCCAGTTGTCCGCCAAGTATTCCATTGTCCGATCTCTGCACACGTTCGCATTGAAGCTAGTACTCTGTCGCCGCTTAATTCCAGGGTGGCCGGGGTTGGAGGGTGTAGCCCGAAACCCCGGGGCTTCCTTCGCTTACGCTCAGTCCAGCCCCGGCCACCCAACCCGAATCCCTAGGTCTGACAAACTACTAGGGCCATGCGCAAACTGCCTACCGGTCCTCGCCCTCTTTCCCGATATCTACCTTCATGCGCCAAACGATCAGCGCATTGACCAGCGCCAGAATGAGAATGCCCCAATAAGCCACGCCCGTTAGAAAATCCATATTTGCCGCACCTCTCAAATAGATCCTTGCACGCGGCGAATCTAACTGATGCACGTTCCAGCGTCAACGAACGACCGTCCCCGTCGTCTCCGAAAGTCGGGGGCCCCTACTTACTGCGAAACGCCGCTGCTAACATGGGTCTGTGCCAGCTGGCCGTTGCTTATCCTTGTGACCTACGATTGGAGTGCCAATGCCGCTTGATCCGCAAGCCAGGAAGCTACTCGATCAGATCGCCGAGGCCGGTATACCGCCGTTCCACACGCTGACACCGCAGCAGGCGCGTGACCAGATGCTGATTGCCAGTCGCTTTGTGGGACCGCCGGAAGAGGTCCACGCTGTCGAGGACCGCGAAGTGCCCGGCCCTGTCGGGGCGATCCCGATTCGCGTTTACCGTCCACGTCAAGGCGATGCACTGCCTGCGGTGGTTTTCTTTCACGGTGGCTGCTGGCTGATGGGTGACATCCGGACGCACGATGTCTTTTGCCGTGCGATTGCGAATCGGTCCGGTGTGATCGTTGTTTCGGTCGACTACCGTCTGGCCCCAGAACACAAATATCCCGCCGCCACAGAAGATGCTTACGCCGCCACGCGCTGGGTGGCAGAGCATGCGGACACGATTGGCGCAGATCCGGAACGAATTGCGGTGATGGGTGACAGCGCCGGTGGCAATCTCGCAGCCGTTGTTGCCTTGATGGCACGCGAACGCGGCGGGCCATCGCTTGCCTTTCAGCTACTGCTCTATCCCATCACGGACTTCAGCTTCGACACTCCCTCGTATCGCGAGAATGCCACGGGGTTCCACCTCACTCACAAAGATATGGTTTGGTCTTGGGGTCACTACTTGTCCAACGAGCTGGATGGGTATCAGCCCTATGCTTCGCCGATGCGAGCTGACGACCTACGCGGTTTACCGCCGGCATTTGTCCTGACCGCCGAGTACGACCCGCTGCGGGACGAAGGCGAGGCCTATGCGCGGAAGCTTGAGGACGCGGGCGTTCCGGTCGGGCTGAAACGCTACGCGGGTATGATCCACGGTTTTGTCCGACGAACCGACCTATTGGACAAGGCCCGTGAGGCTCTGGACGATGTCGCCACCGCGCTCAGCGAGGCCCTCAGTACTTCGTCGGACGCAAGCTGAAAGTGGCGTGTCAGGCAGTCGGCCATACAACTACTGCCAGTCTTCGGTCTCGTTTACCAGGAATCCGTTCATTGCCTCGCGATCCACCGCTACGCCCAATCCCGGCGCGGTGGGGACGATTGCGTCTCCGTCTTCCACTTGCACCGCTCTCTCGAACATCTCGTCACGCAAAGCGTTCGGCGTCCGGTCGTATTCCAGCACGGGTGGGCAGACAATTGCGCGGCCTGGTTCGCGATATGTGGCAGACAAGAAATGCGTTGCGGCTGCGAAATTCAACATCGTGCCCCAAACGTGAGGAATCACATTGATCCCCATCGCGGAGGCCACTGTGCGGATCCTTATGGCCTCGGAGATGCCACCACAATAGCCAATGTCGGGCTGGGCAATCTGCACAGCGCCTGGGGCCAGAAGCCGCTGGAACCCGTACCGCGTTTGCTCGCACTCGCCAGTGGCCAACGGAACCGACACCTGCGCATGTAACTGGGGAAACAGTTCCGGGTGTTGTGGCGATAGCGGTTCCTCGAACCAAGCAAATTCAGCATCCTCCAACGCCCGACCGACGCGAATCGCTTCGGGCAGGTCGTAAGCGTGATTCGCATCGGCCATCAGCGTAGCGTCACGCAAAGCCGCACGGACTGTCTTGATCAATTCGACATCGAAGTGGACACCGCGACCGACTTTGATTTTCAGCTTGTCGAACCCCTGGTCCCAGAAACCGACGGCCTCGGCCACGATGGCTTCGATCAGGGGATCGTCGTCCAAATCCCTGAAGTACATCTTCGTGATGTAACAAGGTACGGAATCGCGGTAACGACCGCCCATCAAGTCGGACACGGGCAGCCCTAATGTCTTTCCTTTCAAATCCCACAACGCCATATCGATCGCAGAAATCGCGCCCATCATCGGCCCGGTGCGAGCGAAATCCAGCGATTTCTGCCACATCTCGTGCCACAGCACGTCCGTGGTCATTGGGTCACGGCCAAGCAGCAGCGGGGCGTAATAGCTGGTCACGGCGGCTTGGCTCACTTCGGCCGGCCCGTAGCAGTCGCCCCAGCCGCTGATGCCAGAATCGGCAACCACCTCGACTACCATCGAGTTGCGCGACTTGAAGGTCAGTTGCGAATAGGAGAACGGTTCCTCCAGTTCGTAACGAAGATGATACGTCCGAATACACTCGATTTTCATGGCTCACCAACGCAAAGCAACCGCTCCGGCGGCCCAGATTCTCTTCACGATTGGGGATCATTTTGAGGGACTCC
>CAZUAH010000651.1:0-7495 GCA_964617665.1 uncultured Pirellulaceae bacterium
CGGAAGCGCGTCGTAGATTATCTGTGTCATGCCTTTCGACTTGGATACAACCCGAGGGCCGTGCGCGCGAGGCTGAAGGAGTTTCTACCTGAAGGTGATGTCGAGAAGAAGCTAGCGCCTATTGTGCCAGCGGCGCCTCGCGATGAGCACGTAGATCTACTGACTGATCCGCTTCCAAACCAGCGTTTTCCCTACCGATAGGCCCACCGATTCGCCTGCCCCGCTGGCCTCCCATTCGTTGGTGTGTCGTCGTCATTGCCCCCCCGTATAGTACACCTCTGGGTGCCTTTGGCGCAGAGTCGGAGATTGCTTCATTCCCTATTTCCGGACCGCAGTAGGCCGGTGTCTCAAGTTGCGCGCTGAACAAGCCACAATCGGCCTAAACACGACGTAGGCTTGAAGTGGTAGCTGTCGTGTACAGCGACTCCTTCAGGTGGTGTTCGGTTGCTTCTTCTGTTCTGGGGCTTCTCAAGATGGCCATGAACTTCCAAGCGCAACGACATTATGGCCACGGCCCATCATGCCGGTTTTGCGGCATCTAGCCTCGGTCATACACAACGCCATCGCGGTTGGCGTCCCGTCCGAATTTGCTACTGACATTTTTTCTGCGAAAGCAGATGTCCACATTCTTGCCCGCAGTCCGATTAGTCAGGGTAGATCGACCTTTGTATAGCGCAGTGTATTCGCGGTGCGTAGTCCTCGGCGAACTTGTGCCCAACCCCGGCGACTTCCTCCTGCACCGTGTGCCAATTCCATCCTATCAACCCAGGAGGTTGTGATGTTTCGCTTTATTTCTTGTCGTCGACGGCGACGGCCGGCGCAGAAGCCAAAGACACATCGTCGGATCCAGTTTGAATCGCTCGAACGTCGGTACTGCCTGTCGGCGCCCACGATTACCGCATTTCAAATCGACTCCATCGATGGCAGAACGGTATCGGTCAGCGGGTATGTTGCGGATGAAGACCCGGAGACCGTTTGTGTTGATATCTACGACTCGCTGTACGGTGGCGTGTCCCCCAACGCTTCGGGGTACTTCTCGTACTCGGGGGAAGCGTATTGGCCAGGAACCATCACAGCGGTCGCTTATGACCAGGAGTACAATTTGTCGGCGCCAGCGGAGGTGGCTTTCAGCGACGACCCGCCGTCTGTCGATTCGCTGGCCGTGACATACGGGACCGGTACGGAAGTGACCATTACCGGTCAGGTGACGGACGAGACCCCTGGCGGCTTGCCCGTCGACTTCTATGGCAGCGTCTACGGAACGGCTGTGACGGATACCAGCGGGTATTTTTCGCTGCACGTGCCGGACGGTTCGGCGTCGCTGGGCTATGTCGATGTGTCCGTCTACGACGCCTGGGGCCGACCAGCTTACGATACGACCGAGATCACCAGCGACGAACCCGTGATCGATTCGCTTGGGGTCGCATACGGTTACCACACCGAAGTCGCAATTGCCGGCCACGTCACTGACGAGGATCCGGATGGTTTGACCGTTTACTTCTCGGGCGCGGTCGAAGGATCGGCCGTCACCGATTCCAATGGAGACTTCACGATCCAGGTAGCCGACGGCATAGCGTCGCTGGGAGAAGTCACGGTGTCTGTCTCCGACGCCTGGGGCCAGGGCGCCTATGACTATGCAATGATCGAGGGTGATGATCCGCCGGAGATCATCAGTTTCACGACAGCAGTGAGCGGCACCGGCCTATTGTCGGTCGAAGGAACGGTGCTCGACGAGGATCCAGTCGGCTTGACCGTCACCATCACTTTTCTGGGCAACGAGTACGAGGTCACCACGGACTCCAACGGCGAGTTCGCGTGGGAAATGCAGCTTGAGGAAGGGGAGGAAGACTGGCTTACCGCCATCGCCTCGGATTGGTGGACTGTGGAATCGGAAGCCGAGGGAGACTATGTAAGTTACGGCGCAAGCAGTTCCTAATGGCAGTCCTGCTGCAGACGAGTTCGATATTTGATAAGTCACATTCACTGAATTGGAGTAAGATATGGACGCAGAGGACAACCAATTTCGAGACCTCTGTAATGCCGTTGTAACCGGAGCGGGGGACGCAGCCCAGCGATTTCGCCACGCCATCCTGCCGCACCTTCGCATTATCGTGCGACGATCACTGCGGCTGAACCGAAGAAGACTGCCTTCGGACCTGCACCGTCAAGCTGGCGGCTATCGGTCCGGTGCAGGGGGCTCACGCCTGTCGGCCAGAAACGACGAATCGGTAGTCGATCACAAAGCGCGGCAACTCTGTGACGCGATGATCGAATCGCTTCGATCCCTTCACGGCCGGCCGAGGGACGATACAGTTGTGGACTCCCTTTTGCACCGGACGCTTGGCCTGGGCACTATGAAGTTCTAGGCGTGATGTGACTGCTGGGCAGGCATTCGCCAGCACCCCGGCTGCTATGGGCAGCCGGGGCCCGGTGTGCTCGTATCATCGGAAGTGAAACGGGCAAAGTCCACCTCTGCCCCCTCCCACCGCCCTGTTCTTTGGCTCCGGCGGACAAGCCGATCGACCGCCGACTTGTGCTGGGGGGAGGTGACATCGCTATTCCTGCGGCAAGAAGGGAAACAGTTGCCGCAGTTGTTCTTTCGAGGGTTGACGACCGTATTCGCAAATCTCGAACGCTTCGGCATAGCGAACCAGCTTTCCTGCCTCTTCGCCGTAGAGTTCGATCAACTTGTCGCGGCTGGAGTCGGCAATCCGGGCGAAACGGTTGCGGAAGGCGTTTCGCAGTTGCTCTTGCCTAGCCTTCTTATCCTCCTCGTTCTTCGGAATCCGATTTTCATTGCCCATCGCTCCGCCTTCGATGAACTGCGATTCGATGACCGCCAAAGCATCTACCTTCTGTTCGATCACCGAATCGATCGCCACCACAACATCAGCACGAAACGGGTTCGGCGTTTTGAAGCGGTCATATGAGTAGAGGAATACCGGATTCTTTTTCAGCGGCGGCGTATCAGGACACAGAAAGGGAACCGCCGCCATGTAGGCGCTGTCCTGCATCAACACGCCCGTGTACCGGTGATCCGGATGGTAGTCATTTGGCCGGTGCCCGATGACGATATCCGCGTTCCACTGGCGAATCAGTCGCGTCACGATTTTTCGGTTGTCCAACGTCGGCATCAGTTCGCCGTCATGAATGTCAAGCACCTCGGTCGAAACTCCCAGGATGTCGGCCGCTGCCTTCACTTCCGCGTAACGCCGCTTGGCCAGCGGGCCGCCAGCCATACGCCAATGTCCGATATCACCATTGGTCATCGAAACGAATTTGACGTGGTGCCCTGCCTTGGCCCACATAGCCCCGGCGCCGCCAGCCCGGATTTCGCAGTCGTCCGGATGTGCGCCCAACACGATGATCCCAAGTTTGCCATCGTCCGGTCGCACAGTTCGGCCGGCGAATGTGGTCTCCGGCTTCTCGGCAGGTGGCTGCCCCGAACTTGCGAAACCAAAACCGATCGCCAATAGAAGTCCAAACACGATACCTCCAGAAAACAAATACCAACACCGCATCACAAATCCTCCTGAGATATGCACTGAAAGAGATGGAATCAGCTACCCTCGTTGCCTAGGAGCATATAACATCAGAAATTGGTCCGCCAGCTATCGACCCGTCGGAGTTGCATCCTTCTGGCCCGCCGTCGCTGCGCCGTTGTGCGAAAGAAGAGCGCGGTGAGAGGGGGATGTGAAGACAACAGTCAACAGCGACAGGGGCGAGGGCGTTAACTCCAATGGGAAGCCATCAACGTGTTCTTTGCTGGTAGGCGTCTGATGTCGCTGTAGTGACAGACTTCACAAACCTCTGCCTCGTCGACCACGATGGTTGTCGGTCGTTGCACGACGAAGTAGGCTTCGTCGGGGCGGTTGTGGGCGACGTAAGCTAGTTCCATGCGGTCGATCGGTCGCTCCACAGTCGTCGTGAATTCGGGAAAGGCCAGCGGGCCCGTGTCAACCTGATAGAGATTCCGGAGGTCGTTGACGTTCATCGTCTTCACAGGATACTCGATGATGGCCCGGGTGCCGTTGGCTTCGTCGTGGATCTCGGTTCGGCCGACCAACGGCAGACCTTTCAGCGTGGCCGCGACAATCGCAGGATTCTCCGCGAGAACCTGTATGTCCGGGGCGGTGCGAATCTGGAACAACGCGTTTTCAAAACGAGGCCGCACCTCGCCCCGTTCGGCGTAGTCCCCGGAGTGCGGGGCGCGCGTTCGGAAGATCACGTAGTGGTCACGAGAGAAGATGCCGGAGAAGTCGTAGTTGGGATCTTGGAACAAGTTCTCGGCAGCGTACGTGTCTTCCGATTTGCACGAAGCGAACTGGAAGAACTCCTCCATCAATTCGCCATTTTCATCGAGCAGCACGCAACGTGACTCGATCTGCAACCTGGCTAGGTTTCCTCGTCCGGTCGTGACAAATGTTACGTAGCTGGCGGCGTAATCGACAACTTGTTTCAGCGGGTCACGCGACGCGTCATCGTCTTGCGAGCGCGAGGCCGCGTCTTTCGAGTCGGGATCCTCCGCAGCGAGCGCAAGCGGGCCTATGGCCCCCAGAGCACCGATAGTTGCCGCGTGAAATCGTCTTCGATTTAGATTCATGTTGTCCCCCTTGAATGTGCTGCTTCGACTATCCTTTCGGTGGTTCGAACACGTGGGACGGCATCAGTTCGACCGAGCGAATCACTGGTTTGAAGGGCATCAGTTTCAGCACCTGCTCCTCCAAGTCGATCCCGGGAGCGAGTTCCACTAGTTCAAGGGTGTTGTCCAACGGTCGGAACACAGCTCGCTCCGTAACATACACAACCTCCTGGCCGACCTGCTGGCTGTGTTGGGCACTGAATGACAATTGCTCGACCTGCTCGACGAACTTTGGTACGCGCCCTTCGGTGACGATCCGTAGTTGCCCGTCTTCCGTTGCCACTTCCAGCCCGCCGGTCGTGAACGTGCCGCAGAAGACGACTTTCTTGGCCGTCTGAGTGATGTTGACGAATCCTCCCACACCGGCCAAACGCGTGCTGAACTTGGACACGTTCACGTTACCCTGAGCGTCCACCTGGGCCGCTCCCAGCGCGGCGTAGTCCAGTCCTCGACCGTCGTAGAAGTCGAACTGAGCCGGCTGGTCGATGATCGCTTGCGGATGCACCGACACGCCAAAGCTCAAACCACCGGCCGGTATGCCGCCGATGGGGCCGCTTTCTACGGTCAGGGTCAAACGGTCAAGCACGCCACGCTCGGCAGCGATCGTTGCGACACCTTCCGGCATGCCGATGCCCAGATTGGCGACCGCTCCGCCAGGAAGCTCATCACAAGCGCGGGCGGCGATGATGCGCCGCGGACCCGCCGGCAATGGTTCGAGTCCGGCCGTCTCGCGCAGCTCTTCAAATGAAGCCGACGTAACAAAGGAAGCGTTGAATTCGCTATGGCCGAAAGTCTGTGGGTGGTCATCCGGATCCGCCAATACGATGCGATCAACCAGGATGCCGGGCACGCGGACGTGTTGTGGCGGAGCCGGTTCGTCCAGCAACTCTCGCACTTGGGCGATGACGACTCCGCCGCAGTTGCGCACCGCTTGGGCTATCGGCAGCATCTCGCCGAACAGCCCTTCCTCGTTCATCACCAGATTGCCCTGCGGGTCGGCGGCTGTCGCTCGGATCAGCCCGACGTGAATCGGGAAGGCCTTGTACCACAGCCAAGTGCGGCCGCCCAATTCGATTCGTTCGACCATGCCCGGCGGCGTGCGATCGTTCAAACGGCCTCCGGCATTGACGGGGTCGATAAACGTACCCAGCCCGATATGAGTGATACAGCCAGGTCGGCCGGCCGCAATATCACGAAACAACTGGCAAATCACGCCTTGCGGAAAATTGTACGCCTCGATCTTCCCTTCGATGGCCAATCGGCCCATGCGCGGAGCGAGACCCCAGTGTCCTCCGATTACTCGCTTCACCAATCCTTCGTGAGCCAGATGGTTGATCCCTCGCGTCTTGCCGTCGCCTTGGCCGGCTGCGTAGACGATCGTCAAATCGCGAGGCGAGCCCGTGGACACGAAACGCTCCTCCAACGTTCGGGTCAGGGCTTCTGGGACACCGGCGCCGACAAATCCTCCCGAGGCGACTGTTCGCCCGTCCTGAATCAGGCCAGCGGCATCGGCAGCCGAGCACAGTTTGGCATCGCGTGCCATCGTCATCCCCACCATCCTCCATTGACATGGATCACTTGGCCCGACACATACGACGCTAGTTCACTGCACAGGAACAAGATCACGCCCGCAATCTCTTCGGGTTCGCCGCACCGACCCAGCGGGACCGACTTCAGCATCTCGGCTCGAGTCTGTTCGGGAATCGTCTCGCCCATCTCGGTCAACACCACACCTGGTGCCACGGCGTTCACCGTGATCCGCCGTTTGGCGAGTTCTCGGCTCAGTACCTTGGTCAGCCCCATGACGCCCGCCTTGGCTGCCGCGTAGTTGGTTTGCCCAAAGAACCCCACGACGGCCGAGATCGAGGCCAGATTGATGATGCGCCCGCCGTCCGAAAGGCATTCCGTGGCGGCTTTCGACACTTTGTAGACGCCGGTTAGGTTTGTATCGATCACCGCCTGCCAATCCTCCGGCGACAGCTTCTTCAAAGTCCGATCGCGCACTATTCCGGCATTGTTGACCAGGATGTTGAGGCTACCAAAGCGTCGAACCGTTTCCTGGATCATCGCTTCGACCTGCGCAGTGTCGCGCACATCGGCCTCGATCGCCACTGCCCGTTCGCCGATCCGCTTGGCGGTCTTTTCGGCTCGCTCGCGGTTGACGCCCTCCGGATCAGCGAAGTAATTGATGACCACGTTGGCCCCGGCCTCCGCGAGCATCGCGGCGGTGGCAGCGCCCAAACCCTGACCGCCGCCGGTGACCACGGCCGTCTTGCCTGACAAATCGATTGGAATCATGCGTTGGCCCTCGTTCCATCTAAACGAAGTTCGTCGCACCTGGCACCGGCATGGGATAGTTGTCATCTGCATCCGGTTTCGTGGGTGGCTCGGCGTCTAGTGCGTATCGCTCGGGGACCAAGACATAATTCGACTTCATGGCCTGATCCCACGTGATAATTTTGCCGGTGTACGTGGCCCAGGTGGCCATGATGGCCAGCATGCTGCTGCGAGCCATGTACAGACTGTTGTTGATCGGCTCGCCGCTACGGATCGCGGAAAACAGCGCTACGTGCTCCAGGTCGAAACGGTTGCAGCTTGGGCCGTCGTACTGCCAGTTGGTCTCGCCTTCGATGCGGCAGCGGAGCAGATCGCAGTGTCCCTTGGTGCCGTAGAAGTGGTCGGCAATACTGGTCTGACAACCGTTCTGCTGACGGCAGTAGGCGTGCATTTGTACGCCGTTAGCATATTCGTAAACGATGGAATGGTGATCCCACGCGTCGCCGTATTGGGGCCCCACGCGGGTTTGGCGTCCGCCCATGCCCCATGCCCTGAGCGGCGGCTCGTCGCGCATCG
>CAZUAH010000652.1:0-7478 GCA_964617665.1 uncultured Pirellulaceae bacterium
GGCACGGATTTCTTGGATGCCACCGATGATGCATGGGATCGGATCATGACGATCAACTTGCGGGGCGTGTTCCAGGCCTGCCAAGTGTTTGGTCGTCACATGATCGGTGCAGGTGGCGGTGCGATCGTCAACATCGGTAGCGTGACCTCTCATCTGCCACTTTCGCGAGTTTTCGCCTACTCGGCCTCGAAAGCTGGCGTGCTGAACCTGACTCGAAATGTAGCGCAGGAATTTGCCGCCAAGGGAGTACGCGTAAACAGCATTTGCCCTGGTTTCTTTCCAGCGGAACAGAACCGCAAGCTCCTGAATGAAGAGCGTACCAATAGCATTATTGGTGGCACACCTATGGCTCGGTTCGGCGAGCCGGAGGAATTGGTCGGAGCCTTGTTGCTGCTGGTATCTCCAAAAGGTGGCCAGTTCATTACCGGCACGCACGTCAACGTGGACGGAGGCTTCACGGCCGCTTGGTTCTAAACGCCAGCGCTGCAACGTTTAACGAAGAAGCCCCCACTGGTTCGGAGAACCAGTCGTAGGCTAAGATATTGCACCAGCCATCACTCCCCCTCCGGGATTGCCTACCTAGCGAGGATTGCTTGAAATGCACTGTTGCTCGAGAGATTGTGGAGACGAAGATCGCATGAAGGTCCACTTGCGAGGACCGGATCTGCTGCGTGAACCTCTTCTGAACAAGGATGCGGCCTTTACGCCGGACGAGAGGGATCGGCTGGGACTTGCCGGACTGCTGCCGCCACACGCGCTGACAATCGAGCAGCAGGTGCAAATGGAGTTGGAGCACATTCGCGCTAAGGGGACCGACCTGGAGAAGTTCATCGGTCTGGTGGCACTTCAGGACCGCAACGAGACGCTTTTCTACCGTGTGTTGATCGAGAATCTCCCGGAGTTGATGCCGATCGTGTACACGCCGACCGTTGGGAAGGCCTGCCAAGATTACAGCCACATCTTCCGTCGGCCTCGCGGTATATGGATCACGCCCGACGACGTGGATCGCATACCCAAACTGCTTCGCAACGTGCCGCAGACAGACGTCAAGCTGATCGTCGTCACGGACAACGAGCGAATTCTCGGCTTGGGGGACCAAGGTGCCGGGGGCATGGGGATTCCGATCGGCAAGATATCTCTCTACTGCGGCGGCGCTGGCATCCATCCGCGAAATTGCCTGCCCGTTAGCCTTGACGTAGGCACCAACAACGCGGACCTGTTGAACGACCCAAGCTACCTGGGCTACCGAAAACCACGGCTGCGAGGCGAGGCGTACGACCACGTTGTCGAGAGTTTCGTCGAGGGCGTTCGCGAGGTGTTTCCCAATACACTGATCCAGTGGGAAGACTTCCACAAGAACATCGCCTTTGCGGTGCTTGATCGGTATCGTCACCGCATAACATCTTTCAACGATGACATCCAAGGAACGGCAGGTGTGGCAACGGCAGGCATTCTGTCTGCGTTGCGCATAACGAAGACGTCGTTGGCAGATCAACGCATCTTGTACGTTGGGTCGGGAGCAGCCGGCGTTGGGATCGGTCGCTTGGTCAGAACGGCCATGCAGGAAGAAGGGGCCGACGACGCGACAGCTCGACGAGCGCAGCTTTTCACCGATAGCGGCGGTCTGGTGCACGCAAGCCGAGAAATCGCGGATCCGCACAAGAGAGAGTTTGCCATGACAAATGAGGACATGGCATTCTACGGTCTGACGGTCGATACAGCGGCGGATTTGGTGGAAGTGATTCGGGCCATCAAGCCGACGATCCTGCTTGGCACGACCGCCCATGCCGGCGTGTTCACCGAGGCAATGGTCCGAGAGATGGCCAAACATGTCGAGCAGCCGGTGATCATGCCGTTCAGCAATCCGACATCAAAAGCGGAATGCACGCCCGAACAGGCAATCCAATGGACGGACGGACGCGCGGTTGTTGCGACGGGTAGCCCCTTCGATCCCGTCGAATACAACGGAAGGACTCACGTCATCGGCCAGGGCAACAATGTCTTCATCTTCCCCGGCGTGGGACTTGGCTGCATTCTTGCCGAAGTGCGAGAAGTGACGAATTCCATGTTCCTTTCCGCGGCACGCACGCTGGCCGAATTCGTGGGCGAAGAGCGATTGGCTACTGGGGCCATCTATCCAGACCAGAGCGAACTGCGAAGCATAAGCCGCCAGATAGCGTGCAATCTGATTCGCGAAGCGCGCGACCGCGGACTCGGTCGACTCATCCCGGATAGCGAGATCGAAGCGACCGTCGATCAGGCTATGTGGTATCCGGAGTATAGGGAGATGTACTACAAGCCGCTTATTGAATGCTCCGTTGCTCGCGCAACTTTAGAAAACAAAGCATAGCAGCCCGCGCGTCGGCCAGCGCGCCGTGGGTCCCCTCGAAGCCTTTTCCGAACAGGATCTTGTGCAGTTCCGTCAACGTGGGCCATTTGTATCCACGTCTACCAGGCAGCCGACAGTAGTCTGTCGATTCCCTCATCGTGCAGCGTAGCGTCTTCCCGGTGAATACGTTCTTCATTCCGGCGCGTATCAGTTCGGCGCCGACGATCTTTGTATCAAAGTCCACGTTGTGCCCCACCACCATGTCGGCCGACATGACGGCCTCCGAGAATTCCTCAAGCACGGGCAGTAACTCCACGCCTTCTTCCACTGCTCGTTTTGTGGTGATTCCGTGCACTTCGGAGGCCTGCCGGGAGATGACAAAACCGTCGGGTTTGATGAGGTACTCGCGTGAAGATAGTTCGGTTCCGGTATCATCGCAGCACAGCCAAGCGATTTGCACGAGCCGCGGCCAGTTACTGACATCCGTGATGGGTGCCGACCAGTCACGCGGCAATCCAGCCGTCTCTGTGTCGAAGACAAGGAACATGCTCAAGTCTCCTTCAGCTCTTGCTTGATGCGCTTCAATTCGCCGGCTTCCGGAAGCCCTTTGTAGTAGTCGTCCAACGGATAGCATCCGGACACGAGTCCGCTTCGTGGCCCCGTGGTGCAATCGCTGAACGTACGGCAGATGAGTTTTCGCGTCAGCTTACCTTGGTTCAAGGAATCTGCGGGCAACTCAGGATAAGCAAGAACCATGCGGCCAATTCCGACCAGATCGATCCAACCTTCTCGCACGACCGCCTGAGCCACATGTGGGGCATAGTCTTGCAGGTACGTGTAGGCCGTGCCCACCATAGGAAGATCGCCGAATGCCTGTTTGCACCGCCGGGCCGCGTGGATCTGACGAGCCACGCCCACCAACGGGTCTTCCGGCGGTTGGTAGCCGTCGATCGGTGGAAAGATAGCCGGCCGCTGGATGTGCGGGTTGTAGTAGGGACTGCCGCAAGTCAGATTCATCGCCACGACGCCCATATCGCGAAGCATGCAGATGAGCCGGAGCGGCTCTTCAAGGTCGTACTCGAGCGGATTATCCGAATTGACACCGAAGCCATACTCGTACGGCAACAGGTCTTCGAAGTCCATTGGCTGGCCCGTTTCGCGACTAGTTTTGAACGGCGGCATGTCAAAGATGCTCAGACGCACGCCGATCATCAGATCAGGATGCTCGTCCTGAATGCGACCGATGATCGTCCTCAGGACCCTAGTCCGTCCGTCCAAATCGCCACCGAATTTGCCATCCCGTGCGCGGGCACTGAGGAACTCGTGCAGCAGGTATCCGTGACACGCTTTGACATCAACGAACGCGAATCCCACGTCCCTGGCCAGTCCGGCGGCAATCACGTAGTTGTCAATCAAACGCTCCAAATCGTCGTCGGTCCAGACCGCCGATTGATCGGTTGGCTCGATCCCGAACTTCTCGTCCAGCAAGGGATGGTGATACGCGATCCGCGGTTCGAGGTGCTTGGAATTCGGACGACAGAAGCGACCCGAGTGAGTCAACTGCAGCCCAACCAGCAAATCGTCGGTCGTGCCAAAACGTTCCCGGTGCGCGGAAGTGACCTCATTGAACAAGGCTGCCAATCCGTCGCGTGTTTCCGGCGTCGCCATCGTCTGGTGCGGATTTGCACGGCCATCTTGCTGTACTGCCGCCGCCTCGCCGCCCCAGATCAGTTTCGCACCGCTGATGCCGAAGTTGCGCCAACGACGCAGCGTGTGCGCGGATGGCGTCCCGTCCGGGTTCGCATCCCAGCCTTCCATCGGATGGATACACCACCGATTGCCCACCTCGAATTCGCCAATGCGAATCGGCTCGGCCATCGGCGATCCCTGCGCGGCCGTGAGAATCTCGTCGTCGACCGGCAAGTCGAGTTCAAGTTCCTCCAGCCGCGCCCGAAACGCGGCCACGTCCTTCATCTGGGCGACTTTTGGGTAGGCTTCCGTCATGTTCGTCCTTTCATTCGTTCCTACTTATCAGATTGCAGGACGCAGCCAAACTGCTGTGCTCTATGGAGCATCCGGTATCAAAGGCGCCAATGGACTGTGGGCGATCACAAATGTCTTCACGATGCTCCCATCGGCAAACTCGACTTGTGCCTTTCGTCTCACACCAGTCCCGCTGACTGATACGATCGTACCGGAGCCGAGTTCCGGATGCGTTACCATCATCCCTTGCTGGAACACATGCGGCGGAAAACGTTCGATCTTATGGGGTTGGCTTTCGAGCATTTGAGCGGCCGTCACAACACCCGCTGGCAACGTGCTGCCAACACTCTGCTCCTCGACATCCTGGCTGATATCGTCGTCGCCCCAGTCGTCGAACTCATCGTCTTCATCATCGAAAGAGTCCATCTCGAAATGAATCTCGTCGTCAAATCCACGCGACGACGGCTCGATCAGTTCCATTTCTTCGCGAGGAAGTTCCATCAGGAACTGACTCGGAATAGACGGCCGAAACTGGCCTCGAAACGCGCGGTATTGACTCAGACTCAGCTGCAACTCCTCTTCGGCCCTCGTAATGCCGACGAAAAGCAATCGCCGCTCTTCCTCAAGTTCGTCGGGGTCTTCTCTGCTGCGTTCGTGAGGCAACAAACCATCTTCGGTCGCCACCACGTAGACCACAGGAAATTCCAGCCCCTTGGCGGCGTGAAGAGTCATCAAAGACACTTTGTCGTTGTCCTGTTCCCAGGCATCTGTGTCAGAGACAAGAGACGTTTGCTCCAAGAACAGTTCCAGTCGGTTATCCTCGTCGGCATGCTCGTCGTCAAATTCGCCCGCTGCAGTGAGCAGTTCTTCGATATTGTCCAAACGGTCTTCATCCTCTTCGGCTCCCGACTCCGCCAGCCAAACACGGTACCCCGAATCCTGCACAACACACTGCAGGAGCGCAAACAGTTCGCCGTGTGCGTGTTTGATCATGCCATCGTAAATGGCGACAAATTTTGCGATCTTCCCAGCGATGCTCTTCGAGATCGGCTCGACAAGCTGGCACTCGCGGGCCGCATCCAGCAATGGCAGACGATGGCGGCGTGCATGTGCGGTAAGCCGCCCGACTGTCTTCTTACCGATGCCGCGCGCCGGAGTGTTCACGACCCGCAAGAACGCGACGTCGTTCTGCGGATTGTTCAACAGGTGCAGGTAGGCCAAGATGTCCTTGATTTCTTTGCGCTGATAGAACTCCAAACCGCTGACGACCTGATACGGAACACGCACCCTCCGCATCGCATGCTCGAACTGTCGCGATAGCGCGTTGATACGATAGAAGACGGCAAAGTCCTTCGGTCGCCGCTTTGATGCGCTGACCTGATCAGCAATGCTCCTTGCGATATCATCGGCTTCGTCTCGCCCCGACGGATACATGACTAATCGCACGGGGACGCCGTCGGGTTTGTCCGTGAAGAGCTTTTTCGGTTTTCGTTTGCGGTTGTACGAAATCAGTTGGTCCGCAGCTCGCAGAATATTCGGTGTGCTGCGAAAGCTCTGTTCCAGTCGGACGACCTTGACGCTGTCGAAGTCTTTCTCGAAGTCCAAAATATTGCTCAGGTTCGCGCCGCGCCACCCGTAGATCGACTGATCCGGATCTCCCGTCACCGCCAGATTGGAATGGCTGATCGACAAGGCGCGAACGATTGCGTACTGCGCCAGATTCGTGTCTTGGTACTCGTCCACCAGGATGTAACGATATCGCTCGTCCAACGCCCCGCGAAGGTCAGGGCTCTCCTTCAGTAGCGTTGCCACGTGCAGCAGCAAATCGTCGAAATCGGCCGCGTTTGATTCCAGCAGCCTTCTCTGGTAGAAGGGATACACCTTTTCCACGATCGCGCCGACGGGATCGCCCGAGCGAACCGCGAACTCCTCGGCCGTGACCAAATTGTTCTTGGCCCAACTGATGGCGCCGGCGATGGCCTCCGGGCTGGTGCGTACCAGTTCAACGTCGCTTTCTTCGAGGGCCAGTTTCAACGCCTTCTTGGCGTCGTCTGTATCGTAGATCGAGTAGTTGGGATTCAGCCCCACCAGCGACGCGTGTTGTCGTAACAGCCGAGCACAAAACGAATGAAACGTGCCCATCAATACGCCACGGCGGGCAACCAAACGCTCGACACGCGATCGCATCTCGTCCGCAGCCTTGTTGGTGAACGTTAGCGCTAAGACGTGCCAGGGGGAAACGCCCTGTTCGAGCATGTACGCGATGCGGTGTGTGACGACTCGAGTCTTGCCACTGCCTGGACCGGCCAGGATCAGAAGCGGCCCGTCAATGTGCCGGACCGCGTCTTGCTGAGGCGGAGTAAGCGATGAGAACACGTCCGTGTGGTTCATACTGACTTTCAAGAGTCGGTTCGAGGGGCCAGGAAACGATTTCACAGGACACGTATTCTAACTCTCAGCCTCCGATTTAGGCAACGAGCCCGAATCGCCGCGTCCCCACGCCGCGTTGGCGACCTTGATGGCCAACCAGGCGCCCCCCAGTGCTGCCGCCAGAGTCACGATTGATGTAGCGAGAGCAGGAAGCAGGGGATGCCAACCGTGAAACTCGTCTAATGTCATCAAGCCGAACAAAGCGGACAAACTCAGGCCACACGCCGCAGACATCGCGACTGAGGTGGCCATGAGGCGTCTGCGACAGCTTATGGCTGATCGTCCGGCGAGCCAGCCGAGTATGGCTCCGACCAAGAGACCAGAGAAAAAGCCCAGCATCGCCCCACCTGCAAAGAAACCGAAGACAATACCAATGAGGACTTCGATTACCTCGATTCCCCCAAGCTCTCCGGCCTCGTCGAACTGCGTCCACAAAACCACACCGCCACGGAGCAACGCCAAAACACCGCCGCCAAGCGTGGCTCCCATCAACGATCCTCGAACACAGCCAGCGGTTGCCAAGTCGGCGATTCGAGTCTGGCCGGAACCAATACGTGGCTCACGGCCCACGTCGTCCACACAGGGGCTTTGATACGGATTGTCCATGCCTCAGTCCCGCACCATTCGCTTGTCCCGTCTTCACTGGCCAGTGATGCCGCCAGCCGCGTCGAACAACGTCAATGTGTAAGGCGTCAATTAGCCCTCCCGTCTCAGCGTCGTTCGGAGTGACCGAACA
>CAZUAH010000653.1:0-7474 GCA_964617665.1 uncultured Pirellulaceae bacterium
ACGCCCGTCCCCAGCGGCTCGACGGCGATCTGTCTTGTCTGCTGCCAAACGTTCTTGCCATCGTGCTGCAGGCACAACATCACGCCGCCGTCAAACGGCTTGTCGAGGTCATTGACCACCATTACGGGAACGGCTAGCTGGGCGGACGGTTCGACTTGCTCTTGCCATAGGTCCAGGATCACACCGACCGGGGCGAATGAGTCGCGGACATACCTGTAGAAAAACGGGTCGAACTCCAACGTCGCCAGATCCATGAAGTTGTCGCACGTGACTCCGTTCGGACGAAAATGGCCCAGACCACAAAAGTGCATCACGCCGGCACACTTGCGACGTGATCGCCAGAATTCGGTCATCGCCGCCAAGGTCCGGGCGTAGAAGTCGCGGTATTGCTCCACCCCGGCATCCGGGCCCAGGACGCTGTCGTACACCGGGCGTGAAATCCATGTGGGCGTGCCGTCGCGATTCAACCACAGCCAGCCGTACTCGTTGATGATGTACGGCGGATGGCCCCCTTGTTTCGGCCCGGTGTCGGGCACGCCCGATTCCTGCTTGAAAAGCGAAAGGCTGAATGGCCTCGGGAACTGGGGACTGCATCGATACGGATGGTATTCCGAGATGTCGGTCGGCGATTGCGTGGTACCCCAGCCGTTGTCCCAAGGGCGGTTCGACAGGTCCAGCCCGCGCACTCGGCCGATGACTTCGGCCAGAACCGTGTCGTTGTTCGTTTCATTTTGTGCATCCCAAATCACAACACACGGATGGTTCCATCGTTCGCGCATCCACTGCCTGAACTCACTGGCGAGACTGTCGGCAGTGATCTGGTCGGGCCAGCCGAACATCGATCCGTGCGGCCAGTTGTTGTACCAAATGGGAAACTCGTCCTGGATCAGAATCCCCTCTTCGTCCGCGATTTCATACCACATCTCCGGCGGAAAGCCGATACAGTATCGCAGCGAGTTCCAATGCATGCTCTTGAATTGCCTGTGCAGTTTCCTCACCCACTGTCGATCCCACATCGTGTCGCCGCGCAGCGGGTCCTCGGAGTAGCGGAAAACGCACACGTTCGAGCCGCGCAGATAATAGGGTTTGCCGTTGAGCAACACGCGACCGTTGTCCGGGTCGGTCTTGAAACTCCGCATGGCGAAACGCGTCTTGTAGGCGTCGGCGCCCGTATCGACGATCAGTTCGTAGAGGAACGGATCTTCCGGGCTCCACCAGTGCGGGTTGGCGACCTTGACCGTCGTATCCACACGGCCTTTGCCTCCCGGCCTCAGGCTAGTCGTATCAGCGATGGTCACCGGCCGGAAAGACTTGGGTTCCACGACCGACTGGCCAACGACCCGCCCGCTCTTGGCCTCCCGAACCACGGCCCGGATAGTCGGAGCGATTTCCTCTGTGCTCGTGTTGGCTAACTCGATCACCGCACGCACCGAACCGTTCTTCAGATCGGGTACCGTCTGGACATTCACCACGTGCGGCGTCGAAGTCACGATCAGTGTGACCGAGTCATAGATCCCAGGCACATAACGAGCCTTCTCGGGATCCCAACCATCGGTCACCGACAGCGGGATCTGGGCCAGCGACGCACCGACGCGGATAACCAACTCGTTCTCTGAACCGTCGGTCTTGATGAACGGCTTCAGGTCGAACCAGCCGGGCGTGAAGTTGAAAGAACTTGTTCCGACCTGATGCCCGTTGAGAAACACGCATGTGCCGTAGAATGCCTTGTTCACTTTGAGCAAGGCCACGTTCGATTCCGGCGCATTGATCTTGAACGTGCGTCGATACCAAAACGCCTCGCGCAAGGGGTCCGCCTTCTGCGCCCGCTCCCAAGGCACGCCCCTCTCCGCATCCGAGATCACGTTGCCCGGCGTCTCGAACGGCGGGGAAGCCAAATCCAGCAACCCGGGCACCGGCGCCTCGTGATCGAACTCTTTGGGCATCACGTCCAGCTTTCCTTCCGCAACTTGCCAAGTGCCGTCGAGGAGTATCGTCTGGCGAGCTTCCGTGACAGGCTCCGACCCCAAAGACAGGGCGCCAAGAACGGTCAGGCAAAGAACAGCCGCAAACTCATGTAATCTCATGTTTGGGGTCCTACTGCAGTTGTTGTATTCGTAGTACGTCTTCCATGTCCGTGCCGATGGTATAAGTTCCGGCATTAAGGAATACATCGTAAGCCTCACGGACGAGGCACGGCAAGAGTTGCCTCCCTACAAGACAAACAAACCCTACCCAACTACAATATCACTACGCCCCGGGCGATGCCCCTTTCAACCGCCCTAGCGCCACCGCTTTCGAGCGCCGCTTACACTTTCCTCTCGATCTGGGGCATTCCTCGACGGCCAAAGTCGCACTAGCCGTAATGGCGCCCAATCTCGCGAGCAGCATCGTCTTGTCTGCCCGGAAGTTGCATTCTGTGCTTATGACGTTCACTCACCTGCGTCTCTTACCGGTGGTGGCTTATGGCCCCCTCGGGAAGATTCTGCTACCAATCGTCCGAGTTGGTGTCTCCAGCGGAGACGAACCGGCCGGTCGTAGACACACACAAGGCAGTTTTCGCAGCAAATCCACCAACTAAAGGTAACGGCGCAACTGCACCAAATGGCGGGCACACGTGCAGTCAGGATGCGAGAAGGCCGCCATCTCTCCATGTGAGGTGCAGTTGTCTCCATTGTGACTGCAGTGCCGGCGGTGGGCAATTGGAGCATTGAGCATCGAGATGGGCGTGGCATGTGTCGCCACACGAACTACCATTCGTTACACAGGACGACAACACCGACGCATCGAAGCTGTAGGAACCATGCCTGCCAGAAAGGTCCCTTTGTCGAAACTTCTCACACCCCTCGGCTCAGCCACGCGATTCGGGGAGCAAATCAGGTCGCACTTGGTGCACGACGTCCAGAATGGCCCGGTCAAAGTCGTTCAACTCGACTGGCGCGTCAGTTGGTCTCGTATCAAGGATCTTGAACAGACCTAGCATGCCCTGATCGAAACGAAGCTTCACCGCCTCAATCGATTGGCCTTGCTCTAAAGGGTTGCGAGCAAAGAAGCAGCCGTCCCTCATCGCTGCAAGATCCTCCTCCTTGTACCGCTCGATCACGTGCTCCGGAGTATCTGGCGGGTTTACCAGATGGTACCGCTTGGCCACAAGAATCCGTTCGATGGAAATCCCGAACGTCTGGGAGAAGACGTTGTTGGCATACGCGATAGCCTCGTTGCGGCCTTGGTACTCTGTGTACCACACGGCCACATCGGCTTGCCGGTCTAGGAACTGTCGAGCTGATTCAATGGTATTCATTTGGTGGTCAGGAATCCTGCGTTTCCACCAATCTAGCCGTGGCGAACGCAGGGTGCAATTCTGCGGGAATCGGTTTTCCTGGCGAGGTGCGCCTGTAAAGGTATGGCCGCCATGCCGCACTGCCCATCGCACACAGTCTCGAATCATCTTGTTTCGCTCCATTTTCCCGTAACCGTCGACGCCTTCGACGTGTTCGAGCCGCTGGTGAAGTACACCGTTTCTGCTACCGCGTTTCCACGGTCAACGCCATTACGATCGGCGACGTTGGGTCGTTGCCCTTGGCGAGTTCGATCTCTCGGATCACTTCAGCACGACGCGGGTGAATCGTCAGATAGCGGACCTGTTGCGTGCGCAACGCAAAGGCGAATTGCGATTTCGGTACGTCGACCCGGCGGATGTAGTCGGCGAAATGAACACCGTTTTCCAATGAATGGTCTTCCGTCTGATTGTCGGCGTAATGCAGTCGGATGGTCATCGAAACCGTTTTCTCTTTCCACGCGGGATAACCCCAACCGCTGACGCCGCTCAGCAAATGCACGGCTCGGGCGGCGGTATTACAGGGCACCCGGACCGACTTGGGCATGCGCGGCGGCAGCACACCCCGTGGCCCGTGCAACAGGATGATATTGGGCGTGGACCGCCCGCGGGGGTCAACCAACTGGAATGGCACGTCGGCGAACGTCTTCGGCCCCCAATCGGCAAAGACCATCATGTCGGCCGCGCGATCCGAGTCGTCGCGCGTGGTAAACAGCCCTCGCGTGCTCACGGCGGTCGCCGTCGCCGCCAGCGGCAGCGGTACGTGAGCGCCCTTGGCCGCGAGAAACTCCAACAAGTCGACCATACCCCCGTCATCGATCTGCTTCTCGAAACCGTCGGGCATGATCGATTTGCGCGTTGCTACGAACTCGTCGATCTCCTCCCGCAGCACAATGTGTTTCTTGCCTTCGGTGTCGCGGAGTTCGATCGTGGTCTTTGTCTCGGAGGCCAGCATACCCGACCGTATGAGGCCGTCGTCGGTCACCACGGTGTAGGCCCGATACGTGCCCGCCAGATTGCGGCTCGGGTCGAGGACCTGCGTGAGCAATTCCTGTTTGGGGTGGACCGACATGCCGGTCAGGTCCGGCCCGATCCGTTCGCCTTCGCCGCTGTGGACGTGGCACTTGGAACAGTGTTTCGTGTACACCTCTTTGCCGCGGACGACGTCGCCGGTTTTGTCGGCAAGTGCGAGTTTCGCTTCGAGTACCTTCTCTCGGTCTTTGTCGGGCAGTCCGCCACCCTTGGCCAACAGCTTCGTCGCCCGGCGCCGCACGTCTTTGTTCGGATGCGCGGAGAGCAATTGTGTCTGCTCGAGCGACAAATCGGAAATCGTCATTTGCCCCGATTCAACCGAATCGAGCAGCGTGCCTGTCCATTCCGGCCGGCTCATCAACACGCGGATGGCGGCGTCCCGGACGCCCGGCGTGAGGCCGGCGACGCCATCGACGATGATCCGAGGTGTCCCCGCGGCTTGACTCTCGCGGAGTGATTCGATCAGGCCCGTGGCCAGCTCCGGCGGCGTGCGGGGTGTCACCAGTCGAATTAGCTTGCCCGCGAGATCCTCATCGCGCGGTTGAAATGCGACAAGCTGCCGAGCGGCCTCCCCGCGCATCGTCTCGTCCGCCTTCTCGTCGGTGACCGTCGCAAGCAGCGATTGGACGACCTCTGCCACATGCTGCTCCAACTCGTCTCCGCCCCACGAGACGGCGAGCTTGATCAGTTGCCCTTTAGCAGCCGGCGGGAGCGACGTAAGCAATTTGCCCACGGCCTGTTGTGCATCGGCCGAAAGCGTTGGCTGATGATCGGCCGGCCAGCCCTTGGCGAAACCCTGCAGGATGGCCGTCGCGGCATCGACGTTGGCATCGGCCAGGGCGGCAATCAACGCGTTTGTTCTCGGATCCCCGCCGCCGCGGGCGTAATGCTCCGCGACGACCGCTATCGTGCCGAGCGCCTTCTGTGGCACGCGCTTCGTCCGCGATATTCGTGTCAGAAACTGAGCGGCGTGCGCGGCGGCGGCGCTGGTGGCCGCGTCGGGAATCCAGCGATCGGCTTGGTTGCGTTCGTCTTCGAGCGAAGCGACGACCGCTTCGGCGGCGGAGTCGTTGGCGGGCACTTCCGAGAGCGCGAGCAACGCTGCCATGCGCACGTGAGCGTCGCTGTCGCGGACCGAGCCTGCTTTGAGTATCGCGATCAACGACGCCTCGTCGCGCGGGATCACCTTCAGCGCGTTGCGACGCACGCCCGCCGACGGATGGCGTAGCGCACCCACTGCCACGGCGACGGCGGCGGAGTCCGATTCGGCCAACGCGCCAAGTCCGTGCATCGTCCACAGGGCGTGGATCGCGCCCACGTTCAGTCCGATCTCGTCGACGCTCGTGTCTTTGACCAGCTCCATCAGCAGCGGCACGACATTGCGCTCCGCCCGTTCGACCAACAGCCGCTGGGCGTGTTTTCGCCACAGCATGTTGGGATGCCGTAACGCTGCGACCAGTTCCGTTGGCGAGGCACCGGCCAGCGAGAACGGTCGTTTGGCCGGGGCGGCCTCGTACACCACGCGGTAGATGCGGGCATGGCGTTTGTCCCGCAGCTCGGTTTCGTAGGCGTTTCCTTTGCCGGTCTTGAAGCCGACCGGCGTGGGATTGTGCTGCACGATGTAGTTGTACCAGTCGATAATCCAGACGTGCCCATCCGGTCCGACCTCGGCCATGATCGGCGCCGACCATTCGTCGTCGCTGGCCAGCAGATTGAACGGATTGTGCGAGCGGAAGTCGGTACCGTCGCGCTGGAGCACAAACACGCCTGTCAAATGCCCTGTGGGCCCGTTGACCAGTGCCGTGCGGTTCCAATACTCCGGCGGATAAGTGCGAGCCGTGTACAGAGCGTGCCCGGCCCCGGACGTGTATCCGCCGTGGCAGTCGACCTGCCGGATTCTGTCGGTAATCGGCTTGAACAGGTGCGTGTCGGCGATTCCGCCCAGTACGCTCGACGACCAGCCGCGGACCCGTTCGTAATAGCGGTTGGCAATCGGCATGTAAACGCTCGGGTTGCGGTTGGCGGTCGAGCCGAACAATAGACCTTCCTCACTGAACCCGACTCCCCACGAGTTGTTGTTCGTGTTGCGGACGAATTCCAGCCGCACTGCGGTCGGATCGGCGTCCGTCTTATCACCGGCGCTGCCGTTCACTTGAAACCGATAGAATCCCATCTTGAACGAATGCTTCTCGCCGCCCACGGTGCCGTTGAACCCAGAGTATCCCACGATGCCCCAGTACCAATTGTCCAGCCCGAAGTGCAAGTTGCTGGGCCCGGCATGGGTGTCGTTGATACCCCAGCCACCGAACAGTTCACGGCGGACATCGGCCACGTCGTCGCCATCTGTGTCCTTCAGAAATAGCGTGTAAGGAGCCTGCGTGACAATAACGCCGCCGTGAGCAAAGGTCAGACTCGTGGGGATGCTCAGCTTCTCGGCGAACACGGTGAACTTATCCGCCCGTCCGTCGCCGTCTGTGTCTTCGCAAATGCGGATGCGGTCGCGACCCTGGCCTGGAGGCTGCATATCGTTGGGGTAGTCGACCGTCTCGGCGATCCACAGCCGTCCTCGCTCGTCCCAATTCAAGCAGATCGCCTTGCCAATATCCGGCTCGGCCGCGAACAACTCAACGCGAAACCCGACCGGCGTCACCGTGTGCCGCATCGACTCGGCGGGTGACAAGGGCAGTTGCATACGGTTCCATTGCCCGTCGCCTCGCCGCGCTCCGTCTGGAGGATAGTACGCAATCTTCGCTTCCACATATTCGAACGGTTTCACATCCGTTCGTCGCGGCGTCGTCTGCGGGACGGGAAAGGGCGGTCGCTCGGCGGTCGGCGCACCGGCCTCTTCCGCCGCGCCGGCAACCACTGCCAAATGAGCAAAACACAACAGGGAGCTCGCTGCCAAAACTCGAACAACGGAGGCGGCGCTGCGTTGTGTTGCTGACGCCCTTCTAAACACGAATGTTCGCATGGTAGATCACAAAGTTGCAGGATGAAACACAATGTGTTGAGGACGCATTGTAATCAACCTGTTCTGTCGCCGCGAGAACGCCTAGTACTCTGCCGCATCTTGGTTTTCGGGTAGTGGATCTTGCCAAAGATCCTTCG